>JAGWLP010000028.1 GCA_028864905.1 Gammaproteobacteria bacterium
TCATTGGCGCTCCCTACCGGATTCGAACCGGTGTTTAAGCCTTGAGAGGGCTCCGTCCTAGGCCTCTAGACGAAGGGAGCGGGGATGCAAGGGGAGTGGTATTATACGGGCCGCCCGGATTTGCTCAAGTTCAATTCCAATACCAGGCAAGCTTCCGGATTGCATGCACACACAGGAACCTTCCGTTATTTCCCCCGTCATCGTTCCGCGCGCCGAGCACAATATCTCGCGCTCCCGTATTTCCGAAAGCGCCCTCAAGGTGCTGTACCGGCTGAAGAGTGCCGGCTATGAATCCTACATGGTGGGCGGCGGGGTGCGCGATTTGCTGCTCGGGCGCGAGCCCAAGGACTTCGACGTGGCCACCGACGCGCGGCCGGAAGAAGTGCGCGCCCTGTTTCGCAACTGCCGCATCATCGGCCGGCGCTTCCGCCTCGCACACGTGCAGTTCGGCCGCGAAATCATCGAAGTCGCCACCTTCCGCGCCAATCGCGCGGTGGCCGAGGAAGCGGCGGCCGGCAGCGCCAGCGACAACGGCCGCATTCTGCGCGACAACACCTACGGCACGCTCGAAGAAGACGCTTTGCGCCGCGATTTCAGCGTTAATGCGCTGTATTACGACATCCGCGATTTTTCGGTACGCGATTACGTGGGCGGTCTTGCGGACCTGCACGCCGGCGTGCTGCGGCTGATCGGCGATCCCGCGACCCGCTATCGCGAGGATCCGGTGCGCATGCTGCGCGCCGCGCGCTTTGCGGCCAAGCTCGGTTTCCGCGTGCACCCGGATACCGCGGCGCCGATTGCGGAACTCGCGCCGCTGCTGGCGGACATTCCGCTGGCCCGACTGTTCGAGGAAATCCTCAAGCTGTTCCTTTACGGGTTCGGCGCCCAGGCATTCGAGCATCTGCGCCGTTACGGTCTGTTCGCCCGCCTGTTTCCGCGCACCGATTCGCTGCTGGATACCGAGGAGCAGGGTTTTCCGCACACCTTCATAAGCCGTGCGCTTGTCAGCACCGACACGCGTGTCACCGAAGACAAACCGGTCACCCCGGCGTTCCTGTTCGCCGCACTCATGTGGGAGCCGGTACGCCAGCGGGCCGCCAAGCTAGAAAGCACGGGTACGCATCCGGTTGAAGCCCTGCGGCAGGCCGCGGATGAGCTGGTATTCGAACAGGTTGCGCATGTGGCGCTGCCGCGCCGCTTCGCCACGCCCATGATCGAGATCTATCAGATGCAGCCGCGGTTTCTGCAGCGCGAGGGCAAGCGGCCGTTGCGGTTCCTGGCGCATCCGCGCTTCCGCGCCGCCTATGATTTCCTGATGCTGCGTGCCGAAGCCGGTGAAGTGGATGCGGAACTGACCGGCTGGTGGACGCGCCTGCAAGCGGCCGGCACCGATGCCGAGCGCGAGCTGTTGGCGCCTGCAACGGTCGCAGCGGTCGGCCGGCGACGGCGTTCGCGGCGCCGGCGGCGGCACAAAGTATCCGCACCGGCCTGAGCATGCGTGCGCCCGTCAGCGCATACATCGGCCTCGGCGCCAATCTGAACGATCCCGCCGCGCAGTTGCGGGATACGCTCGCCGAACTCGCACAGTTGCCGGATACGCGCATGCTGTCGCATTCGCGCTTCTACTTGAGCAAGCCCTTGGGACCAAAGGATCAGCCGGATTACCTCAACGCCGTCGCCGCGCTGGAGACGCAACTCGATCCGCAGGAGCTGATGCGGCATTTGCTGGCCATCGAAACGCAGCACGGCCGGCAGCGCAGTCCCGACAACCGCTGGGGCGCACGCAGCCTGGATCTCGACCTGCTGATGTACGGCGCGCTCGTGTTGCAGACGAAGGAACTGACGCTGCCGCACCCGGAGCTGCATAAGCGCAGCTTCGTCCTGTATCCTCTGGCCGAGCTGGCGCCGGACCTGGTGATTCCCGGCCACGGCCCGGTGCGCGTGCTGCGTGAGCATTGCCGCTCGCCGGCGATCCGGCTCTACGAGGAGGGTGCGCATGCCTGAAGCCCGGTCCCGCTATCTGGTCGTCGAGGGTCCCATCGGCGTGGGCAAGACCAGTCTGGCGCAACTGCTGGCGGAAACGCTCGGTGCGGAACTGCTGCTCGAACATGCCGAGGAAAATCCGTTCCTGGAACGCTTTTACCGCGATCCCGTGCACGCCGCGCTGCCCACGCAGCTGTCGTTCCTGTTCCAGCGCGCACGTCAGTTGCAGCAGCTGCGCCAGGGCGACATCTTCACGCCCGCGCGCGTCGCGGATTTCATGCTGGAAAAAGACCGGCTGTTCGCCCAGCTCAACCTGGACGACGATGAATTCGCCCTGTATGAACAGGTGTATCAGCATCTGACTGTGGATGCGCCGGCCCCGGATCTGGTGGTGTACCTGCAGGCGCCGGTCGAGGTGCTCCTGCGGCGCATCGCGCGTCGTGCTGCGGACTACGAACGCTTCATCCGGCGTGATTATCTTGAGCGCGTGGTCGGCGCGTATGCGAATTTCTTCCACCATTACGACCGTTCGCCGCTGCTGATCGTGAACGCGAGCGACATCAACGTCGTGGACAGCGAGGCGGATTACGCGCAACTGGTCGCCGAAATACAGCGTGTGCGCAGCGGCCGGCATTATTTCAACCCGGTGGCGCGCCGGGCTTGATGTTTGCGCTTCGTCCCGTCATGCTGGAGCCGGACTGAACAGGAGTTCCCGTGTACACCCAGCCGGAAAAGCGCGATGGGGCCGAGAAGCTTACGCTCGCATCGCTTTCCAAGATGAAGGCGGCGGGCGAGAAAATTGCCTGCCTCACGGCCTACGACGCGAGCTTTGCCGCGCTGCTTGACCACGCCGGCGTGGATATCGTGCTGGTGGGGGATTCACTGGGCAACGTCATTCAGGGTCACGCTACCACCGTGCCCGTGATCATGGATGACATGGTCTATCACAGCCGGGTGGTGGCCCGCGGCCTGAAACGCGCATTTTTCATCGTGGATATGCCGTTCATGAGTTACCCCACTCCAGAACGCGCGCTCGACAATGCCGCGCGCCTGATGCAGCAAAGCGGCGCGCAAATGGTGAAGCTGGAAGGCAGCGGCCATCAGGCGGATATCGTGCGCTATCTGAATGAAAACGGCGTGCCGGTGTGCGCGCATCTGGGTTTGCGGCCGCAGAACGTGCACAAGCTCGGCGGTTTCAAGGTCCAGGGTCGCGGCGCGGCGGCGGCGCGGCAGATGCTCAAGGATGCGCTCGCGCTGGAAAAGGCGGGCGCCGACATCATCCTCCTGGAGTTGGTGCCACAAACGCTGGCCGCCAGAATCACCGCGAAGGTAAAGGTTCCGGTGATCGGCATCGGCGCCGGTCCCGGGGTGGACGGCCAGATCCTCGTGCTCTACGACATGCTCGACATTACGCCGGGCCGGCGTCCGAAATTCGTGCGCAATTTCATGCAGGGGGCGGGCAGCCCGCGCGCCGCGGTCGAAGCCTATGTGAAGGCAGTGAAGGATAAAAGTTACCCGGCGCCCGAACATTGTTTTGATTAGTCAGCACTACACGCAACGTTCTCAAGGTTTTGCATGCCCGCTGTTCACGGTGTAACCGGACTCCGCGACCAGGTGCAGCGCTGGCGGCTTGCCGGCGAGCGCATTGCGCTCGTGCCCACCATGGGCAATCTGCATGCGGGCCACCTAAAGCTCGTGGAGGAAGCGCACAGGCATGCGACGCGCGCAGTCGTGAGCATATTCGTCAATCCGCTGCAATTCGGTCCGGGCGAGGACTATCAGAGTTATCCACGCACGCTGGAAGCGGACCAGGCCAAGTTGCAGGCGGTGCGGGCCGACCTGCTGTTTGCGCCGGCCGTGGAAGAAATGTACCCGGGAGGTCGGGACCAGGTCACGCGCGTGGAGGTGCCGGGTCTGTCAGCGATTCTGGACGGGGAATTTCGTCCCGGCCACTTCAGCGGCGTTGCCACCGTGGTGCTCAAGCTGCTCAACATCGTGCAGCCGGACGTGGCGTTGTTCGGCGAGAAGGATTACCAGCAGTTGCTGATTGTGCGGCGGCTGGTGACCGACCTGTCACTGCCGGTGGAGATCGTCGGCGTGCCGATAATGCGCGAGGCGGATGGATTGGCCATGAGTTCGCGTAACCAGTACCTCACGCCTGCGGAGCGCCAACAGGCGCCGCTGCTGTATCGCACGCTCGGCGAAACCGCCGCCGCGCTGCGCAATGGCCGGCGTGATTTCTCCCGGCTGGAAGCCGAGGCCATGCAGAAACTGTCAGCGCAGCTGCGGCCAGACTATGTTTCCATCCGCGCGGCGCATACGCTCGCTGCTGCGGATACCAATACCCGGGATTTTGTGGTGCTGGCCGCGGTCTGGTTGGGCAAGGCGCGCCTGATTGACAATATTCAGGTCACTGCAAATGAATCGCGGCGGGGACCGCCGCTCCCACAAAACAGTTGAGCCTGTACGGTACCGGCAGTAAAATAAAAGCTGCTGTTCCCCGAACATTTCAATTCGCATGCAACTCACTCTGCTCAAAGCCAAGCTACACCGCGCGCGCGTCACCCACGCGGAACTCGATTACGAGGGTTCCTGCGCGATCGACGCCAATCTGCTGGAGACCGCCGGTATCCTGCCGTATGAGCAGATCCAGATCTACAACGTTAGCAATGGCGAGCGCTTCACCACTTATGCGATCCGCGCCGCGGCGGGCTCCGGGACCATTTCCATGAACGGCTCGGCCGCGCACCGCGCCCATCCGGGCGATATCGTGATCATCTGCGCCTATGCCCAGATGAATGCCGCCGAGGCCGTGAATCACAAGCCGCGGCTTGTGTATCTCGACGAGCATAACGGGATTAACCGCACGTCCAACGCCATCCCCGTCCAGGCCGCCTGAGCTGCAATAGCCGCATTTCACCTTCCCCCTCTCCCCTGGCGGGAGAGGGAGTGAGGGGGGATTTTGTTGGGCACTCTAAAGCATCGTGGTTCAGCGACTCCTACAATTCCACAGTCTCGTAGGTTGGACTGAGCGTAGCGAAGCCCAACGTCCAGGTTGACTGCCAAAACCAAAAGATTAAGCTGAGCCGCGGCCAAACACCGGACTTTGCATGAGCGTTCCCGCATCCCAGGCGCCGGCAGCGCCGGACTCCGCACGCCAGTTCCGCGAAAGCGGTTACACCGTGCTGCGCGCCGTCATCAGCGCCGACAGTGCCGCACTCGGCACGCGTTACGCACTCCTGCAACAGCATTGGCCCGCTTACTACGAGCGCGAAGACATGTTCCGCGCGGCCATCGGCCGCTATGCCGACGCGCTCAGCGAAAGCCTGCTGCTGAAACTCAAGCCGGTGGTGGAAAAGGCCACCGGGCTGGAATTGCTGCCGTGCTATTCGTATCTGCGCATTTACGGCCGCGGCGCGGTGTTGCCCAAGCACCTGGACCGACCGTCCTGCGAGATCAGCACCTCGTTGGCGCTCGGCTTCCAAGCCGACAAGCTCTGGCCGCTGTGCGTGGAATCCGGCAAGGAGCAAAAAGCCCTGGAGCTTGCGCCCGGTGACATGCTGGTTTACCGCGGCGCCGACGTGCCCCACTGGCGCGACACTTTCGAAGGCGAATGGTGGGTGCAGACTTTCCTGCACTATGTGGACGCGCACGGCGAGTACACGGATTTCAAATTCGACGGCCGCGAGCGCATCGGACCCTTCGACAAGCTCAGCATGCAACGCCATTTTCAGCGGCCGGCGAGTGTCGGTCGCAATGACCAGATGGCTGCGCCGCCGCCCGACGGCCCTTGTCCCTGCGGCAGCGGCCTGCGTTTCCGCGACTGCCACGGGAAGAACGGCTAGGGCATGTTCAGTCAGGCGCGCGCCGTCAGGTCGTAGCCCGCGTGTTGCGCCAGCGCCCACGCTACGTGCTCGCGCACCAGTTCCGAGGGGGAAGCCACACGCGCCTTCAGCGCGGCGATGATGGCGGGTGAACTGGGCGCGTTGCCCAGTCCCACGGCGAGGTTCCTGAGCCAGCATTCGTAACCCGCACGGCGGAGGGCGCTGCCCTGCGTGCGTGCCAGAAATTCCTCTTCGGTCCAGTGAAACAGGTCCACCAGGCGCGCGTCATTCAGGCCGTGGCGCGGCTTGAAGTCGCCTTCCTTGCTGTGTTGTGCGAATTTGTTCCAGGGACACACCAACTGGCAATCGTCGCAGCCGAATACGCGATTGCCCATCGGTTTACGGAGTTCTATCGGGATGGAGCCCTTGTACTCGATGGTGAGGTAGGAGATGCAACGGCGCGCGTCCACCTCGTAGGGCGCAACGATGGCCTGCGTCGGGCACACGTCCATGCAGGCGTGGCAGCTCCCGCAGTGATTCTTCGCGGGTTCGTCCACCGGCAGCGGCAGGTCGGTGAACAGCTCGCCGAGGAAAAACCAGGAGCCTGCGTTTTTGTTGATGAGATTGGTGTGCTTGCCGATCCAGCCCAGACCGGCGTTGCGCGCCAGCGCCTTTTCCAATACCGGCGCACTGTCCGCAAACGCGCGGTAGCCGAAGGGGCCGATTTCCTTTTGTATGCATTCCGCGAGTTTTTGCAGGCGCGGACGCATGAGCTTGTGATAGTCGCGGCCGAGCGCATAGCGCGCGATATACGCATGGTCTTTCTTCTCCAGCAGCGCTTGAGAATTCTGGATTCCCGCCTTCGCGGGAATGACGGGGGAAGAGCGGCCGCGAACTTTCGGACCTGCTTCCAAGTCATCCGGCCAGTAATCCATGCGTACCGAGATTACGCGCAGCGTGCCCGGCACCAGTACCGCCGGCCGGCTGCGGCGTGTTCCGTGGTGTTGCATGTAGTCCATGTCGCCGTGACGTTGTTGCTTGAGCCAGTCGAGCAGGTGGCGTTCGTCTGCATCAAGTTCGATGCCGGTGATGCCGGTTTGCTGGAAGCCAAGCTCGCGTGCCCACGCGCGTATCTGACCGGCGAGTGCCACGAGATCCATCGCGGCTGTGGATGGCACTGGCGTTATTCGGCTCCCTGATATGGATAACCGACCTTGGTGGGCGGCACGAAGTTTTCCTTGATGGTGCGCGGCGAGGTCCAGCGTACCAAATTCAGGAACGAGCCCGCCTTGTCGTTGGTGCCCGAGGCACGGCTGCCGCCGAAGGGCTGCTGTCCGACGACCGCGCCGGTGGGTTTGTCATTGATGTAGAAATTTCCCGCCGCGTGGCGCAGCAGCCGCGATGCGGCAGCGATAGCTTTGCGGTCACGCGCGAAGATCGAGCCGGTGAGCGCGTAGGGCGTGGACTGGTCGCAGAGGCGCAACGTGTCCTCGTAAGCTTGGTCCGGATACACGTGGATGGTGATCACCGGGCCAAAGATTTCCTCGCACATCAGCCGGTCCTGCGGATTGTCGCTTTGGATCACGGTGGGCTCGATGAACCAGCCGCGTGTGCGATCCGCCTTGCCACCCGCGAGGATTTTCACGCCTGGTGCGCTGCGTGCGTAGTCGAGGTAAGTGCTGATTTTCTTGAATGAGTTTTCGTGTATGACCGCGCCCATGAAATTGCGGAAATCGCACACGTCGCCCATCTGGATTTCACCGGTCAGCGCCACCAGCCGCTCGCGCAGCCTGGGCCAGATGGACGCCGGGATGAACGCGCGTGCGGCCGCCGAGCATTTCTGCCCCTGGTATTCGAAGGCGCCGCGCACGATGCCGACGGCGAGCGCTTCGAGATCATCGCCCGCGGAGGCATGCGCAAAGATGAAGTCCTTGCCGCCGGTCTCGCCCACCAGACGCGGATACTGGCGGTAACTCTGCATGTTTTCGCCGACCGTGCGCCAGATGGACTTGAACACCGCCGTCGAGCCGGTGAAATGCACGCCGCCGAGATCCGGATGTGCGAGCACCTGCGCGGTAATCATCGCGGGATCGCCCTGCACCAGGTTGATGACGCCGGGTGGCAGGCCGGCCGCGCGCAGCAGTTCCATGATTTGCCAGGCGCTCAGCATCGCGGACGGCGAGGGCTTGAAGACCACGGTATTGCCCATGAGCGCGGGCGCGGTGGGCAGGTTGCCAGCGATGGAGGTGAAATTGAACGGCGTCACCGCGAACACGAAGCCCTCGAGCGCACGGTAGTCGAGCCGGTTCCAGGTCTGCGGCGCGCTGTTCGGCTGCTCCGCCAGCAGATATTCCGCAAACCACACGTTGAAGCGGAAGAAATCGATGAGTTCGCAGGCGGCGTCAATTTCCGCCTGATGTGCGGTCTTCGACTGCCCGAGCATGGTGGAGGCGTTGAGGATCGGGCGGTAACTCGTGGTGAGGAGATCGGCGGCGCGCAGGAATACGGCTGCGCGCTCGGCGAAGGGCAGCGCCTCCCAGGCCGGTTTCGCAGCGAGCGCCGCGGCTATCCCCGCCTGTACCTGCGCAGCCTCGGCCTGATGGACGATCGCGAGCACGTGCCGGTGGTCGTGCGGCATGCGCACCTCGGCGAGCTTGCCGGTACGCACGGCTTCGCCGCCGATGACCAGCGGGATCTCGAAGCGCTCCGATGCCATGCGCACCAGCGTCTGTTTCAGCTCCGCGCGCTCGGGACTCCCGGGTGCGTAAGACAGCACGGGTTCGTTGACGGGCGTGGGGACGCGGACGCTGGCCTGGCTCATGACGGTGCCTCGGACGGGGAATTGCGGGATGAACGGACTCTATATAATGATGCTTCCATGCCGCAACTTCCAGCCGCGCTTTACTCCGCTGCGCAAATGCGCGAACTCGACCGGCGCGTCATCGAGGATCAGCATGTGCCCGCGCTGACCTTGATGACGCGTGCCGGTACGGCGGCGTGGCAGACGCTGCAACGAAACTGGCCGAAAGCGCGCGACATCGTGGTGTTCGCGGGCGCGGGCAACAATGCAGGCGACGGCTACGTGCTCGCAACGCAGGCGCTGCGTGCGAAGCGGCGTGTGGCGGTGCTGAATGTCGGCGACCCGGCGAAGCTCACGGGTGCAGCGGCGATGGCGCGCAAGCGGTTTCTGGCGGCGAAAGGTCGCGAACAGCCGTTCACCGGCGAATTGCTGGCCAAAGCGGACGTGATCGTGGATGCGCTCTTCGGCATCGGTCTCGATCGGCCGTTGCGCGATCACTGGGCGCAGGCGGTGGAGCGGATCAACGCCTCGGGAAAGCCGGTGCTGGCGGTGGATATTCCGTCTGGGCTGAGTGCGGACTCCGGCGCAATCCTGGGCGCAGCGGTGCGCGCTACCGTGACACAGACTTTCATTGGTTTGAAAGCCGGCTTGTTCACCGGTGCCGGGCCGTCCTGCACGGGTGAGCTTGAATTCGATATGCTCAAAGTGCCTCCGCGGACATTCGAAAGCATGCCGCCGCATGCGAGCTTGCTGGACGATGCGCATTCGCCCCTTCCGCGGCGCGCACGCGCTGCGCACAAGGGAGACTTCGGCCACGTGCTCGTCATCGGCGGAGATCACGGCATGGGCGGCGCCCCGTGCCTGAGCGCGGGAGCCGCGCTGCGCAGTGGGGCGGGTCTGGTGAGCGTCATTACGCGCCCAGAACATGTCGCGGGGTTTCTCGCGGGCCTGCCGGAAGCCATGGTGCGCGGCGTGGACGACGCAGCGGAAGCCGCGGGGCTTTTCGAACGCGCCACCGTGATCGCCGCGGGCCCCGGGTTGGGTCAAGGCGAGTGGGGCCGGCAACTGCTCACGCGTGCGCTGGCCACGCCGCTGCCGCTGGTAGTGGACGCGGATGCGCTCAATCTGCTGGCCACGCAGCCGCAGACACGCGGCCAGTGGATTCTCACCCCGCATCCGGGTGAAGCCGCGCGCCTGCTGCAGCAATCCGTAGTGGAAGTCCAGCAAGACCGGCTAAAGGCGGCGGCGCGCATCGCCGAAAAGTATCGTGCGGTCGTGGTGCTCAAGGGTGCGGGGAGCATCGTCGCGGCGAACGGCGAGACGCCAACCATTTGCCGGCATGGCAATCCCGGCATGGCGGCGCCTGGCATGGGCGATGCGCTCACCGGCATCATCGCGGCTCTCGTGGCGCAGGGATTGACGCTGTCCGAGG
Source organism: Gammaproteobacteria bacterium (assembly GCA_028864905.1). Classification (GTDB taxonomy): domain Bacteria; phylum Pseudomonadota; class Gammaproteobacteria; order Natronospirales; family REEB76; genus REEB76. The sequence continues at coordinate 10,040 of JAGWLP010000028.1, forward strand.
CTGCGCGCGCCGGTGTGCAGGCGCACGCGCACGCCGGAGATCGCGCCGCCAAGGCCGGCGAACGCGGGCTGCTGGCGCGCGACCTGATTGCGGAATTGCGCGCGGTGCTCAACGCGTGACCGATCTGAACGCGCCAAGCGCCGCGGACATGGATGCGCTGGGCCAGGCGCTGGGTCGCTCCCTGCAAAACGGTGCGGTCGTGTATCTGCGCGGCCAGTTGGGCACGGGCAAGACTACGCTGGTGCGAGGCGTGCTCAAAGGCCTGGGCTTCGATGGGCGCGTGCGCAGTCCGACCTACACGCTGGTTGAAGGCTATGAAATCGGCGGGCACCAGCTGTATCACCTGGATCTTTACCGCATCCGTGGGCCGGAAGAGATGGAATACCTCGGGGCGCGGGACCTGGATGACCCGGATCTATGGGTGTTTGCCGAATGGCCGGAGCATGGCGAGGGGCGGTTGCCCGAGCCCGACCTTGTGTTGAATTTCGAGCTCCGCGAGTCCGGGCGGTCGATCCGGGCCGAGTCGCAAACCGGGCGCGGAGAGCAACTGACCCGGGCGTGGCTGGCTCGCCTGCGTACTATCCCGGGCACCGGAGGCGAACCTGAAGCGGCTGAACTCTAAGGACAAACTCTAAGTTACGAACGTATCTCCATAAATCCATTATAAAAAAGCTTGAATTCCGCACAGGATTGTGTATAACTTAGCCCATGTCCCCATACAAACGTCAGGGCAGGCGGGTTTTGCTGACTTTTTTACTGTTGCTGCCAGCCGTGGCGCTGGCGGCGCCGGTAGAGGTGTTGGGACTGCATTTTGCGCCTGCCGGCGACCACGCCAGCCTGATATTTAACCTCTCGGCACCGGCGGAATACCGGATTTTCATTCTCGGCCACCCCGACCGGGTAGTGATAGACATGGACAACACGGCGCTTCAGGCTGTCTTGCCCGCGGGACAGGGCGTGATCAAGGATTTGCGCAGCGGTATCCGTAGCCAGTCGGGCTTGCGGGTGGTGCTGGATACCACGGTGCAGACCACGCCACGCAGTCTGCTGCGCAACACCAGCGCAGGCACGCAGTTGGTCGTGGACCTCTACCCGCAAAAGTCCGTGGCTGCGCGCGCACCGGTCCTCACCGCGCGCAAGGCCGTGCCGCAGACCGGACGCGACGTCGTGGTGGCAATAGACGCCGGCCACGGCGGCATTGATTCCGGGGCGCGTGGGCCGCACGGCGTCATGGAAAAGACCATCACCCTGCAAATCGCCCGCCGTCTGGCAGCGCAGGTCGCCGGATTACCGGGGTTCAAGCCGTTCCTGACGCGCGACGGGGATTACTACCTGACGCTGCGCCAGCGCATCGAGCGCGCGCGCGCCGCGCATGCCGACATCTTCATTTCCATCCATTGCGACGCGGCCCACGATCATTATGCCGACGGCGCCACGGTGTACGCGCTCTCGCTGCACGGCGCCACCAGCGAGCACGCGCGTCTGCTGGCGCAGCGCGAAAACGACTCGGATCTGCTCGGCGGCGTGGACCTCTCCGACAAGAGCCCGATGCTGGCGTCGGTCCTGCTGGACCTGTCGCAGACCGCGACCATCAAGGCCAGCCTGGAAGTGGGCGGGCGCGTGGCACAGCAACTGGCGCGCATGGGTTCCATGCACCGCTCTCAGGTGCAACAAGCGGCCTTCGTGGTGCTCAAGTCCCCGGACATTCCCTCGATCCTGGTGGAAACGGACTACATCAGCAATCCACGCGAAGCGCGTCAGCTGCAAAGCCCCGCGTATCAGCAGAAGGTCGCGAGTGCGATCCTCACCGGCGTGCATAACTACTTCGACCAGTATCCGCCACCCGGCACGGAACTGGCCATGGAAAAGGCTCAGCACCGGCAGCACAACGCACCGGCGATCACGGCCGACGGCTACGAAGTCGCCAGTCGCAACCGCGGTCAGTAATTCCGTCCTTTCTCCCGCCCGGGTGAGCCGGTAAGCTAGGCGGCGGTGCCGCATGCCCATCCGCTCACTGCCCCCGCAGCTCGTCAACCAGATCGCCGCCGGCGAGGTCATCGAGCGCCCGGCGTCGGTGGTCAAGGAATTGGTGGAGAACAGCCTGGATGCCGGTACCACGCGCATTGACGTGGAACTGGAAGCCGGCGGTGTACGCCTGATCCGCGTGCGCGACGACGGCCAGGGCATTGCGCGCGAGGAACTCGCCCTGGCGCTGGCGCGCCACGCCACCAGCAAGATCGCGAGCCTCGAGGATCTCGAACGCGTGGCTACCCTGGGGTTCCGCGGCGAGGCGTTGCCGAGTATCGGTGCGATTGCGCGCCTCAGCCTCACTTCGCGCACCGCCGATGAGGAACACGGCTGGCGTATCGAAGGGGACGGTCACGGCCATTACGGCGCGCCGGCACCGCTGCCGCATCCGGTCGGCACCAGTGTCGAAGTGCGCGAGCTGTTTTTCAACACGCCGGCGCGGCGCAAATTCCTGCGCAGCGAAGCCACCGAATTCGGGCACGTGGACACGGTGCTGCGGCGCCTGGCGCTGGCGCGCATGGACGTGGCGCTGCACGCGCGTCACAACGGGCGCGGCGTGTACGCGCTCAACGCCGCCGGCGAACCGCGCGAACACGCGCAGCGCGTGGCGGCGCTGCTCGGGCCGGAGTTCGTGCGCCAGTCGCTGCACCTCCGGCAGGCCATGACCGGCCTGATCCTGCGCGGCTGGATCGCGCGCCCGACGTTTTCCCGCAGTCAGCCGGATTTGCAGTACTTCTACGTCAACGGTCGCATGGTGCGCGACAAGCTGCTGGCACACGCGGTAAGACTCGCCTATCAGGATGTGCTGTTCCACGGCCGCCATCCCGCCTACGTGCTGTATCTGGAACTCGACCCGGCGCGCGTGGACGTGAACGCGCATCCCGCCAAGTACGAAGTACGTTTCCGCGACGGGCGGCTGGTGCACGACTACGTGTTTCGCACCGTGGAAGCCGCGCTCAGGAACACCACGCCGCAGGCCATGACGCCCGCAACTGCAGGCGCGCGGGACACGCTGCAGCCCGCACCCGCCATCCACACGCAACAGCCCATGCCGCTGCACGTGGCGGAAGACATGGCGGCCTATGCGCAATTGCATGCAGCGTCGCAGGCGTCAGCGCAGCCCGCGGCGACCGCGGGCGTGCCGCCGCTCGGTTACGCGCTTGCGCAACTGCACGGCGTTTACATTCTTGCCGCGACCGCCGACGGTCTGGTGCTCGTGGACATGCACGCCGCACATGAGCGCATCACCTACGAACGCATGAAGGCGGCTCTGGAGTCCGGGCAGGTAACCTCGCAGCCGCTACTCGTGCCGCAAAACCTCGCGGTGTCCCGCGCCGAAGCGGACTGCGCGGAAACGCACGCACCGGAACTGGCGCGCAGCGGATTCGTGATCGAGCGCCGCAGTCCTGAATCCCTGGCGATCCGGGAAATTCCTGCGCTGCTCAAAGACGAGGACGCGGCGCAGTTGTTACGCGACGTGCTTGCGGATCTGGTTGAGCACGGCAAAAGCCGACGCATCTACGCCGCGCTCGACCATGTGCTCGCGACCCGCGCTTGCCACACTTCGGTGCGTGCGCACCGCCGGCTGGAGATCGCCGAAATGAATGCGCTGCTGCGCGAGATGGAGCGCACGCCGCGCGCCGATCAGTGCAATCACGGCCGGCCCACCTGGACGCACCTGGGCATGGCCGACCTGGACAAATTGTTTCTGCGTGGCCGATGAATAGTGAATTATGTTGTCATTCCCGCGAAAGCGGGAATCCAGTTATTAAATTCCTGGACCCCCGCTTCCGCGGGGGTGACGAATAAACCGCGCTCGCAATATGAATGCCGACCTTTCGAAGCCGTTGGCAATCATGCTCATGGGGCCGACTGCGTCGGGCAAGACCGCCTTGGCGGTGGAGCTAGTGCGGCGCTTTCCCTGCGACATCATCAGCGTGGATTCCGCGATGGTGTATCGCGGCATGGACATCGGCACCGCCAAGCCGGGACCGGAGATTCTTGCGGTTGCGCCGCACCGTCTGATAGACATTCTCGATCCGGCGGAGAGCTATTCCGCCGGACGCTTTCGCCGCGATGCGCGCGCGGCCATGGCCGAAATCACCGCACGCGGCCGCATTCCGCTGCTGGTGGGTGGCACCATGCTGTATTTCCGTGTGCTGCAGCAGGGACTGGCGGAATTGCCGACGGCCGACGCACATGTACGCGCGGAACTGGACGCGCGCGCGGCGCGCCTGGGCTGGCCGGCGCTGCACCAGGAGCTGGCGCGCGTAGATCCGGCCGCCGCCGCGCGCATCCACGCCAACGATCCGCAGCGTATCCAGCGCGCGCTGGAAGTTTTTTATCTCACCGGCCGGCCGATGTCGGAACTGCAGGCCGCCGCATCGGTCCAAGACCGCATGTACCGCTTTGTCAAATTGGCCGTGAGTCCCTCTAGTCGCGCGCTGCTGCATGCGCGCATAGAGCAGCGTTTCCGGGCCATGATGGCCGCGGGCCTGCTGGCGGAAGTCGCGGGCCTGCACCGGCGCGGGGATCTGACCCGCGCGCATGCCTCGATGCGCTCGGTGGGCTATCGCCAGCTTTGGGAACACCTGGATGGCGCATGCGATCTGCCGACCGCGGTGCAACGCGGGATTGTGGCCACGCGTCGTTATGCCAAACGGCAAATGACATGGCTGCACACGGAATCCGGGGTGCGGTGGTTCGACAGCAACGCGCCCCACATGGCGCCGGATGTGTGTGCCCACGTTGCCAGCGCGTTGAGTGCGCGGGTGTAAAATCTGCTGTGCTACAATGCTGCCGTATTTGACAGAGCCGCATAGTCAAATGGACAGACATACAGCGGCCGACATAATTACAACGAGGAGGCGAGTCATGACCAAAGGTCAGTCTCTGCAAGAACCCTTTCTCAACACGTTGCGCCGGGACAAAATTCCGGTATCCATCTATCTGATCAACGGCATCAAGTTGCAAGGGCAGATCGAGTCCTTCGATCAGTTCGTGATTTTGCTCAAGAACAGCGTAAGTCAGATGGTGTACAAGCATGCGGTGTCCACCGTGGTGCCCAGCCGGCATGTCAGCATGATGCCGGAGACGGGCGGCGGAGAAACCGGCGGCGACATCGCTGCCTGACACATGCCGGGGCGGCGCATTGTTTGAGCGTCCCAAGGGCGGTGAACGCGCCGTTCTGGTTCACCTCAACCTCGACTCCGCCACCGGCAAGGAACTGCTCCAGGAATTCACCGAACTTGCCAAAGCCGCGGGGGCGGAAGTGCTGGCTGTGGTCACCGGCAACCGGCGCGTGCCGGAACCGCATTTTTTCATCGGCACGGGTAAAGCCGAAGAGGTGCGCGCCAAGGTGCAGGAGACGCATGCGGACCTCGTGCTGGTCAATCACGCGCTCTCGCCCAGCCAGGAGCGCAACCTCGAGGAATTTCTCAGTTGTCGCGTGCTGGACCGCGTGGGTCTGATCCTCGACATCTTTGCGCAGCGTGCGCGCAGCTTCGAAGGCAAACTCCAGGTGGAACTCGCTCAGCATCGCCACCTGGCCACGCGCCTGGTGCGCGGATGGACGCACCTGGAGCGGCAGCGCGGCGGCAGCATCGGCCTGCGCGGTCCCGGTGAAACCCAGCTGGAAACCGACCGCCGCCTGATCGGCAAGCGTATCCAGCAGCTCGCGCGGCGCCTGCAACGCACGCGGGCGCAGCATCAGCAGAACCGCCGCACGCGCCAGCGGCGCGCGGTGCCCACCGTATCGCTGGTGGGTTACACCAACGCCGGCAAGTCCACGCTTTTCAACGCGCTTACCGGTGCGGACATGTGGGTGGCCGACCAGTTGTTCGCGACCCTGGATACCACCTTGCGGCGCCTGCCTCTCGACTCCGGGCGGGAAGCCGTGCTCGCGGACACCGTGGGATTCATTCGCGAACTGCCGCACGATCTGGTGGCGGCGTTCCGCTCCACCCTGCAGGAAACCGCGGACGCGGCGCTGCTGCTGCACGTGGTGGACGCCGGCGACCCGCAGCGCGACATATATATAGAGACCGTCAATCACGTGTTGGCGGAAATCGGTGCGCAGCAGGTGCCACAGCTCGAAGTATTCAATAAGATAGACATGACCGGCCAGCCGCCGGCGGTGGAATACGGCGCGGACGGCAGGCCGCGGCGCATCTGGGTATCGGCCGCGCGCGGCACCGGCCTGGAGGCGTTGCGCACGGCCATTGGCGTGTGCCTGCGCAGCGAAACCGTGCGCGGCTGGCTGGAGCTGGCCCCGACGCGCGCACGTGCGCGCGCCGCGTTTTTCCGCGCCGGAGCGGTGCGTGAAGAACGGCCGGGAGACGGCGGCGGCTACCTGCTGCAGGTGGAATTGCCGCGCAGTGAGTATCAGCGCCTGTGCCAGCGCGAAGGCCTGGAACCTTCGCTGCTGGGTGGATGAACAGCGACGGGGAGCACGGGGTTATGGTTTGGAAAGAACCGGGGAACGACAAGGATCCCTGGAACACGCAGCAGCGTCCGCCGGATCTCGAGCGCACGCTGAAGAACCTGCAACAGCGGCTGGGTCGCCTGTTCGGAGGCAAACGCGGCGGGCGCCCGCGTCAATTCCACATGGCCGTTCTGTGGTGGCTGGTGCCCGCGATCATCATCGCGTGGCTGCTGTCCGGATTTTATCGGGTGGCGCCCGGTGACCGCGGCGTGAATTTCATCTTCGGGCGTTTCGAGAACAGCGTCGAACCCGGCCTGCACTGGCAGATCTCCTGGCCGGTGGGCCGCGTGCTGCTGGTGCACGGCGCGGAAGGCAGCAATTACACCCACACCTATACGCGCCTGCTCACGTCCGACGGCAACGTGGTGGTGGTGGACGCGCTGGTGCGCTACCACGTAGTCAATCTGTCAGATTTTCTTTTCGACAGCGCTTCGCTTGCGACTACGCCGCAAGAACCGGGCGCCGGCGCCAAGGCGCTGCTGGGTGATTTGACCGACGCCGCGGTGCGTACCGCGGTGGCGCGCACTACACTGGCCGGCATACTCGGCGACCAGCGCGACGCGGTGGAGTCGGATGCGCGCGCGCGCCTCAACCTGGCGTTGCAGGCCTATTCCCCCGGCATCGCGGTGACGCAGCTCGATTTCCAGCGCGTCAGCCTGCCCGAAGCCGCGGGCAACCCGGATGCCGACGTGCAAACCGCGCGCCAGGACGCGAGCCAAGCCGCCGCCGCCGCGCACACGTATGCCGACAATCTCCTGCCGCAGGCACAGGCGGCGGCCGACGCCAGGATCAAGGAAGCCGACGCCTTCCGCACCACTCTGGTGGGTGAGGCGCAGGCGGTCACCGCGGGCTTTGACGCGGTGCTCGCGGCCTATCGCAAAGCACCGGCGCTGACGCGCGAAGAGCTCTACATGAACACTATGGAAGACATTCTCGCGAATGCCAACAAGGTGATTGTCGATACGCGCAACGGCAGCGTGACCGTACAGCTCGGCCAGCCGTTCCGGCCGGCGCCGGCCGCGGGCACCGCGTCCGGCGCGTCGGCCCGGATTCCGGCCGCCGGCGCCGCGACGGTATCCAGTCCGCCCGCTGCGACCACCGGCAAGGGAGGTGCGTGATGCAACTGCACCGTTCCCTCATCAGCCTCATCATCGCGGTGATCGTGCTGATTCTCATCAGCCAGAGCGTGGGCGTGGTGATTCAGGGCCAGAGCGGCGTGCGCATGA
>JAGWLP010000029.1 GCA_028864905.1 Gammaproteobacteria bacterium
GTGCGGCCGCCCAAAGGCTGCAATACCTTGGGCAGATCGGAATGCATGCGCTTGCCCTGACCCGCGGCCAGGATGACGACGCTGAATGGCATGGTGGCCCGGTAACCCGGAATCAGGGAATTCTTATGATAAGGGAAAAACCAGGCGCCGCAGGGCCATCAATGCCCGCCGAGCTGCTTGCGGATTTTCTCCAGCGTGCGCAGGCGCGCCAGCGCTTCCATGAGTTCCGCCTGGGCGCGCACGATGTCGACCTCGCCGGATTGATTGGCCAAGGCTTCCTCGGCGCGGCGCTTGGCCTCGAGGGCCGCGGCTTCGTCTATGTCACGCGCGCGCAGCGCGGTGTCGGACAGCACCGTGACCAGATGCGGCTGGATTTCGAGGATGCCGCCGGAAACGTAGAACACCGCTTCTTCGTCCGGGCCGGTCTTGACGCGCACGGTTCCGGGTTTGAGGCGGGTCAACAGCGGCGCGTGCCGCGGCGTGATGCCGAGCTCACCCATTTCGGCGGGCGCAAACACCATCTCGGCCTTGCCGGAGAAAATCTCCTGCTCGGCGCTCACCACATCCACGTGAAAAGTCATGGCCATGACTAGCGTGCCTCGGCTTACAGCGTCTTGGCCTTGGCGACCGCTTCGTCTATGGCGCCGACCATGTAGAACGCCTGTTCGGGCAGGGTGTCGTACTCACCCGCCACGATGCCCTTGAAGCCGCGGATGGTTTCCTTGAGCGGCACGTACTTGCCGGGCGAACCGGTGAACACCTCGGCCACGTGGAACGGCTGCGACAGGAAGCGCTGGATCTTGCGCGCACGCTGCACCACGAGCTTGTCTTCCTCGGAAAGCTCATCCATGCCGAGGATGGCGATGATGTCCTTCAACTCCTTGTAACGTTGCAGCACCGCCTGCACCGAGCGCGCGGTGTCGTAATGCTCCTGGCCAATGACGTTGGGATCGAGCATGCGCGAAGTGGAATCCAGCGGGTCCACCGCCGGGTAAATGCCGAGCGCCGCGATGTCGCGCGACAGCGTGACCGTGGAATCCAGGTGCGCGAACGTGGTGGCGGGCGAAGGATCGGTCAAGTCGTCGGCCGGCACGTACACCGCCTGGATGGAAGTGATTGAGCCTTTCTTGGTGGAGGTGATGCGTTCCTGCAGCACGCCCATTTCCTCGGCGAGCGTCGGCTGATAACCCACGGCCGACGGCATGCGCCCGAGGAGCGCCGAGACTTCGGTGCCCGCAAGCGTGTAACGGTAAATGTTGTCAATGAACAGCAGGATGTCGCGGCCCTCGTCGCGGAAGTACTCCGCCATGGTAAGGCCGGTGAGCGCCACACGCAGACGGTTGCCGGGCGGCTCGTTCATCTGGCCGTACACCATCGCCACCTTGGAATCGTTCAGGCTCTTCAGGTTGATGACGCCGGACTCGGCCATTTCATGGTAGAAGTCGTTGCCTTCGCGCGTGCGCTCGCCCACGCCGGCGAATACCGACAGGCCCGAGTGCTCCTTGGCGATGTTGTTGATGAGTTCCAGCATGTTCACGGTCTTGCCCACGCCCGCGCCGCCGAACAGTCCGACCTTGCCGCCCTTGGCGAACGGGCACAGGAGGTCGATCACCTTGATGCCGGTTTCCAAGAGATCGGTTGAGCCCGACTGCTCTTCGTAACTCGGCGCGGCGCGGTGTATCGGCCAATAGTCGGCGGTTTTGACCGGGCCGGCTTCATCCACCGGCTCACCCAGCACGTTCATGATGCGGCCGAGCGTGCCCTTGCCGACCGGCACCGTTATCGGCGCACCGGTATTCTCGACCGTGAGGCCGCGCTTCAGGCCTTCGGATGCGCCCATGGCGATGGTGCGCACTACGCCGTCGCCCAGCTGCTGCTGCACCTCGAGCGTCAGGCCGCCCGCTTCCAGCTTGAGCGCGTCATACACTTCAGGGATGGCCTCACGCGGAAATTCCACGTCCACCACCGCACCGATGACCTGCACAACTTTTCCGGAACTCATGTTGCAATCCTCAGCAAAAATCCGAATTCAGCATGTATCGCGGCGGAGACCGCCGCTCCCACAATAACTTCCACTCGAATGTGGGAGCGGTCGTACCGACCGCGATTCCACAAATTCTTCACACCGCCGCCGCACCGCCGACAATCTCCGCCAGCTCCTTGGTGATGCCGGCCTGGCGCGCCTTGTTGTAGGCGAGCTGCAGCCCATCAATCATCTCGCCGGCATTGTCGGAAGCCGATTTCATGGCCACCATCTGCGCGGCGTAGAAACACGCGACGTTCTCCACCGCGCCCTGGTACACCTGGGATTCCACGTAACGGCCGAGCACACTGTCCAGCAGATCGCGGGCCTCGGGCTCGTAGATATAGTCCCAGTGCGCCTGCAGCCCGGGATCCTCGATGCCCGCGACCGGCAGCAACTGGCTTACCGTGGGCTGCTGACGCATGGTGTTTACGAACACGTTGTTCACGAGAAACACCCGGTCCACCTCGCCCGCGCGATAGGCGTCCAGCATCACCTTGACCGCGCCCACCAGATCCTCGACGTGCGGGGTGTCGCCCAAGCGCGTGGCCTGGGCCCGGACCTTGCCGCCCACATGCCGGAAGAAAATCACCGCCTTGGCGCCGACGATGCAGAACTCCGCCTCGACGTTTTTCTCGCGCCAGTCGCGCAGCGCGACCAGCACGGTCTTGAACAGGTTGATGTTGAGGCCGCCGCACAGACCGCGATCCGAAGCGATCACGATGAAGCCCACGCGCTTCACTTCGCGCGCGCTCATAAACGGGTGGCGATAATCGGGATTGGCCTTGGCCAGATGCCCGATGACCTTGCGCATCTTTTCCGCGTACGGACGCGACGCCGACATGCGCGTCTGCACCTTGCGCATCTTGCTCGCCGCCACCATCTGCATGGCCTTGGTGATCTTCTGCGTGCTGCGGATGCTCTTGATCTGCGTGCGGATTTCTTTTGCGCCTGCCATATATGTAGCTGTCTTTGTTTCCTTATCCCCTCTCCCCTTGCGGGGGAGAGGTTGGGGTGAGGGGGATTAACCCCTCACTTTTGTCTCTCCCCTTGAAAAGGGGAGAGATAATGATGAAGGGGAGCCATCAAGATCACCACGCCTGCGTCTTCTTGAATTCCACGACCGCCTTCTTCAGGCCCTGTTCGATCTCGCTGCTGTAATCCCCACTGGCGTTGATGCGGTCGCGCAGCGCGCCAAAATGCGCCTGGAAATAGCTGTGCATGGCGGCTTCGAACACCACCACTTTCTTCACGTCAATGTCGTCCAGATAGCCTTCGTTGGCGGCATACAGCGACAACGCCATGTCCGCGATGCTGAGCGGCGCATATTGTTTCTGCTTCATGAGCTCGGTGACGCGCTGACCGCGGTCCAGTTGCTTGCGCGTAACCTCGTCCAGGTCCGAGGCGAACTGCGCGAAGGCCGCGAGTTCGCGGAACTGGGCGAGCGCCAACTTCACGCCGCCGCCGAGTTTCTTGATGATCTTGGTCTGCGCCGCGCCGCCCACGCGCGACACCGAAATGCCGGCGTTGATGGCGGGCCGGATACCGGCGTTGAACAGGTCGGTCTCGAGGAAGATCTGGCCGTCGGTGATCGAAATCACGTTGGTCGGCACGAACGCCGACACGTCGCCCGCCTGGGTTTCAATGATCGGCAGCGCGGTCAGTGAACCGGTCTTGCCTTTGACCTTGCCCGCGGTGATGCGCTCGATGTATTGCGCATTGACGCGCGCCGCGCGCTCCAGCAGGCGCGAGTGCAGATAGAAAATGTCGCCGGGATAAGCCTCGCGGCCCGGCGGGCGGCGTAGCAGCAGCGAAATCTGGCGGTAGGCCCAGGCCTGCTTGGTCAGGTCGTCGTACACGATGAGCGCGTCCTGGCCGCGATCGCGGAAGTATTCGCCCATGGCGCAGCCGGCGTAGGGTGCGATGTACTGCAGCGCCGCGGACTCGGAAGCCGACACCGCCACCACCGTGGTGTATTCCATGGCGCCGTGCTCTTCGAACTTGCGTACCACCGCGGCAATCGATGAATTCTTCTGGCCGACGGCCACATAGATGCAGAACAGGTTCTTGCCTTTCTGGTTGATGATGGTGTCCACCGCAAGCGCGGTCTTGCCGGTCTGGCGGTCGCCGATCACCAGTTCGCGCTGGCCGCGGCCGATGGGCACCATCGAGTCAATGGCCTTGTAGCCGGTCTGCACCGGCTGGCTGACCGACTGGCGCGCAATCACGCCGGGCGCCACCTTTTCAATGGGTGAGGTGAGCTTGGTCTTGATGGGTCCCTTGCCGTCAATCGGCTCGCCCAGCGAGTTCACCACGCGCCCGAGCAGTTCCGGTCCCACCGGCACTTCGAGAATGCGGCCGGTGGTCTTGACCGTGTCGCCCTCGGAGATGTGCTCGTAATGCCCGAGCACCACCGCGCCCACCGAGTCGCGCTCCAGGTTGAGCGCCAGCCCGAAGGTCTGTTTGGGGAATTCCAGCATTTCGCCGTACTGCGCCGCCTGCAGGCCGTGGATGCGCACGATGCCGTCGGTGACGCTCACCACGGTGCCGACGTTGCGCGCCTCGGCTTCGGCGTCGAAGTGCTCGATGCGCTGCCGGATGAGCTCGCTGATTTCAGATGGATTGAGTGACATGATCGAAGTCCTTGGGCAATACGTTTATTGAATGATGGCCGCGGCCAGGCGCCCGAGCTTGCCGCGCACCGAACCGTCAATCACCAGATCGCCGGCGCGCAACACCGCGCCGCCGATGAGCGCCTTGTCGGTCACGCAGCTGAGTTTCACCTTGCGCTCGAGCTTCTTCTCGAGCGCTACGCGCAGGGTATTCTGCTCGGCTTCACCCACGGGCACGGCGGCACGCATTTCCACTTCCACCAGGCTCTCCGCCTGCTCTCGCAACGCGCGGTACTCGGCGGCAATCTCGGGCAACACCGCCAAGCGCCGGTAATCGGCCAGCAGGCGCACAAAATTGCGTTCCTGCGTGTCCGGTTTGTGGCCGGATTTGGCGCACAACTCCAGCAAGACTTCAGCGCGCACTCCGGCCGGCACGCGTGGATCGCCGAGCATCACCCGGGCTTCGCGATTACCGACCAGCGTAACCAGCAACGCGAGCAGTTTGCTCCAGCGTTCCGGTTCGCGGCGCGCGTGCGCCAGCTCGAACAGGGCTTTGGCGTAGGGGCGCGCGAGGGTCAGGGTTTCAGCCATGCCGCCACCGGACCTCAGTGAATCTGCCGCGCCAGCTCGTCCAGCAGCGCCTTGTGGGCGCGTGGATCGATCTCGCGCTCAATGATGCGGCCGGCGGCGGTCACGGCAATATTGGCCACTTCCGCGCGCAAGGCTTCCTTGGCGCGGTTGAGTTCCTGCTGGATCTCGGCCTTCGCGGCCTCCACCTGGCGCTGGCGCTCGGCCTGTGCATCCTTGCGCGCGTCTTCGAGGATGCGCGCGGCCTGCTGGTTCGCCACTTCCACCACCTCGCCACCCTTGTCGCGCGCCGCATGCAGGATTTCCGTGGACTTGACCTGAGCGTTTTCCAGATCTTTCCTGCCACGCTCACCCGCGGCCAGGCCTTCGGCAATCTTGCTGGCGCGCTCGTCCATGGCCTTGGTGATGTACGGCCAGATGAACTTCATGGTGAGCCAGATGAACAACCCGAAGACGATGGCTTCGCCGATCAGGGACACGTTGATGTTCATGTGCGCTTGCCCTCGCTACCCGCCGCGAACCTGTCTCAGTGCCCCGCCGCCGCAGCTGCCGCCTTGGTCACGGCGCTGACGAACGGGTTGGCGAAGATGAAGTACAGCGAGAAGCCCACGCCGATCATGGCCACGGCGTCCAGCAGGCCCGCCATCAGGAACATGCGGCCGGCCAGCATGCCGGACAGCTCCGGCTGCCGCGCGCAACCTTCCAGGAACTTGCCACCCAGAATCCCGAAGCCGATGGCGGTGCCGAGCGCGCCCAGACCGAAGATCAGACCCACGCCCACGGCGGTCATGCCCTGAACCTGGGCGATCAAACTGACGGTATCCATTGAAACTCTCCTCTGGCTGATTGACCCGGTGAATGAAATTCAGTGCATGTCATGCGATTCGTGCGCCATGCTCAGGTACACGACCGACAACATCATGAAAATGAACGCCTGGATGGTGATGATCAGCAGGTGAAACACCGTCCAGGCAAAACCGCAGATGATTCCCAGGATGCCGAGCGCCACGCCGGTCGCACCGTGGGTGAATTGCGCCAGCAGCAGCGCGATGAGCACGAACAGCAGCTCGCCCGCGTACATGTTGCCGAACAGTCGCAATGACAGCGAGATCGGCTTGGCCAGGTCTTCCACGATGCGCAGCATCAGGTTGACCGGCATGAAGCCCCAGTGATTGAAGGGGTGGAACAGGATTTCCCGGCCGTAACCCCTGACGCCCTTGACCTTGAAGCTGTAGAAGATCATGAGCGCAAACACGCTGAACGACATCGCAAAGGTCATGTTGAGATCGTTGGTGCCCACCACCCTGAGATACACGTGCTCCGGATTGGCGCCGAAGGGCATGGCAATCCAGGCGGCGATGCGCGGGAACAGATCCACCGGGATCATGTCCATGAAATTCATCAACCACACCCACACGAAAATGGTGAGTGCCATGGGCGCCACCATCCGGTTCTTACCGTGGAAGGTCTCCTTCACCTGGGAATCCACGAACGTGACCGCGATTTCGACGAAGTTCTGCCACTTGCCGGGCACGCCGGAACTGGCCTTGCGCGCCACCACCCAGAAGGAAAAGAAAAACAACAGCCCCAAAGCCACGGACACCAGCAAGGTGTCCAAGTGCAACGTCCAGAAACCGCCGTTGCCCACCGTCCAGTAGGTCAAGTGATGGTGGATGTATTCGTCCGAAGTGATGCCCGCCATTCGACTCACGCTGCCTTCCCGAGACCCATCCTAACCAGCCCGATCCAGTACGCCACGTAGGTGGCGATGAACGCCAGAATCAGCGGCAAAAACGCCGCCTTCAGCACCACAATCGCCAGGACGAACAGGACGACGGTGATGACAAACTTCAGTGCCTCGCCTGCGAGCAGGCGCCCCAGCCACTGTCCCGCTGCGGCCGCCGGTCCCCGGCCAAACAGCTTGAACGCCAGATACAGGCTCGCGAGCACGTTGATCAGGCCGCCGATCAGCGCCGACCACGCCGCGTGCCACCCAGCGAGAGCCCCGGCCACCAGCGCCGCCAGCAGCGCCACGGCCAGTTGCATCCCGACGATCAGGAACGTCCCGCGCCGCGCCTGCGAAAACGTGCCGGCCATGAACCCAGCCCCGCGCACAACAAAAAAGCCACGACGTTACCGGTGCGGCAGCGGGTGGCTACACGATAAGCCCCAGCTCGTGGAGAGCGGCGCATTTTAGCGGGTTGGCGGGGGTTTCTTCAATGAAATCAGCAACAAAAACCCCCGGGAAAGCTAGCGGATGCGCACCAGAATGCCGTCCAGTTCATCCAGGCTGGTGTACTGGATTATCAGCCGGCCCTTGCCGCCGGCGCCGGCCTCGATTTTGACCGTGGCCCCGAGCTTGCGGGTGAGCTCGGTCTCCAGCTGGCGGATATTGGGGTCCACGCGCCGGGTACCGCGTGCGGCGCCGCCATTTTCCTTGAGCAGCCGGCGCACCAGATTCTCGGTGTCGCGCACCGAAAGGTGCCGCGCTACCACGCGCCGCGCGGCCTCGGTCTGCACCGTGCCCTTGAGGGCCAGCAGCGCCCGCGCGTGGCCCATCTCCAGATCCCCGCGCTCCACCAGCTCCTTGGCTTCCGCCGTCAGCTCCAGCAACCGCAACAGGTTGGTCACCGCGGCACGCGAGCGCCCCACGGCTTCGGCCGCCTGCTGGTGGGTCATGCTGAATTCGCTGGTCAGGCGCTGCAGCGCCTGGACTTCTTCCAGAGGATTCAAGTTCTCGCGCTGGATGTTCTCGATGAGCGCGATGGCGATGGCGGCGCGATCCGGCACGTCGCGCACCACCGCGGGCACGTGGTGCAGGCCGGCGATCTGCGCGGCGCGCCAGCGGCGTTCACCGGCGATGATTTCGTAGCGGCGTTCCGCGGCGGGTTGCGTGCTCACGTTACCCAGCGGCCGTGCCCCCGTTGAGTGTTCGCCGACCGGGCGAACAACAATGGGCTGCACCAGTCCCTGCGCCTTGATGGAATCGGCCAGGTCCTGCAGGCTCTCGGCATTCATGTGCATGCGCGGCTGATATTTTCCGGGCTGGATCAGGTCCACCGGAATGTCGCGCAACTCCTCGTGGGCCGCCTGGTCCGCGGCCGCAGGCAGCGCTCCACCCAGCAACGCATCCAGTCCGCGACCCAGCCCCTTGCGTTTCAACGCCACACTCATGCCTCCCTCGAAGAGCGGGAGATTGTAGCAGCATGCCCGGAATCCGCGCCGCGTTCCTCTTCGCGGCGCAGCAGTTCGCCGGCCAGCGCCAGATACGCGAGCGCGCCGCGTGCGGTAGCGTCATGTTTGAGCGCCGGCATGCCGAAACTCGGCGCCTCGGCGAGGCGCACGTTGCGCGGAATGATGGTGTTATAGACCTTGTGGCCGAAATGCTCGATGAGTTGCGCAGAAACTTCGTTCGCCAGGTTGTTGCGCGGGTCGAACATGGTGCGCAACAGGCCTTCGATCTCGAGCCGCGGATTGATCTGCCGGATGCGCTCGATGGTGGCCACCAGCGCCGACAGTCCTTCGAGCGCGTAGTACTCGCACTGCATGGGAATCAACACGCTGTCCGCCGCCACCAGCGCGTTGAGGGTCAGCATGTTGAGCGCGGGCGGACAGTCAATCAGGATGTAATCGTAATCCGCGTGCACCGCAGCGAGTGCCGCGCGCAAGCGGCTTTCGCGTTGCGGCGCCTGCATGAGACTCACTTCGGCCGCGGTCAAATCGCTGTTGGCGGGCAACAGGCTGAAGCCGCAGGCCTCCACGCGACGGATGGCATCGGTGATCGGGCACTCGCCCATGAGCACTTCGTAAGTCCCGGCGGTGAGTGCGTGCTTGTCCACGCCGCAGCCCATGGTGGCATTGCCCTGCGGATCCACGTCCACCAGCAGCACGCGCCGCTTGGTGGCCGCAAGCGAAGCGGCCAGATTCACTGCGGTGGTGGTTTTGCCCACGCCGCCTTTCTGGTTGGTGATGGCGATGATGCGTCCCATAAATATTTCGTAGGTTGGGCTGAGCGCAGCGAAGCCCAACTGGAACTGCCTAGTCCCTTCGCCCCTTGAGGGGAGAAGGTGGATGAGGGGTGAAGGTAACGCCACCCTCACCCGAGCCTCTCCCGCCAGCGGGAGAGGGGTAAATGTGTATTACGTCTTATCGATTTCCACCACACAGCGTGCGGCGTCCAGTCCCGGCACCTTGAGCACATGCACCGCGAGCAGCCGGAAACCAGCGGGCAGCGCCTGCAATTCGTCCACCGGCGGCGCGCCCTTCATGGCCAGCCAGCGCGTGCCGGCGGCACCCAGATGCGCGGAAACCCCGAGGAATTCACCCACGGCCGCGAACGCGCGGGTAATCACGGTAGCAAACGGCTCGGAAGCGCGGTAGGCCTCGACCCGCGCCTGCACCACTTCCACGTTGCGCAGCCCCAGCACGGTCGCGGCGTGCGTTACAAAGCGGGTCTTCTTGCCGTTGCTGTCGAGCAGCGTGAAGTGCCGCTCAGGAAACGCCACGGCCATCGGGATACCGGGCAGACCCGCACCAGTGCCGACGTCCAGCACGCGCGTACCGTGCACCCAGGGCGCCACCGCCAGACTGTCGAGGATGTGCCGGCTCACGATCTGCGCGGGGACACGCACTGCCGTCAAGTTGAACTTCCGGTTCCATTGCTGCAGCACCTCGATATAACGGCACAGCGTCGTCGGCGCATCGGCGGGCAGACTCAGGCCCAATTCGGCCATGCCGGCTTGCAGCAGGCGCGTGATTTCGTGCGGCGTCATGCGATGAGGAATGGGTGTGCGTGGCAACAGAACCGGCTCGCGGTACGGCCAGAATAACAGAGTGCCCGCGTTGCGGACCGGCAGCAATCAGTGCAATGCCAGCACCATGCCGTTGTAGCAGCAGTGCAATGCGATACCGGGCCACAGCGACTGATAGCGCAGGCGCAAACCCACGGCGGCCAGTCCGAGCGCTCCCACCAGCAGGAAGCCCGGCCAATAATGAATCTTGTCGGCATAATGCAGCAGCACGAACGCCAGCGTGGTGAGCAGCACCGCGGCCGGCACGCCGAAACTGCGCGTCACGGCGGCAAAGGCGACGCCGCGGAATATGTATTCCTCGACCGGCGGCGCGATGAACACGACGCACACCAGAAACACGGCGTACGGCAATCCACTTGAGCGCGCCAACTGTTCCGCGGGTCCGGTGAGCCGCGTGAAATCCGGCGGATACATCTGCTCCAGCAGAATAGCCAGCAGCAGCAACAGTACCGCCAACAGCACCGCGAGCGCATATCCGCGGAAAGCGGCGCGGCGCCAGGCGACGCCCACGGGTTCCGGGTTGCGCAACGCACTGCCCGCGTAACGCCCGCCAAAGTACACTGCCCATGCGCCACCCAGGATCAGACCCGCCGCCACCGACCAGGCGAGAACCTCAAGACCCGGTTTCGAGTGCATGACGGTACGCGCGCCTTCGAGCGCGGCTTCGAAGCCTTGGCCGAATCCCCACACCATGCCCGCGAGCACCGACCCCAGGAACTGGGCGACCACGTAACCCAGCACCAGCCACAGCGCATGCCAGGCATTCAATGACCGCGCGCGCGGCGCGGTCACCACCGGATCGGGCGTCATTCAGGCGCAGCAGCCGGAAGTTTCTTCCTGGTCCCCGGCAGCATGCCCTTGATCGAGCCCGCCACGGCCAACACGATCGCAATTATCAGAACCACCAGGCGCCACACCGCGAGCGCATGTGCATGCGCCTGGGCAAAAGCCATGCCCGCCTGCAGGCCTTCCTGATAATTCATCGGGCCGTGTGCGCCGGTGGCGCGCGCCACGATTACTCCCAGCACCACGCTGTAAATGATGTAGAGCACGATGAAAAACACGATGAACCACAAAATCCCGAACAAAACCCGTTTCATGTTGTTCCCCTCGTCGTTGTCAAACCGCGGCCGGGGCCGCGCACTCGCCAAAATCGCAAGCCGGAACTTACCCGTCAATAGTGCGTCGTGGGCGACGGCACCACGCGCAGCACTTCGTCCACCGTGGTCACACCTTCGGCCACCTTTTGGGCGCCGCGCAGGCGCAAGGGCTTCATGCCGCCGCGCACGGCTTCCTGGCGCAGCGCATCAATATCAAAATTGCCGGTAATCAGCTTCTTGATGGCGGGCGAGAATCCCAGCATCTCGTACAGGCCGATGCGTCCCCGGTAACCGGTATTGCGGCACTCGAGGCATCCCGCCGCCTTGTAGACGCGCTTGGGGTTCTGCGCCTTCCACGGCGCCACCAGGCTGTCCCAGGCCTCATCGTCCAGCTCCGCCGGCTGCTTGCAATTCGGACACAGGACGCGCACCAGCCGCTGCGCGATCACCGCCAGCAGCGTGGACTGCAGCAGATACGGCGGCACACCCAGGTCCAGCAGGCGGCTCACCGACGAAGGCGCATCGTTGGTGTGCAGCGTGGAGAGCACCAGATGCCCGGTGAGCGAGGCCTGCACCGCCATTTCCGCGGTCTCGGCATCGCGGATTTCACCGATCATGATGATGTCGGGATCCTGACGCAGCAGGGTGCGCACCCCGTTCGCGAACGTGAGTTCGATGTTGGGCTGCACCTGCATCTGGTTGAGCGCCGGGTCCACCATTTCGATGGGATCTTCCACGGTGCACACGTTCACGTCCGGCTGCGCCAGTTGCTTGAGCGTGGTGTACAGCGTGGTGGTCTTGCCGGAACCGGTGGGGCCGGTGACCAGGATGATGCCGTGCGGACTCTCGATCATCGCCTGCCAGAATTTCTCGTCCGCCTCGGAAATGCCGAGTTCCCGGTAGCTGCGCAGCAGTACCGTGGGATCGAAAATGCGCATCACCAGTTTTTCGCCGAACGCAGTCGGCATGCTGGAAATGCGCAGTTCCACTTCCTGGCCGTTGGGATTGCGCGTCTTGATGCGGCCGTCCTGCGGACGGCGCTTTTCCGAGATGTCCATGCGCGCCAGGATCTTGATGCGGCTGGTGATCGGCGCAAGCACCGCGGCCGGCAACTGATAGACCTGGTGCAGCACGCCGTCAATGCGGAAGCGCACCAGACCGACTTCGCGGCGCGGCTCGATGTGGATATCGCTGGCGCGCTGTTCGAAGGCGTACTGCAGCAGCCACTCCACGATGCTCACCACATGCTGGTCGTTGGCATCGAGCTTGCCGGCGCGGCTCAATTCGATGAGCTGCTCTAAATTCTGGATGCCGGGCGCGTTGGCCCCGAGATTCTGGGCTTCGGCGCCGATCACGGAGCGCGAAATCGAATAGAACTCCACCAGATAGCGGCTGATCTCGTCCGGATTGGCCAGCACCCGGCGGATCTTCTTGCGCTGGATCTGCTTGAGCTCCCGCTCCCATTCGCGCTCGTAGGGTTCGGCGGTGGCGACCACGATCTCGTCGTTGGTGACTTCCACCGGCAACACCTTGAAGCGCGAGGCGTAGCCCTGCGAAATCACGCCGGTGATGCGGCGCACGTCCAGTTTCAGGGGATCAATGCGGAAATACGGGAGCTTGACGCGCGCCGCCAGCCATTGCGTCAGGGTCTCGACATTCAGCGAATTGTCGGCATCGCGCGCGTCCGGCCAGCCGCGTCTGCCGATGACCGAGAGCGGATGCTGGCCATCGTACACGCCGCGTTCCGCCAGTCCGCGCAACAGACTCACCTGATCGGCGGCCAACATGCCTTCGGCTTCGACCCAGCCGAGCACTTCGAGCAACGCGAGCTTGCGGTCGGCGGTTTGCGGTGCGGGACGCGCGCTGGCCATGACCCCAGTGTAGTCAAAAGCTCCGGCCGCTGCACGGCGGCCGCGGATCTGTCAGCCGCCCGCCAGCAGATGCTGCGGATCGCTGAGCTTGAGCGCGCTCACCTGACCGGTCTTGAGATTCACGAGCGCGATGCGGTTGCGGTCGGTGTCCGCCACGTACAAGGTGTTGCCGGCCACGCTCACCCCGCCCGGCTCGTCGAACTGGTCGTTGCCGCCTGCGAGCGTGGTGACGCGTCGGGTCTTGGGATCGAGCACCTTGATCTTGCTGTTGTAGGTGTCGGCTATATATAGGAGTCCGTCGCGCCAGGCGATGCCGAGATCATGTTGCAGGCGCACTGCGTTGCCCACGCCGTCCACATCGCCGAAATCAAACAGGCCGGTGCCCACGAGCGTGCGCACCTGCGCCCCGGAACCGAAACCGACTTGCCGCACGGCGCTGGCCTCGGGATCGGCGACGTACAAATACTTGCCGTCAGTAGTGAACCCACTGGACTGCGCGAAACTTGCTGAACTGAGTGCGCCGTCATCAATGCCTTCGTTGCCGCTGCCGGCATAAAGTTTGATGGTCTGCGTCACCGGGTTGTAAGTCCATAACTGGTGCTGTCCGGCCATGGCGATATATAAAAGTCCGCCGTGCCACAGCACCGCCCAGGGTGTATTGAGTTCCGAGCCCTTGGCCGGCATTGAGGTTTCGGTCATATAAACCTGTTTGCCATCGCCGGCCACGGTGGTCACCGTGCGGGTCTTCAGATCCACCCTGCGGATGGCGTTGTTGTCGGTGTCCGCGACGTAGAGTGTGTCGTCGCCCGCGAGTGTCATGCCCTGCGGATAGGCGAATTCGCTGCGCGCGTAATCGCCGTCGTGCAAACCTTTTTTGCCGTTGCCGATCACCGCCAGCACCGCGCCCTGGAGCGTCGTCACCACGATGCGATTGTGGTTGGAGTCGGCGATGAACAGCCGGTCGTGCGCTGCATCCGTCAGCACCTTGCCGGGATACAGCAACTCGGTGTCCGGCATGGTCAATTTGATATCGTTGAACCACAGCGCCTTGTCATTGATCTCGTGCTTTGCACCAAACCCCGTAACCAGGATGCCGATAGCCTTGTTGAGCAGGGCGTAATGGCCTTCGCCCGACACCTGACCCACGATCTTGCCGGCGGGGTCAATCAAGGTGAGCGTGGGCCAGCCTTCGGCGCCGTAGGCGTTCCAGATCTGCATGTTCCGGTCGTTCACCACCGGATGATCGATGCCGTAACGCTGCACGATCATGGCGATGTGCGCAGTCTTGCGCTCGGTGGCGAACTTCGCGGAGTGCACGCCGACGATGACCAGTTTGCGGCCGTAGGTCTGTTGCAGCTTCTCGAGATCGGGAATGATGTGGAAACAATTGATGCAGCCGTAGGTCCAGAAATCCAGCAGCACCACCTTGCCGCGCAGTTCCTTGAGCGTCACCGGCCGGCCACCGGTGTTGATCCAGTCGAGTGCGGGCGGAAAAGCCGGCGCCGTTACCGTGCCCGCCAGGGACGGGGCTTCCGCCGCCAGCGCCAGCGGCATCACGCGCAGGCCGGTATACCAGCGCAGCCCGGCAAACAAGGCACTGGTGACCAGCGCCAGCGCCACAAGCAGGGACAGTTTTTTGGTGACACTCATGACCCGCATCCAGTGGTCCAGCCCGGCGACACGTTTGCGCAGGCTGTGGATACACAGACCTGCGCAGCGCAAGGATTATTTCATGGGCATTGGGCAAGCGTGCGGCCACAAGGTTCCGTGTCCGGGTGCACCGTGACTCGCTCCCCGCCCGGGAAGCGGAGCGCGGCACACCCGGCACGCGGTGAACCTGCGTAGTCGGCGCATGCCTACGGCTTGGTGGCGGGCGCCTGGTTCAGGCGCACGAGGTTTTCGTCCAGACTCTGGCGCAGCGTGGCAATGGCCTGGTCGGTATTCGTCACCTGCAGCTCGGCCCGCGCCAGATGCCGGTAGGCATAGTTGCGCAATACCGGATTCTGGGTCTTGCTCAGCACGTAGCG
This sequence comes from Gammaproteobacteria bacterium, assembly GCA_028864905.1. GTDB lineage: Bacteria > Pseudomonadota > Gammaproteobacteria > Natronospirales > REEB76 > REEB76. The sequence goes on from JAGWLP010000029.1 coordinate 15,033, forward strand.
GTACAGTTCCGCGAGATTCTGGCGCCTGCCCTCAAGCAGATAGAGCCGCCGCATGCCGTTCAAATCGGCAATGGCCGCGCCCACCGGTCCCGAGCGTCGCCAGTTCCGGTGCATCCCGGCGGGAAAACCGCGGGTGACTTCACGCTGCACAGTGACGCTGCGCGGCACGCCAGCAGGCGCGTCCGCAGACTGGGCGAAAGCGAAGGGAATGCCGCCGGCGAGCACGGCACCGAGCACGAATGCCGTGGCGATTTTCAGATTTGCAGGTTGCATGATGATTCTCCTGACATCGGTTTGGTCAACGCTGCTCAAAACGCCGGTGCGCCAGCTGTATTGACTGCCGCAAAGGATAGCGGCGCCGTGTGAAAAAGTGGTGTCAGGGCATGACCAGGATGTAACAAATCATTTCCGTTGCGCAGAAATGCAATCGGCGCACGTTACGCATGTGACTCCGGCACTAGCACCACCGCGCCGTTAAGTTTCCCCGCGCGCAACGCGGCCAGTGCCTCATTGGCCTGGGTGAGTGGAAACTCCGTGACCGTGGTACGCACCGGCCAGCGCTCGACTGTCTGCATGAATTCCTCGCCGTCCTTGCGTGAAAGATTGGCAACCGAGCGCAGCACGCGCTCGCCCCAAAGCAAGTGATAGGGAAACGCAGGGATGTCGCTCATGTGAATGCCGGCGCACACCACCGTGCCGCCCCTGGCCACCGCAGCGAGCGCGGCCGGCACCAGCGCGCCCACCGGCGCGAAAATCAGCGCGCCATCCAGCAGCTCCGGAGGCGTTTCATTCGAGCTGCCCGCCCAGTGCACTCCGAGTTCGCGCGCAAACTGTTGCGTCTTGCCGTCGCCCGGTCGCGTGAACGCAAACACGCGCCGACCTTGAGCAACGGCAATCTGCGCGATGATATGCGCCGCCGCGCCGAAGCCGTAAATTCCCAGACGTTGCGCATCGCCGGCGAAGCGCAGTGCACGGTAACCGATCAGCCCTGCGCACAACAGCGGCGCGGCATGCGCGTCATCGTAGTTATCCGGCAGATGCAGACAGAAACGCTGACCGGCCAGCACGTATTCCGCATACCCGCCATCGCGGTCGTAACCGGTAAAGCGCGCTGTTTCGCAGAGATTCTCACGCCCGCTGCGGCAATAAGCACACTCGCCGCAGGTCCAGCCGAGCCACGGCACGCCCAGCCGATCGCCGGTTTTGAATCCGGCCACACCTGGGCCCACCGCCACCACAGTGCCGACGATTTCATGGCCCATAGACACCGGCAGCCTGCCGCCGCCGAGTTCACCGTCATGGATGTGCAGATCCGTGCGGCACACGCCGCAGGCACTCACCTTGAGCAACACCTCGCCCAGCCCCGGCTCGGGTACAAGCACCTGTCGTTCCACTAATGGTCCACCGCGCCGCTGCAGGACCATGGCCGTCATGCCGTTTTGTGATCTCATGGATAGCTGACCTTCACGTCAAATAATTTTACGCGCGTTGCCGGCATTGCCGTCTCCCCCTTTGAAAAGGGGGGCGAGACGCAACACCCCGAGCGGGTGGCCATGAATGGCCGCCTTGGACTTTCGAACGCAGCAGGATTGCGTAGTCCGAAAGAGGGGGATTTTCAAATGCAAATCCACCCCCGCCCTCCTTTTCCAAAGGAGGGCAAAATGCATGCACTGTTGCGCTCATTGCGTGCGACCAGCTTCTCCACTTCCCCCTTTGCAAAAGGGGGCGAGGCACGGAGTGCCGAGCGGGCAGCCATGGGCGAGTCGCGCAGCGATGAGCGGGCGGCCATGGATGGCCGCCCTGGACCCGAACACGGAGCCGGATTGCGGAGTGTTCGGGGCTGCCCTGGGCTTTCACACGAAGCAGGGTGAGCGGCGACGCCGCGAACGCCCATACAGGATGTAGGGGCTGGACTTTTGGCGGAGCAGGACTGCGCAGCCAACAAGCAAAGTGTGAAAGAGGGGGATTTTTAAAATCCTCCCCATCCCTCCTTTTCCAAAGGAGGGAGCAAGACAAGCAATCCATAGTGCAGGTCAAGCACGGCTGACGCCCGCTGCACCGACCGTCGCGGTGTAGCATACGCAGAGCATTGCTTCAAACAGTTGGAGACGCATCATGACTCAACCGGTTTGCGCCGTTATCGGTATCGGTCCCGGCAATGGCGCCGCCATTGCACAGCGCTTCTCACAGGCGGGTTTTCGTCTCGCCCTGCTCTCGCGCAGCACCACGCTCTCCACAAAACTTGCTGCTGAATTGAGAAACGCGCGCGCCTACGCGTGCGATGCGTCCGACTCTGAATCGGTAAAAGCCGCCTTTGCCAGCGTCCGTAAAGACCTGGGTGAAGTGAACGCGCTGGTTTACAACGCGGGCTCAGGCACCTGGGGCAGCGTCGAGGACGTGAGCGCGGCCGACCTCGAAAACGCCTGGCGGATCAACGTGCTGGGCGCCTTCGCCGCCGCCCGCGAAGTCATTCCCGCCATGAAACAGCGCGGCGCGGGCAGCATCGTCTTCATCGGCGCCACCGCCTCGCGCCGCGGTGCCGCGCGCGCCGCCGCCTTCGCACAGGCCAAGGCCGCGCAGCGCACGCTGGCCGAATCCATGGCGCGGCACCTCTGGTCCTCGGGCATCCACGTGGCGTTGGTCATC
>JAGWLP010000030.1 GCA_028864905.1 Gammaproteobacteria bacterium
TCGCGCCCCTGCAACCGGACGACGTTCACTGGACCGGCTCCGGTTAGTCCCGGGTAAAATGCGGGTGCTGGCCTTTCTTTATATATAGGATCTGTATCAGCGGTCGGCCTTGGCCGATGAATGGCAGATGGCACACAATAGGATGTTGCCGCAATGATTTATACAGACCATGAACGACGCCGGTGAATTCTTTCAGGATGCGCCCGTGCTGGGTAACCAGTACCAAGGCGACGCGGCGTTGCAGGCTTGGCTCAGAGCTCACCTGCCCGCAGAAGTCCTGAAGGAAATCACCCCGGGCCTGGAACGCCTGGGTGGGCGCGCAGCCGGCGACATGCTCACGATGGCTGCGGATGCCGAAGCCCATCCGCCGCGGCATGTGCCCTACGATCCCTGGGGCCGGCGGATTGATCGCATTGAAACCACCTCGGGCTGGCAGGAGCTGCGGCGGGTGGCCGTCGAAGAAGGCATCGTGGCGACGGCCTATGAACGCCGACAAGCGGCGTGGTCCCGGTTGCATCAATTCGTGCGCCTGTACCTGTATCACCCCTCTTCGGCGATGGCTTCCTGTCCGCTGGCCATGACCGACGGCGCGGCGCGGGTGCTTGAGGTGTACGGCGACCAACCGCTGCAGCAGCGCTATTTGCCACACCTCATGAGCCGTGATCCCGGGCAGTTCTGGACCTCCGGACAATGGATGACCGAGCGCAGCGGCGGCTCCGATGTCAGTGGCACTTCCACGGTGGCGCGTGCCGAATCCGGCGGGTACCGCCTGCACGGCACCAAGTGGTTTACCTCGGCGAGCGATTCGCAGCTCGCGGTCACGCTGGCGCGTGATTCCGAAGCCGGTGACAAGCTCAGCCTGTTCCTGCTGGAGCTGCGCGATGCCGGGGGCCGGCTCAACGGCATTCGGGTGCATCGCCTCAAGGACAAGCTCGGCACGCGCGCCCTGCCCACGGCCGAACTCACGCTCGCGGGCACGCCCGCGCAGCGCATCGGTGCGCCCGGTCACGGGGTGCGCAACATTGCCACCGTGCTCAATATCACGCGGCTCTACAACTCAGTGTGCGCGGTGAGTTACATGCGTCGCGGACTGGCACTCGCGGAGGATTACGCCCACAAGCGTCGCGCGTTTGGCAAGTTGCTGGCCGAGCATCCGCTGCATCGCGAGACGCTGGCCGAGCTGCAAGTGGAGTTTGTCGGCGCGCTGCATCTGGTACTGCATCTCGGCGTATTGCTGGGACGCGATGAAACCGGCGCCGCCACCGAAGCCGACCAGCTGCTGTTGCGCCTGCTGACACCCGTGGCCAAACTGTTCACCGGCAAGCAGGCGATCGCCGTGGTCAGCGAAGTGCTGGAGTGTTTCGGTGGCCAGGGCTACATCGAGGATACCGGTCTGCCGGTGCTGCTGCGCGACTGCCAGGTGCTCTCCATCTGGGAAGGGACGACCAATGTGTTGAGCCTCGACGTGCTGCGCGTGCTTGAGCATTCGAAGGCGCTTGAGGCATTTGCAGCGGATGTTGAAAACCGGCTGGTGCGTGTGCAGCATCCGGACCTCGAGCGTACCTGCAACACGGTACGCCAGGCAGTGCGCGACATGCGGAACTGGTTCGACGCGACCGCCGGATCGCCCACGGAACGCGAGACCGGCGCACGGCGCTTTGCTTTCAGTCTGGCGCGCAGTTATACGGCCGCACTGCTCGCGGGTGCGGCGCAGGATGGCTGGCTGGACAGCGACATGCTGCGCCGCTGGTGCCGGGCGCCGTTGACGCTGGTTTGATTGCTGGGCTGTCCGGTGAGGCCGGCTTCTTGTGGGAGCGAGCCGCGTTGTGGGAGCGGCGGTCCCCGCCGCGAAAGCATTACATGGAATCGCGGCGAATATCGCCGCTCCCACAATAGTGTGGCACCTACGCCGATCAACGCGGAGTGTCAACATAAACGACAAAAACAATCGGCCGTTTTTCACTGGCGGTGATTGCACTCAGGAATTTCATCCGCCGTATTCCTTGAAACGGGACTATCTGCTGTGGACGCTGGCCGCCGCGCTGGTCGTGTTCAGCGTGCTCGAGCCGCGGAAAATTGCCGATTACCCCGGACTGGTGAACTGGCCGACCATTGCGACGCTGCTCGGCTTGATGATCCTCACCAAGGGAGTGGAGCAGAGCGGCTGGCTGCACCGCGCCGGACGCGACGTGATCGCCCGGATGTCCAACCAGCGTGTGCTGGCGCTGTTTCTGGTGTGCGGGTCCGCGCTGCTCGCCATGTTGCTGACCAACGACATTGCACTGTTCGTGGCGGTGCCGCTGACGCTGGAATTGGGCACACTCGCCGCGTTGCCGCTGCGGCGCTTGGTGATATTCGAAGCCCTGGCCGTGAACGCCGGCGCCATGCTCACCCCCATCGGCAATCCCCAGAACATCTTTCTTTGGCGGCTCGCGGGCGTGGACTTCGGTCACTTCGTGTGGCACATGTTGCCGCCGTTCATGATTGCCATGGTGTGCCTGCTGTTGCTTACCGCCTGGGCTTTCCCCGCCGCACGCATCCATGTGGAGCAGCGCGCGCCGGCCCCCGTCGTACAGCGACCGTTGCTGCTGACTTCGGCACTCTTATATATACCGTTCCTGATATTGGCGGATCTGCAGCTCACGGCGGTAGGCCTGGCATTGGTCGTGGCCGTGTGCCTGATCGGGTTCCCGCGACTGTTGCGCCGGATTGACTGGCCGCTGCTGGTGGTGTTCGTGCTGATGTTCATTGATCTCGGCCGTCTGGCCGAGTATCCGGTGCTGGCCTATGTGAATCTCGCGGAGCGCAGTTCGCTGTACCTCGCGGGTGCGTTGAGTTCACAGCTCATCAGCAACGTGCCTGCTGCCATTCTGCTGTCGCGCTATTCGCACGATTGGGGCACCATCGCTTGGGCGGTGGACGTGGGCGGTTTTGGACTGTTCATCGCGTCGCTGGCCAACCTGATTGCGCTGCGCCTCTGCCGCCAGCGCGGCATGCTGCTGGCGTTCCATGCCTGGTCACTGCCGTTTTTCCTGGTGGTCGGTGCGTTGGTGTGGCTGTGGCTGAAATTTCATTGATTAAAATCCACCCCGGCCCTCCTTTTTCAAAGGAGGGGGGCAAGAAGCTGTCGCTGTGTACTTGCAATGGCGGTCCTGGCAACAATGGCTATCTTTTGCTCCCCCTTGAAAACGGGGGGCAAAGCGCACAGCGCTGAGCGGGTGGCCAGGACGGCCGCCCCGGACTTTTAGACGCAGCAGGGTGAGCGGCAACGCCGCGAACGCCCATACAGGATGTAGGGGCTGGACTTGTGGCGAAGCAGGACTGCGCAGCCAACAAGCGAAGTCCGAAAGAGGGGGATTTATGCGTCGCACTTGGCGTACCCGCGATGTCTCGGGCAGAATAAGCGCATGCAACCCAAGCTGACCGTGCACAGCGCTGAGGCCGCACCTGCGGGTGACGCCGCACGCCGCTTGCTGTCTTTGCCGGGGACTTTTGCCATGCACCTTGGCGGCGAACTGCACGACGTGCAGATTGCGTACGAAACCTGGGGCAAGCTGGCACCGGATCATGGCAACGTAGTGCTGTTGTTCACCGGGCTTTCACCCTCGGCGCATGCGGCGTCCTCGCCCGCGGATCCCACTCCCGGTTGGTGGGAGGAAATGCTCGGGCCGGGCAAGCCGCTCGACACGCAGCGCTTTCACGTCATATGCGTGAACTCCCTTGGCAGTTGCTTCGGCTCCACCGGCCCGTCCTCGCTCAATCACACTACCGGCAAACCCTACGCGCTGGGTTTCCCCACGCTCACGGTCGAGGACATTGCTTTGGCGGCGCACGCGGCGGTGCAGGCGCTCGGCATCCGCCGTGTGCGCGCGGTAATCGGCGCCTCGCTCGGCGGCATGAGCGCGCTTGCCTATGCGCTGCTGTTTCCAACCGCGGCCGAAGTGCTGGTGAGCCTGTCGTCGGCGACCCATTCGGAACCCTTTGCCATCGCGGTGCGTTCGCTGCAGCGCGAACTCATCCGTAGCGACGGCGCCTGGCAGGGCGGCAACTATCCCCCGGGCGACGGGCCGCGCGAGGGCATGCGGCTCGCCCGCAAGCTCGGCATGATGTCTTACCGCTCGGCCAGCGAATGGCTGGAGCGCTTCGGCCGCGAGCGTGCGGACAGCGCCGAGCATGAGCCGTTCGGCATCGAGTTCGAGGTCGAGTCCTACCTGGAATCGCGGGCGCGCGCGTTTGTCGGCGGCTTCGACGCCAATTCCTATCTGTACCTGTCGCGTGCCATGGATTTGTTCGACGCCGCCGAGCACGGCGGCACCGTGGATAAAGCCTTCAAGCGCCTGAAACTGCAGCAGGCGCTGGTGGTGGGCGTGGAAACCGACATCCTGTTTCCGCTGCATCAGCAGCGCGCACTCGCCGACGCCTTGCAGCGTGCCGGCATCGAAACCCAATACCTGCCACTGCCTTCAAAGCAGGGCCACGATTCCTTCCTTGTGGACATGGACCGCTTCCGGCCCGCAGTCGGCGATTTTCTCGCGGACCTGTGATCTTGCTTGTGTAGGAGCGGCGATATTCGCCGCGATTCCAAATTCGGTCCCGGTGCCAATTCCCGTCCCGGCTTATCTGATTGCGGGGGCGGTCGGCGAACCATGTGTTCGCGCCGCGATAATTTCCGGAATCGCGACGGAGACCGTCGCTCCCACAATACCGCCGCTCCCACAATATGACTTTATTGTTTTACCGGCGCGGATGGCATTGCCGCCGCCGGAATGAAGGCATGCGGGTCCACCGGTGTGCCGTTCAGGCTCACGGTCCAGTGCAGGTTCGGACCAGTGGTGCGGCCGGTGGCGCCGATGTTGCCGACGATCTGCCCTTGTGTGACGTGCGCACCGCGCCGCACGCTGATCCTGCTCAAATGGCAGTACACGCTGTACAGGCCCTGACCGAGGTCAATGGTCAAGGTGTTGCCGCAGAAATAGTAATCGCCCGCGTCCGCCACCACGCCGTCCGCCGGCGCGCGCACCGCAGAGCCTTCGGGCGCGCCGATGTCGATGCCGGTGTGCCGGCTGCGCTCCTCGCCGTTGTAGAAGCGCCGCAGCCCGAAACCGCTGGTTTGCGGACCGTCCGCAGGCCAGATGAAAGTCAGCCCGGGCGCGGCGTCCGCGGTCCAGGTGTTGAGCACGTGTTCGAGATGCGCCTGTTCCCTCTCGATGCGGTCGAGAGCGCTCGCCGGCGGATTCACAAGCTCGGGATTCTTGATGATGAGCTGCTGCTCAGGGTACTGCTTGGGCGCGATGGTGAAGTCCAGCTGCCTGCGCGGCTGGTCGGCAAGCCGGACGCTCAGGGTTTTTTGTCCAGGTGCCGTGGCCAGCGGCACGCCGACTACCGCGTACCAGCGTCCGTCATGCCTGATCACCATGATGCGCCGGCCATCGAACTGCACGCGCGGCACTTGGCCTGCCTGTGGCAATTGCATGACCACCACGCCGCCCGGCACCGGCTCGTTCTGCGGCAGCGCCGCGGCGAAGGCTTTGATCGGCAAAATTCCGGTCAACAGCGATGCGGCAATGAAAATCCCCCCGCGCAGGCAGCGCACCCCCCTTTTACAAAGGGGGGTGAGGGGCGAAGCCCCGAGCGGACAGCCAGGGGCACATCGCGAAGCGATATGCGGGAGACCAGGGACGGTCTCCCTGGACCTGAACATGATGCAGGATGGCAGAGTGTTCAGGGCTGCCCTGGACTTTCGGACGCAGCAGGGTGAGCGGCAACGCCGCGAACGCCCATACAGGATGTATGGGCCGGACTTTTGGCGAAGCAGGACTGCGCAGCCAACAAGCAAAGTGCGAAAGAGGGGGGATTTTGAGTGATGAGCGGGCCTCTCTGGAGGCACCGGTCTCGGCATGCAAATCATTGGGTACTCGCTTTGGTCACCGCATTTACTTCGGCTGAAATCCTGCCGTCCGCAAGTTGCGCGTGGATTTTCTGGCCGGCGCGCGCCTGGTGTACAGATGTAATCACCGTGCCGCTCATGGCATCGCTCACGATGGCATAGCCGCGCTCCAGCGTGGCCAGGGGACTCACGCTGTTGAGCGTGTGCACGGCGATGTCCAGGCGGCTGCGCACTTCCGTCAGATGACGCAGGGTCGCAAAGTGCAGGCGCTGCACCAGAGCTTCGCTGCGACTTCGCAGTGCCGCGAGTGCTTGTACGGGACTGTGCTGGTGCAGGCGGGCACGCAGACTGGCGAGCAGCGCGCCGCGTGCCTGCAGCCCATTGCGTAGCGATTGATTGAGGCGCAGTTCCAGTTCGTCCAGCCGCTGGGCGCGCTCGCGTAGCATGCGCGCGGGGTGCAGTTGCTGCAGACGTTCCTGACACCATGCAAGGCGCTCGCGCAGGGCGTCGAGTTGTTCGTGCGCGGCGCGCAACAAGCGCCGGCCGCTGTCATCCAGCGTGCGCCGCCAGGCGTCGCTGTCGGGCGTGACCAGTTCCGCCGCGCCGGTGGGAGTGGGCGCGCGCAGATCCGCGACAAAATCCGCGATGGTGAAATCAATCTCATGGCCCACGCCGCTCACCAGCGGAATCGTGCAAGCGTAAATGGCGCGCGCCACGACTTCCTCGTTGAACGCCCACAGGTCTTCGAGCGAACCCCCGCCGCGCGCCAGGATCAGCACGTCGCACTCGGCACGCGCAGCCGCGGTTCGGATCATGTTGGCGATTTTCTGTGCCGCACCCTCACCTTGGACCGGCACCGGATAGATGACGACCCGCGCCAGCGCGTAGCGGCGGCGGATGACGCTCAGGATGTCGCGGAGGGCAGCGCCGGACGGCGAGGTGATTACACCTATGGTGCGCGGCACCGCCGGCAACGGCAGTTTGTGCGTGGCGTCGAACAGGCCCTCTTTGGCGAGCTTTTGCTTGAGTTCCTCGAAGGCGCGCTGCAAGGCCCCGTGGCCGGCCTCTTCCATGTGCTCGACAATCAGCTGGAAATCGCCGCGTGCCTCGTAGAGGCTCACGCGGGCGCGTACCAGAACCTGCAGGCCATCGCTGGCCTGGAAGCGCAGCAGGCCGGCGCGCGCGCGGAACATGGCGCAGCGCACCTGCGCCGCCGCGTCCTTCAGGGAGAAATACACGTGGCCGGAGGGCGGGCGCGAGAGGTTGGAAATCTCGCCTTCCACCCAGATGAGCGGAAAGCCGCCTTCGATCAGCAGCCGGGCTTCACGGTTGAGTTGGGAGACCGTCAGTATCCGCGGCTGCGGAACTTCCAGTTCCAGGCTGCCCTGTGTCGTGACCATGACGCATGATAGCCGTGGCGTCGGCGGCGTGAAAGCGTCCAGCGGGTGTTTCGGTTTACCCGCGCTCCCACAAACGACTATAATTGCGCGCTTCCTACCGGCCGGGAACAGCCATGCGCATCCTCCAGGAAGCCCTTACCTTCGACGACGTTTTGCTGGTGCCAGCGTATTCCGAAGTCCTGCCCCGCGACGTCGAACTCAAAACCCGCCTCACCCGCCACATCACGCTCAATATTCCGCTGGTTTCGGCCGCCATGGACTCGGTTACCGAGGCGCGGCTCGCTATCGCCATGGCCCAGGAAGGCGGCATCGGCATCATCCACAAGAACATGACGCCTGAAGAGCAGGCGCGCCAGGTGCGCGCGGTGAAGAAATTCGAAAGCGGCGTGATCAAGGATCCGATCACGGTCACGCCCGATATGACCGTGGGCGAGGTACTGAAGCTCACGCACGCGCACAACATCTCCGGAGTGCCGGTGGTCGAGGGCGAGCGCCTGGTCGGCATCGTCACCAGCCGCGATCTGCGCTTCGAGACGCGCTACAACGAGGTCATCGGCAGGATCATGACCGGCAAGGAACGCCTGGTGACCGTCAAAGAAGGCGCGGACAAGGAGGAGATTCTGGAAAAACTGCACAAGCACCGCATCGAGAAAGTGCTGGTGGTGAACGACAAATACCAGTTGCGCGGCATGATCACCGTCAAGGACATCCAGAAGGCCCGGGACTACCCCAGCGCCTGTAAGGACGAGCACGGCCGGCTGCGCGTGGGCGCGGCGGTCGGTACCGGCGGTGATACCGACGCACGCGTCGCGGCCCTGGTGGAAGCCGGCGTGGACGTGGTGGTGGTGGACACCTCGCACGGTCACAGCGTGGGCGTACTCAAGCGCGTACGCGACATCAAGAAGCGTCACAAGGACATGCCGGTGATAGGCGGCAACATCGTCACCGCCGCGGCGGCCAAAGCGCTGGTGGACGCGGGCGCGGACGGCGTGAAGGTCGGCATCGGACCCGGCTCGATCTGCACCACGCGCATCGTTGCGGGCGTAGGCGTGCCGCAGATCAGCGCGGTCGCCAATGTGGCCAAGGCACTGGCGAAATCCGGCGTGCCGCTGATCGCCGACGGCGGCATCCGTTATTCGGGCGACGTGGCCAAGGCGCTCGCGGCTGGCGCCTATGCGGTGATGATCGGCGGGCTGTTCGCCGGCACCGAGGAGGCGCCCGGCGAAGTCGAGTTGTACCAGGGCCGTTCCTACAAATCCTACCGCGGCATGGGCTCGCTCGGCGCCATGGCGCAGAAGCAGGGCTCGGCTGACCGCTATTTCCAGGACCCGACCGAGGAAATCGAAAAGCTGGTGCCCGAGGGTATCGAGGGGCGCGTGCCGTACAAGGGTCCGGTGACGGCCATCATTCACCAGCTCGTAGGCGGGCTGCGCTCGAGCATGGGCTACACGGGATGCCGCAACATCGACGAGATGCGTACCGCGCCGGAGTTTGTACGCATTACCGGCGCCGGCATGCGCGAGAGCCACGTGCATGATGTGACCATTACCAAGGAAGCGCCCAACTACCGTTCCGACTGAACACCCCGGAAGGCCGCTCAGCGGCCTTCAAGCTATGCAGCATTGAGAATACCGTGAGTCAAGCCAATATCCACGCCGACCGCATCCTGATCCTGGATTTCGGCTCGCAGTGGACTCAGTTGATTGCGCGTCGCGTGCGCGAGATCGGCGTGTATTGTGAAATCCGCCCGCCGGACTTGAGCGCGCAGGCGTTGCGGGAATTTGCGCCGCGTGGCGTGATTCTCTCGGGCGGTCCGGAATCGGTGGTAGGCGAGGCCACGCCCAGGACGCCGCGCGCGGTATTCGAGCTAGGCGTGCCGGTGCTCGGCATCTGCTACGGCATGCAGGATATGGCGGCGCAGCTTGGCGGCCAAGTGCGGTCCGAAGCCCAGCGCGAGTTCGGCGTGGAATTCATGACCGTCACCGCACCCTCGCGCCTGCTGGATGGAATTGAAGACGCGCGTGACGGCCAGGGCCGCGCTCGGCTGGAAGTGATGATGAATCACGGCGATTCCGTGACCGCGCTGCCAAAGGGCTTTGTGCGCACCGGCAATTCTCAGGACCAGGCTTGCGCCGCCATGGCCGACGATGCGCGGCATTACTACGGCGTGCAGTTCCACCCGGAAGTCACGCAGACACGCCAGGGCCTGCCCATTCTGCGGCGTTTTGTCCTGGAGTTGTGCGGATGCCGGCCGCTGTGGAATCCCGCGCGCATCATCGAGGACAGTCTGCGCAGCGTGCGCGAGCAAGTCGGTAGCGACAAGGTTTTGTTGGCGCTCTCCGGCGGCGTGGACTCCGCGGTGGTGGCGGCGTTGTTGTACCAGGCCATCGGCGAGCAGTTGACCTGCGTATTCGTGGATACCGGACTATTGCGCCTCGACGAGGGCGATCAGGTGATGGACACTTTCGCGCGCCACATGGGCGTGCGTGTGATCCGCGTGGATGCGGAAGGCAGATTTCTGGCCGCTTTGAATGGGATTACCGACCCGGAACAGAAGCGCAAGATCATCGGCAGGCTGTTCATCGAGGTTTTCGAGGAACAGGCGGCCAGGCTCAAGGACGTACGCTGGCTGGCACAGGGCACCATTTATCCGGACGTCATCGAGTCGGCGGCCGCGAGCGGCAAGGCGCACGTCATCAAGTCGCACCACAATGTCGGCGGCCTGCCGGAGCGCATGCATCTCAAGCTAGTCGAGCCGCTGCGCGAACTGTTCAAGGACGAAGTACGCAAGATCGGCCTGGAACTGGGGCTGCCGCGCGAGATGGTGAATCGCCACCCGTTCCCCGGCCCGGGCCTCGGCGTGCGTATCCTGGGCGAAGTCAAGAAGGAATATGCCGAACTCCTGCGGCGTGCGGATGCCATATATATAGATGAGCTGCGCACGGCCGGTCTGTATGATTCGGTGAGTCAGGCGTTTGCGGTGTTCCTGCCGGTGCGCTCGGTGGGCGTGATGGGCGATGGCCGGCGCTACGATTACGTGGTGGCGCTGCGCGCGGTGGAAACCGTGGATTTCATGTCGGCACGCTGGGCACGGCTGCCCTACGATTTCCTGGAGCGCGTGTCGCGCCGCATCGTGAATGAAATCCATGGGATTTCACGCGTGGTTTACGATGTCACCGGCAAACCGCCGGCGACGATTGAATGGGAATAGAAGTACTGCTGATGCAGAGGAGGTAGTTATGCGATTTGAATACAAGGTCATGCGTTTTGCGGGAAGAACTGCCAACAGACAGCTGGATACCGACAGCCTGGAGCAGGATCTCAACAAGCTGGGTAATGAGGGTTGGGACCTCGTGAATGTGAGCATAATTGGAGCCGACACTCCAATCGCGGCCTACGCGGTACTCAAAAGGCCCGAGACCTGATGTCCGAAGCGGGCGACGCCGATGTCGCGTGGATGCGGGCCGCGTTGGAGCTCGCGCGCCAGGCGCAACAGGCCGGCGAAGTGCCGGTCGGTGCGGTGGCGGTCAAGGCCGACACCATCATCGGCCGTGGCTGGAATCACCCCATCTCCGCCCATGATCCGACCGCGCATGCCGAAATCATTGCCATGCGGGAAGCCGCGCGCGCACTCGGCAATTACCGGCTGATGGACACCACTCTGTACGTAACGCTGGAACCCTGCACGATGTGCGCCGGCGCCATGGTGCAGGCACGCATCAAGCGCCTGGTGTTCGGCGCTGCTGATCCGCGCGCGGGTGCCGCCGGCAGCGTGTTCGATATCGTGCGTGCGCCGGCACTCAATCATCAGCTGCAAGTTACCGGCGGCGTATTGGCCGAGGAGTGCGGTGTACTGTTGAGACAATTTTTCGCCGGGCGGCGCTGACCATATCGCCGTAGCGCGGAGATTTCCTGTGGGAGCGGCGAGCGGACCCATGGGTCCGCGCCGCGATCATCGAAAGGGAATCGTGACGGGGCTGTCGCTCCCACGATGAGCGCATCGCTGTAGCACAAAGATATCTTGTGGGAGCGGCGATATTCGCCGCGATCATTGCAACCAGAATCGCGACGGGGACCATCGCTCCCACCATGGAAATGAATTGGCGGAGGCGCTGGGATTGCTCGCCCATTTCTGCGTTGCTGTCCTGCGCCGCAGAAAAGCCCAGGGCAGACATCCTGTCTGCCAGTCCGGCGCAGTGCGCCGGACCCCCGGGGCTCGCCCTTCGGGCCCCGCTACGCGGGTCCAAATTTGTTCTATACAAATTTGTCGAACCCGGATGTTTGATTTCACGTGGGTTCGAATCCCGCGGTTTTCCTAGGTAGGCGCTTGAATAATAAAGTTACTGCATCTCGCGAATGCATGGCGGAGGGGGTGGGATTCGAACCCACGTGGGGCGGTTAGCCCCCAACCGATTTCGAGTCGGTGCCGTTGTGACCGCTTCGGTACCCCTCCAACGCAACTTTTCAAACTCTCTGAGTCGTCGGTGACGAGCCGACCAGCCTCGCCATCCTTGGCGAGGCGTTCCGCCGGATCGAAATGCCACCGGCATTTCGATGCAAGGCGCCGGCGTCACCCGCTTCGGTACCCCTCCATAGGGGCGCGCATTTTACCTCAGAAGGGACGCAGTAATCCGGAATGGCGGCCCACCTGATGCTCCGGTAGAATCAACCGTCAGTATTGCTCGCAATCAGGTCAGCATGTCATCCGTACGCCACATTTATAAAGTCACATTCATGAACCAGGGCAAGATCTACGAGATCTACGCCCGCAAGGTCAGTCAGGAAGGATTCTGGGGATTCGTCGAGATCGAGCAACTGGTGTTCGGCGAGCGCGGCGGGGTGGTGCTGGACCCGGGCGAGGAAAAACTCAAGGACGAATTCGCCGGTGTGAAACGCACCTATATCCCCATGCACGCGGTGGTGCGCATTGATGAGGTGGCGCACGAAGGCACCGCCAAGATCATCGCCATCGAAGGCGGCTCCAATGTGACGCCGTTTCCGATGCCGGTGTACACCCCCGGAAGCACGCACAAGAAATGAACCGAAAACGCTGCTGCCGCCGGTCGAGGTTGCATTAAGGTGCGCTTCGCGCTGCTCGGCAGCGGCAGCCGCGGCAACTCCACGCTGGTCGAGGCGGACGGCACGCTCGTCATGGTGGATTGCGGATTTCCGCTCACGGAAACCGAGGCGCGCCTGGCGCGTCTGGGCATCGCCGCGGACCGGATTGCGGCGCTGCTGATTACCCACGAACACGGTGATCATGCCAGCGGGGCCGCGCTGTTCGCGACGCGCTATCAGATCCCGGTATGGTGCACGGCGGGCACGCGCGCGGCCTGTGGAAAATTCGGTTTGCACCACGCCGAGCTGTTCAGCCCACAGACGCCATTTGCGCTCGCGGCATTGGAAGTGACTCCGATTACCGTGCCGCACGACGCCTGCGAACCCACGCAATTCGTATTCAGTGACGGTCGCCAGCGCCTGGGGCTGCTGACCGACACGGGCAGCATCACGCCGCACATCCGCGAGCGGCTCGCGGGTTGCGCGGCGCTGATTCTGGAATGCAACCATGATCGCGACATGCTGGAGCAGGGTCCGTATCCGGCCAAGTTGAAGAAGCGCGTCGGCGGGCGCTTTGGCCATCTAAGCAATGCGCAGGCCGCGGAGCTGCTGGCGGAACTGGGCTGTGGAAAACTGCAGCATCTGGTAGCCGCGCACCTGAGCGAGAAGAACAACACGCCGCAACTGGCGCGCGCCGCGCTCGCGGACGTCCTCGACTGCGAGGCCGATTGGGTGCAGGTGGCGACCCAAGACGGCGGACTCGACTGGCATGAGTTGCACTAGGGAAATCCTGGTATTTTCGTCACACCGGCGTGATACCGGCTTGCGCCGGAATGACGGAAAACGGTTTATTCGGGGCTTTCTCAAATTGAAACTGGAGAGCTCGACGCTCATCCGGTAAAATACGCACCCGTACCCGTCCCAGGACCGATCATGCTGCAGTTCCGTGGTGGCCCGGCGCTTTCCGAGTTCCGCCTCCAGAAACTGCTCGCCAACCTGCGTACGCACCTGTCCGCATTGTCCGCGCTCTCCGCGGAATTCCATTACTTCATAGATGTCAGCCGCGCGCTCGGCGCCGCGGACGAGCGCACGCTACAAGCGCTGCTTGCCGAAGGGCTGGCGCCCGCGGCCGAGATTCCGCCGGGCTCGCCACTGGTCTGCGTGCCGCGCTTCGGCACGGTCTCGCCCTGGTCCAGCAAGGCCACCGACATCGCGCACAACTGCGGGCTCAAGCAGGTGCGGCGCATCGAACGCGGCGTGGTATTTTACCTTCAACACGCGGGCGCCGGCTTGCGGCGCGAGGACCTTAAACAGGCGGCGCATCTGTTGCACGACCGCATGACGCAGACGCTGGTGATGCGCCTGGACGAGGCCGAGGGCTTGTTTCATGCGGCGACACCCGCCGGGCTCAAGAACGTGGACGTTCTGCGCGGCGGACGCCAAGCCCTGGAAGAAGCCAATCGCACGGCCGGCTTCGCGCTCTCGGACGACGAGCTGGATTACCTCGTGGAGAATTTCCAAAAGCTCAAGCGCAATCCCACGGATGCGGAACTCATGATGTTCGCGCAGGTGAATTCCGAGCATTGCCGTCACAAGATTTTCCGCGGCGACTGGATTATTGACGGCCGGCCCCAGCCGCATTCGCTCTTCGACCTGATTCGCGCCACGCACGCCCACAACCCGGAAGGCGTGCTGTCGGCTTACCGCGACAATGCCGCGGTTATCGCAGGCAGCAAGGGCGGACGCTGGTTCCCGCGTCCGGCGGACAAGGTGTATGCGCGCCATGAGGAGCCGGTGCACATCCTCATGAAAGTCGAGACCCACAATCACCCGACCGCGATCTCGCCGTTCCCGGGTGCGGCCACCGGCGCGGGCGGTGAAATCCGCGACGAGGGCGCCACCGGCCGCGGCGCCAAACCCAAGGCCGGGCTCACGGGATTTTCGGTATCCAATCTGCGCATTCCGGGATTCGAACAGCCGTGGGAAGAAGATCACGGCAAACCGGCACACATGGCCGCGGCGCTCGACATCATGCTCGACGGGCCGATCGGTGCGGCGTCGTTCAATAATGAATTCGGCCGGCCGGCGCTGCTGGGATATTTCCGCACCTATGAGCAGCAGGTCGCCGGACAACTGCGCGGCTATCACAAGCCCATCATGATCGCGGGCGGCGTAGGCAACGTGCGTGCGATGCACGTGGACAAGGCCGAATTGCCGGCGGGCACGAAGGTCATCGTGCTCGGCGGTCCGGCCATGAAGATCGGCCTGGGTGGGGGCGCGGCATCAAGTCTTGCCGGCGGCGCCGGGCTCGAGGAGCTGGATTTCGCCTCGGTGCAGCGCGGCAATCCCGAAATCCAGCGGCGCGCACAGGAAGTCATTGACGCCTGCTGGGCGCTCGGCGATGCCAATCCGGTGCTGTCCATCCATGATGTCGGCGCCGGCGGCTTGTCGAATGCGGTGCCGGAGATTCTGGATGCCAGCCGCCGCGGCGGTGCCTTGGAATTGCGCCAGGTGCCGAATGACGATCCCGGCATGTCGCCCATGGAAATCTGGTGCAACGAGGCGCAGGAGCGCTATGTGCTGGCCGTGGCGCCGGAGCGCCTCACGGAGTTAACCGCGATCTGCCAGCGCGAACGCTGTCCGTTTGCAGTGATCGGCGAAGCCACCAGCGATGGCCGGCTGCTGGTGGCGGATGCGCATTTCCGCAACCGTCCGGTGGACATGCCCATGGAGGTATTGCTTGGCAAACCTCCCAAGATGCGGCGCGATGTACAACGCGTAGCCGCGGCACCGGGAATTTTCGACACCTCTAAAATAGAATTACGCGAAGCGGCGCTGCGCGTGCTGCGCCTTCCGGCCGTCGCTGACAAGGGATTTCTGGTGACCATCGGCGACCGCAGTGTCGGCGGTCTGGTGTGCCGCGATCCGATGGTCGGCCCCTGGCAAGTGCCGGTAAGCGACGTGGCGGTGACCGCCGCGGGTTACGACGGCTATCGCGGCGAGGCCATGGCCATGGGCGAGCGCACGCCGGCGGCGGTGCTCAATGCGCCGGCCTCGGGACGCATGGCGGTGGCCGAAGCGCTCACCAACATCGCGGCCGCGGATGTCGGCGAACTACGACAGGTGCGCCTGTCCGCGAACTGGATGGCGGCCTGCGGTCAGCCGGGCGAGGACGCCGCGCTCTACGACACCGTAAAAGCCGTAAGCGAGCTGTGCATCGCGCTCAACATCGCCATTCCGGTGGGCAAGGATTCGCTCTCCATGCAGGCGCAATGGGAGCAGGATGGGGAGCGCCGCAAAGTGATCTCGCCGGTATCGCTGATTGTCTCCAGCTTCGCGCCGGTCGCTGACGTGCGCCGCACGCTTACGCCGCTGTTGCGCCTGGATGCCGGCGACACGCGTCTGCTGCTAGTGGATCTGCGCAGCGACCGTTATCGCCTCGGCGGTTCCTGTCTGGCGCAGGTTTATGGACAAACCGGGGGTACCGCGCCCGACTTGGATAACGCGAAAGTATTGCAAGGGTTCTTTGCCGCCATCCAGGAACTGAACGCTGCCGGGCGGCTGCTGGCTTATCACGACCGCTCCGACGGCGGCGTGTTCGTGACGCTCTGCGAAATGGCCTTCGCGGCGCATTGCGGCTTCGAAGTGGAAATACCGGCGGACGACAACTCTGCACTGGAATCTCTTTTCGGCGAGGAAGCCGGCGCGGTCGTGCAGATCCGCACGGAAGATGTGGCGTCGGTGCAGCGCACGCTGGCCACACATGGTGTGGCCAACACGCAGGTGCTTGGCGCTCCGCGCACTGACAACCGCCTACGGTTCAAGCGCAACGCCAAGGTGGTACTGGAGGGAGAGCGCCGGGAGTTCCAGCGCGCTTGGAGCGAGACCAGTTTCCACATGCAGCAGTTGCGCGACAATCCGCAGGGCGCGCAGCAGGAATTCGCAGCCAAGCTGGCCGATGACCCTGGACTGCACGCGCGCGTTGAATTCGATCCTGACGAGGATGTGGCTGTGCCCTTCATCGCCAAGGGGCTGCGGCCGCGGGTCGCGGTGCTGCGTGAGCAAGGCGTCAACGGTCAGGCGGAAATGGCCGCGGCCTTCGATCGCGCGGGATTTGCCGCGGTGGACGTGCACATGACCGACATCATTGCCGGGCGCGTGAGTCTCAGGGACTACGCTGGCATCGTCGCCTGCGGCGGCTTTTCCTACGGCGACGTGCTGGGCGCCGGGCAGGGCTGGGCCAAGACCATCCAGTTCAACCCGCGCGCACGCGCGGAATTCGCGGAGTTTTTCGCCCGCAACGACAGCTTCGGTCTGGGCGTGTGCAACGGCTGCCAGATGATGGCGGCGCTCGGCGACCTGATTCCCGGCACCTCAGGCTGGCCGCGTTTCGTGCGCAACGCCTCCGAGCAATTCGAAGGCCGCCTGAGCCTCGTGGAAATCCCGCCGTCCGCGTCGCTTTTCTTCAAGGGCATGCAAGGTTCGGTGCTGCCCATCGTGGTGGCCCACGGCGAGGGTCGCGCCCAATTCACCCGGCCCGACGGCGCGCAGCAACTGCTCGCCAGCGGCCGCGTGGCGCTGCGTTTCGTGGACAATCACGAGCGCGTTACCGAAAACTATCCGGCCAATCCCAACGGCTCGCCGCTCGGCATCGCCGGCATCATCAACACCGACGGACGTTTCACTTTGCTGATGCCGCATCCGGAGCGCGTGGTGCGCAGCGTGCAACTGTCCTGGCATCCGCACGCGTGGGGCGAGCACTCGCC
>JAGWLP010000031.1 GCA_028864905.1 Gammaproteobacteria bacterium
GCGAGCCGGGCATTGAGTTGCTGGCGCGCAGCTTCGTCCATCTCCACGGTGATTTCCCACACGCTCTTGTCTTGCGCGCGGCGCATCAGCGTGATGTGATCCACCATGATCCCGCATTCGCCGATGGCAGTGAGGATGCGGCCGAGGTTGCCCGGCCGGTGCTGGGATTCAATCACCAGGATTTCGGGTATTTGCATGTTGGGTCAGTAATTCACGAAAGAAGTTTTTGGGATTAGGTCGGCATCCATGAACAAATCGTAATCCAAATTTAATCTTGGTCACCGGACCGATGTCGGTTCCCATGGTAGCCTCTGGCCGTCAGTAACAACAAGGAGTCTGGTCATGAAAATATCTACTGCGTGCATCATCGCCGCCTTGGCATGCACGCTGCCGCTGATAGCCGCTCAGGCTTACAGCGGGCAGCCATACGCCCGGGAAGCCCGGATCAGCCTTGCGCAGGCTCGCACCATCGCGTTCAAAACCTTTCCCGGCAAAATCCTCAAGGAAGAGCTGGAAAAAGAGAAGGGTGGCAGCGGCTCGCGCTATTCGTTCGACATCCGCCGCGGCAAACTGATTCACGAAGTAGGCGTGGACGCGAAGACCGGTAAGGTATTGGAAAATTCCGACGACTTGAAAGATTCTGATTGATCTGCTTGCGACGACAATTCAAGAGATTTGAGGCCCGCGCATGCGGGCCTTTTGTTCTGATATACAGCAACGATTGAATTCAGCCGCGTACGCGGCGCAGGCGCGGCTTGCCGGGTTTGAAGGCCTTGATCTTCTGGCCGAGCGACAGCGCGAGACCATCGCTGAATGCCTGCATGGCGTGTTCCGGCTCACCCAACGTCTTGAGCAGCCGCCCGAGTTCCTCGTAGGCCTCGGGGCGGGCACCCAGCACGATGCTGGATTCCAGATAGCTGCGCGCCTTGCCCCAGAGCCTGGCCGCGGCGCACAGGCGACCCGCGGTCAAGAGCAGCGCCGCGCTCTCGCCTTTTTCTGCCAGCCATTCCTCGGCGCGCGCCAGTTGCCGCACCGGATCGTCGCCGCGCGTCTGGCCGTAGAGCAGGATCAATTCATCGTCCCAATTGGCCTTGAGCGCCTCGCGCACCACACTTTCAGCGGTTTTGGATTCGCCGCTCTTCAGCAGGAACTGCGCATACGCGCGCACGATGCCGGCATCGCTGTGTTGGCGGCGCGGCAGCGCGTTCCACATGGCTTCGACCTGCGGTGCACCCGATGAGCTATCCAGGCGTTCCAGCAGTGCGCACACCGCGTGGGTTTCCAGCCGGTCGATTTCCATGCGCGGCAGGGCACGCGTGTCGCGCAGTTTCGGTACCAGCGCGTGCAGCGCCTGCCAGTCGCCGAGCTTGCGGTACAGGCGCGCCAGCAGTTTCAGGCCGTAAGCGTGGTTGGGATCGAGTTCCTGCAGACGCCGCAGCGTGGCGAGTGCGTGCTCGTACTGACGATGCGCGATCTGCAATTCCGCCTGGGTGAGCAGCACCGCGAGTTGCGCCGCGGGTTCACGCTCATGGGCGCGACGCAGATAGGTGTCGCGGCGCTCGTGTGCGCCCTGCATCTGCGCGGCGCGCGCCGCCGCGATGTAGGTGATCAGCGGTACCTTGCTGTCGGCGGCGTGGCGTATCAGATGGCGCTCGCTATCGGCCCAGCGGCCTTCGGCGAGATCAATCAGGCCGCGGATCACGGAGCGCCGCGAGCGCGCTTCGCGGCGCCGCTCCATGGCCTCGTGCACGCGCCGCGGAAAAGTCCAGAGTTTGACCACCAGCGTGGTCAGCAGGTACAGGCCGAAGAACACCACCAGGATCAGCACCGCGAGCGTTCCGAGTGACATCTCCACGCTGGTGTCGCGCCACGAGAGCAGCACGTAGCCGCTGTCCACGTGCAACGCGCCGGCGATGATGACTGCGGCGAGCAGCGCCAAGAGGATGTAGAAGGCGTATTTCATGGCGCGCTGGCGCGCGGTGGCTCCAGGCGCCGCAGCAGCGTGAGCGATGCGGAAATGTCCGGCAGCGGCGGATTGAGCTGCTGCCCCTGCATTTGTGCGAGCGCCTGGATCGCAGCTTTCACGCCGGCATCCTGCGGATTGAAGTAGGTTTCCAGCCAGGTGCGCGCGAGGTGCGCGCTGCTCTGGAACGCCGCACTGTCGCGCTGCAACAAGGCGGCGCGCGCCGCGGCCAGGCGCAATTCCAGGTTCTGGCGCAGGAAATAATCCTGCTCGGGCGTCAACAGCGGCGCAATCGGCTGATTGCGGTGATGCACCGTAAAGATGTCCCGTCCCAGACGGTCCAGCCCGGCTTTGAAACGCTGCCACAAGGTCGGCCGGGGCTGGTCGCTGGCCGCAGACGGGACCGCGCCGCCCGGCGTGTACTTCTCCGGCGCCACGCGCTTCAGCGGAAACTGGCCTGCAGAGTCCATGAGGCTGGTGAGCGTGACCGCCATGCCGGCCACGTCGGCTTGCGGCACCGCGCGCAACGCGGCTTCTTCCTTGGCGATCAACTGGCGTACCGGGATCAGCCCCGGGTCGGAAAGCAATTTCAAGCGCTCGTCGGCGGCGGCCAGCGCTTTCAACGCCAGTGCCGGATCGGCATTCAACTCCACCTGGTCGTTGGCGGCCAGGAGCAAGGTGGCCGCTTCCGCCTTGATCCAGGCATCCCGGCCGCGCTCGGAGCGCCGCCGCAGATCGGTAAGCGCCGCGCCCATGCTGTCGAGCTGGTCGCTGAAGGTCTTGAGCGCCTGCTGGGTGTTGTTCTGCTCGCTGTCCAGCTGGCTCTTGAGCGCCGCCGTCTGGCTGAGCGCATCCAGCCGCCGGTTCACGGCTTGCAGCTCCGCGTCTTGGCGCGCGAGTTGCCGTTGCTGTGCACGGCTGAAGTTCACCCAGCCTGCGATGGCCAGCGCCAGTGCCACGAGCGCCAGCACCAAAGCCAGCCATCCTGGCCAGCGCAGGTGTCGGGCCGGAAACGCCGCCGCCGCGCGCATCGGACCCTGCTCCGGGCCGCCGGCTTCACTGGATTCAGGCGCTTCGCTCATGCTCTCTCCGGTGTTTGCGTTGTTCGCGCCCCTGGCGTGTCCACCAGTTGACGAGCGCGTGCACGAGCGCGCGGTCGCTGGCATCGGCCGCGACCAGCGGCCGACGCCGCACCCCCAGGGCGCCCGCCAGTTTAATCACACGCGTGCTCGACACCAAAAGCTGGGAGGCACGCAGATATGGAGTCATCGCCGGACTCAGCATGCGGTCGAGATTCAGGAGGGCCTCGCGGCTGGTGACCGTGATGGTGTCCACCTTGCCTTGCCGGAACCAGCTGCCAAGTTCGGCATGCTCAATGCGCGGAATCGCGCGCCGGTAAACCTCTGCGTAATCCACCTCCGCCCCGCGTTCTTCCAGGGTCTCGGCCAACAGCTCGCGTCCGCCCTGGCCGCGCACGATGAGGATGCGCTTGTTGGTCACGGCATTCAGCGCCTTGAGCTTCAGCAGCGCTTCGCTGCTCGCGCCGTCGCGCGGCAGCATGTCGGGTTTGCGGCCGTGTACACTCAGGGCGCGTGCGGTGCCCGGGCCGATCGCGGCCAGTTTGAGCTTGGGCGGCAGCAAAGCGAAATCCATGAAATCGGCGGCGTAATCCACGGCGTTGGGGCTGATGAAAATCGCGTACTGGTAGCGCTCCAGACGCTGAAAGCAGTCCTGCAATTCGTTGCTGCGCGCGGCCGGCAGGATTTCGATGGTGGGGAAGTGCAGCACGCTCGCGCCCTTGCTTTCCAGGCGTGCCTTGAGTGCCTCGCCCTGGTGCACCGGCCGGGTAATCACGATGCTGGCGTCGCGCAGCGGTTTGGGAGCGGCCACGGTCAGGCTTCCGACACTTGGCGCAGCACTTCGGCGGCGCCGCGTGCGAGCAGGTCCTGGGCAAGTCGCAAGCCGAGCTCCTCGGCTTGGGTCGCCGGGCCGCAGGTCTCGCCGGCAATCAGGCGGCTGCCGTCCGGCAGGCCGACGCAGCCGCGCAGCCGCAGCGTAGCGTCATTTTGCAGTTCCGCGTAACCCGCGACCGGCAGCTGGCAACTGCCGGACAAGCCGCGGTTCAACGCGCGCTCGGCCAGCGTGCGCTGCCAGGTGGGCGCATGGTTCAGGGGCGTGAGCAAGTCCAGAATCTCCCGGTTATCCGCGCGGCACTCGATGCCGATAGTGCCCTGGGCAATGGCCGGCAGGCAGGTTTCGGGCTCGAGCACGCTGCTGATTGTGTGCGCAAGTCCGAGCCGCTTCAATCCCGCGAGCGCTAACACCACGGCGTCAAATTCACCGCGTTCGAGCTTGCGCAGCCGCGTGTCCACGTTGCCGCGCAGTGGCCACAGCCTGAGGTCCGGGCGCTGGTGCCGCAGCTGGCACTGGCGGCGCAGGCTGGAACTGCCGACACAGGCGCCGGCCGGTAGCGCCGCGAGGTTCGGCCAGCGGCGCGACACGAAAGCGTCGCGTGCATCCTCGCGCTCCAGCACCGCGGCGATCATCAGGCCTTGCGGCAGTGCGACCGGCACGTCCTTCATGGAATGCACCGCGAGATCCGCGCGCCCGTCGGCGAGCGCGGTTTCCAGTTCCTTGATGAACAAGCCCTTGCCGCCGGCCTGCGCCAGCGAGGCATTCAGCTCGCGGTCGCCCTGGGTGACGAGCGGCAGCAGTTCCACCGGCTGCGCAGGCGCGAGCGCCCGCAGCCGCTCGGCCACGTGCCCGGCCTGCCACAGCGCGAGCGCGCTCTTGCGCGTGGCGATGCGGAGCGTGCGCGGAGACATGGCGGGAGCGGGAGACGTGCCGACGCGAATGCAGCGCGGAGTCAGAGCCGGCCGCGTAGACGTGCGCGCACCGTGGCCACCAGCCGGCGGCTGACTTCGACGGGTTGTTCGCGCCCGCGCAACCGGATGAGAAAGTGTCCATCCTCGCTCTTGTCCAGACTCTGCACGTATTTGAGTGCCACCAGTGCGTTGCGATGCACGCGCAGGAAGCGTTCGCCGAACTCGGTTTCCAGGTCCTTGAGGGCTTCGTCAATCAGCAGCTCACCGTCGGTGTGACACACCGTGACGTATTTCTGGTCGGCGATGAAGCATTGCACGTGTTCCACCGGCACCACGTGCAGGCGCTCGCGCAGGCGCGCGCAGATATGCTGGCGCACGTTCGCGGTTCGGGTCTCGGTGGTGACCCGGGTCAGTTGTATGCGGTTCAGACGTCCGGCGCGCGCCAAGGCGCTCGCCAGCCGCTCCTGGCGCACTGGTTTCAACAGGTAGGCGATGGCGTGGGTGTCGAAGGCATCCACCGCGAATTCGTCATACGCGGTGGTGAAAATCACCGCCGGTGGATTATCCAGCCCCGCAAGATGGCGCGCGGTTTCCAGCCCATCCATCACCGGCATGCGGATGTCGAGCAGCAGCACGTCCGGCTGTTTGTCCTCCCACAATTGCAGGGCCTCGCGGCCATTGCTGGCCTCGCCCGCGACTTCACAGTCGGGCAGCGTGGCCAGCAGTTCCTTGAGCCGGGCGCGCGCCGGCAACTCGTCGTCCACTACCAGCACTTTCATGGGGTATGGCTCTCGTAGGGGAAACTCAGGTGCACACGATACACGCCATCGGCCGCCTGGGCGTCCAGTGTGGCACGCTCGGGCCAGGCCAGCACCAGTCGCTGGCGCACATTGTCGAGCGCCATCTGGTTGCCGCGCCGCCGCGGCGCGCCCTCGGGCGGCAGCGGGTTGCTGATCAGGATGTTCAGGGCCTTGGCGTCGAAGCGGCCGACCACGTCCACGGTGCCGCCGTGCGGCTGGGGCTCGATGCCGTGATAGATGGCGTTTTCCAGCAGCGGCTGCAGTATCAGTTGCGGCACGTTCGCATCCACGGGCAACGCATCAATGTTCCAGTTGACCTTGAGGCGCTCGCCCAGACGCAGCTCCTCGATGCCCAGATACTGGCGCGTGATGGCCAGTTCGTCGCTGAGCGGCACCATCGGACTGGTCTGCTTGAGGCTGGCGCGAAACAGGTCCGAGAGATCCTCGATGGTGCGTTCCGCCATGTCCGGCGTGCTGCGGATCAGGGCCGCGATGGTGTTCATGCTGTTGAACAGAAAATGCGGACGAATACGCGACTGCAGCACCTCGATGCGCGCGCGCGCCTCGCGCTGCACATTGGCTTTCCACTGATGCTGCACGTAGAAATAGCGCAGCACCAGCACGCTGACGATGGCACAGATGATGAGGTTGCGCAACAGAAAACCGGTATGACTGCCGGGCAGGAAGCCTTGACCGATGCCGGTGTAGCGTGCGAGTTCGAAGGCCACTTCGCTCAGCACTCCGGTGGTGATGAGCAGCAGCACAAAACTCACGCCTGCGGCGTGACGCAGCGGCATGCGCCGCAGGTACTTGCGTGTGGCGCACAGCACCCCGGCGCTGGTGAGCGCGATCCACTGTAAAAACAGTGAAATGCGCGCCAGGTCCAGCCACAGGGCCGGGCCCTCACCCGGCAGGTTGCGCGCCACCACCAGCACGAAGGCAGTGAGTTCGGCGATCAGCACCACGATCAGCACCACCGGCGCGGAGCAGAAATCCGGCAGGAAAAATTCGTCGGTTGCGCGTCGGGCGTATTCGGCTTTGGCCATGTGCACCAGTGTCGGCGGTTCCAGTGCGGCGGGCAAGAGCGTCCGCGCACTTGCGTGGCGGGACCGGCATGCGCCCGGTTCAGTGCTTGAACAGTTGACGCTTGAGACGGAACAAGGCTGAAATGTCTTCGTCCCCATGCCCGGCCTGCAGCAGTCGCCGGTAGTGCACGCGGGTCATTTCCACCACCGGCAGTTGTGCGCCACGCGCCGCGGCCATCTGCTGCACGATGCCCAAGTCCTTGTCGTGCAGCGTAACCTTGAAACCCAACGGATAGCGGCCTTGTGCAATCGTGGGGCCGCGGTGTGTCATGAACCAGGAACCCGCCGCGCCGCTGCCTACCACGTCTATCACTTTGTCTAACGGCAAATCTTCGGCCTCGGCAAAGGCCAGGGCTTCGGTGATCGCTTGAGCGATCCCGGCCACGGCGATCTGATTCACCGCCTTGGTGGCCTGGCCCGCGCCCACCGACCCCATGAGCACGATGCGCTTGCCGAGCGCATTCAGAATTGGCTGTGCACGTTGGAAAGCTTTTTCGTTGCCGCCGCACATCATGGCGAGCGTGCCGTGTTTCGCGCCCTCGGTACCGCCGGAAACCGGGCAGTCGAGGAAATCAATTTTGCGTTTGGAGAGACGGGCTGCCGCTTCCCGCGCGGTCGCGGCGCTCACCGTGGAGCAGTCAATGACCAGACTCTCCGGTTTGAGAGTTGCAGCCAGTGCGTCCATGACTTGCAGTACATCCTGATCGGCCGTGACACAGAGCACCACGGCGCCGCAATGCTTCGCCAGCTCGAGGATGTCTTTGGCGGCGAGGCAGCCGGTTTCCTTTGCCAGCGCCACGGCTTTTGCGTGCGTGCGGTTGTACGCAGCGGCGAGCAGTTTCGCCTTGTGCAGATTGAGCGCCATGGGCCAACCCATAGCGCCCAGGCCGATGAAACCGGTTTTTAGGTTAGAGTCCATTACGGCTCCGGATTTATAGCTATGCTGAAATTCAGCATCAAGTGCTTTTTGTCGGTTGTGTCTTAATTGCACGGATGCTGCGAAGCTGTGGACTGCTCAGGCAGCTCAGTGCGATCACAGTCAGCGCTAACCCGGCGATACCGAACAGCGCGCCCAGCGAAATCACCTTGAGCAAAGCTCCGGCGATCGCGGCCGAGATTGGCGCCAACCCCATGAAGGTAAATATCAAAATGCTCATGGTGCGCCCCATCATTTCCTGCGGCACGCGCTGCTGGATCCAGGTGAAGATCGCGATTTGCACGATGCCGGTGAGCAGTCCGGCGCACAGCAGCAATGCCGCGCCGCTATAGGTGGTGTGCACTAATGTCAGCCCGGCGAGGGCCAGGCCCGAGAGCGCATCGAAACCGAGCACCATGAGTCCCAGTCGCCCGCGCACCAGGCGGCTACCGAGGCCGGACAGGAAACTGCCGGCGAACATGCCGACGCCGTTCGCGGTCATGAGGATGCCGAGCGAGGCCGCGCCCATGTTGAGGCGCGTGTCCGCCAGTACCGGCAGGCCCACCTGGATGGGACCGCCCACAAAAACTGAAACGATGGCGACGTACAGCACGAAAGCGCGCAGCGGCAGATCCTTCCACACGCCATGCAGACCCGCCGCCACGCTGGCGAGCATGCCGCCGCCGGCCGCGGCCGGATGGAAATCGCCGCGGATGCGGATCATGAGCAACGAGACCAGCGACGCCACAAAACTGGCCGCGTCAATGCTGAACGCCAGACCCATGCCGCGCGCATCCGGCAGATGCTGCGCGGACACCGCATGCGCGCCGAGCGCGATCACGAATCCGGCCAGCACCGGTCCGACGATCAACGCCAGCTGACGCATGCCCATGAACAGCGCATTGGCCGAGCGCAACTGCTGCAGTTCCACCAGCTGCGGCAGGATGGCGGTGCCCGCCGGATAGGCGAATGCCGTGGACAGGCCGATGCCCAGCGCCAGCAGATAAATCATCCACATATGGATGGCACCGGTCAGCACCAGCACCGCCAAGATCACAATGCACGCAGCGTTCGCGGCGCGCGCCTCGAGCAGCACGCGCCGCGGCGAGCGCCGGTCCACGACCGCGCCGCCGATGAGCATGAAAGCCGCGCGTGGAAATGCCATCACCGCGAGCACGATGCCGAGCGCCGCGGGATTGCCGGTGAGCTTCAGCACCAGCCACGGCAGCGCCACCAGCGTGAATTGATCGCCGATCGCGGAAATCGAACTGCCGCCGAACAGCAGCGTGAAGTTGCGGTTGGCGAAAAGCGAGGGGCGTGCTTGGGTGGCCGAGTTCACGGGGTGGGTGTGGCAACGCGCGCGGCCCGCGCCAGGCACAGCGCCGCCGCAGCGTTCACTTCTCCAGGTAGGTGTAGCCCTTGAGGCCTTCTTCCAGTTCCTTCAGGTACTGGGCGCGCTGGTAGGGATCCAGACCCGCAGCCTGGTCGATCTTGCTGCGGTAGCGCACCACCAAGTCGCTGGGTTCAAAGTGCACGTAGCGCAGTACTTCCTCGACGGTGTCGCCCTGTTCGGACTTGAGCAGCTTGTAGCCGTTCGCGGCGTCCAGTTCGACATTCACCGAGTCGGTGTCGCCAAACAGATTGTGCATGTCGCCGAGGATCTCCTGGTAAGCCCCCACCATGAAGAACCCGAGGTAATAAGGTTCGCCGTTGTGCATGGCGTGTACCGGCATGGTGGCTTCAAGTTCCTCCTCGTCCACGTACTGTTCGATGCGGCCATCGGAATCGCAGGTCAGATCCTGCAGCACTGCGCGCCGCGTGAGCGGTTCTGCGAGGCGATGCACCGGCATGATGGGGAACACCTGGTCGATGGCCCAGACATCCGGCACCGACTGGAATACGCTCATGTTGCAGAAGAACTTGTCCGCAAGTTTCTCGTCAATCTCGAAGATCGCGTCGGAGTGCGCGCGCGTGGTGGGTTTGAGACCGTCACGCACCTTGCGACAGGTGGCGTGGTAAATCTGCTCGGCGCGCGCGCGTTGCTCGAGTGTGAGCACGCCGTGGATGTACATGGTCTGGGCCTCGCCGTTCCAGTAAAGCGCGTCCTGATAGACTTCGAGCAGCGAACGCCCATCGGTATTCTCGTAATCCTCCCACAGGTCCATGAGGATTTGCGGATCCTCGGGGTCGGGCGCGGTGAGCGGCTTGTCGGGAATGGACTCGCGGTCCACCACCTCGGTTACCAGCACCGCGTGATGCGCGGTGATGGCGCGCCCCGATTCGGTGATGATGCCGGGGTGCGGCAGCTCGTATTCCTCGCAGATTTCCCACAGCGAGCGCACGATGGTGTTGGCATACTGCTCCATGCTGTAGTTCATGGAGCAGGAGCTGCGCGAGCGCGTACCCTCGTAGTCCACGCCGAGTCCTCCGCCCACGTCCATGATGCGCACGCCCACGCCCAGTTCCGCGAGTTCCGCGAAACAGCGCCCGGCTTCCAGCATGCCGCGTTGCACGTCGCGGATGTTGGCGATCTGCGAGCCCAGATGGAAATGCAGCAGCTGCAGGCAGTTCAGCATGCCGGCGGTCTTGAGCCGCTCCACGGCTTCCAGAATCTGTCCGGCCGACAGGCCAAATTTGGATTTCTCGCCGCCGGTGTGCTCCCATTTGCCGCGCCCGGTGCTGGTCAGGCGCACGCGCACGCCGAGCGTGGGTTTGACGCCCATCTCCGCGGCCTCGCGCAACAGCAGATCCAGCTCGTTGAGCTTCTCGATGACGATGTAAACCTTGTGTCCGAGCTGCTGGCCGATGAGTGCGAGGCGCAGGTACTCACGGTCCTTGTAGCCATTGCACACGATCGAGGCGCCGGCCGGCGCCAGTGCCAGCACCGCCAGCAATTCCGGTTTGCTGCCGGCTTCGAGACCGACGCGGCCTTCGCCGTGCTTGAGTATGTCCTCGACCACCGCGCGCTGCTGGTTGACCTTGATGGGATAGACCGCGGTGTAGCCGGCCTTGTACTCGTGGTATTCCATCGCCTTGGCGAAGGCGTTGCACAGCCGGTCCACGCGATCGCGCAGGATGTCGCCGAAACGGAACAGCACCGGCAGGTTGAGGTTCCATTTGCCGACTTCGGTGGCCAGCCGGTACATGTCCACGCAGCCGTCCTCGCGCTTGCGCGTGGGGAACACCACCAAGTGCCCCTGGTCATTGATGTCGAAATAACCGTCGCCCCAGCGCAGCACGTTGAAAATTTCACGGGCGTCCTCGATCGGCTGGCTGCTCATGAGCGTGATATTCCGGTGGCGGTCGGAAAAAACCGCGCAAGCGTACGGCAAGCGCCTGCAAGATAAAAGAGGTCAGGGATGGTCAATCGCGGATCGGATGGCGCAATGCCAGGCTCGGCATTCAGGTGCCGGCACAGGCCTTGTTTACCTGTTGTTGCGTCTGCTCACGGAGTTTCACCAGATCATCCCCGGTGTAATACGCGGGGCTGGCGCTCGTGGAGTTGGTGATGACCCGGTGGGTGTCCATGTAAGCCTGCAACTGCTTGCGTGCGGCGTCGCAGGCTTGCTGCTGTTGGGCCTTTTTGGCTGCGGCCTGCGCGGCTTCCTCAGCCGCCTTTTGTTGCGCGGCGTCGGCGGCCGCCACCGATTTGACCAGCTGCTGCTGCTGCGCTACCCCGGTAGGATCGGGCAGCGGCGGCGCGACGTCGATTACCTTAGCCTTGGTGACGGCTGAGGGCGGCGGGATCTGCGAATAATGCACGTTGCCCTGTGCATCCACCCAGCGGTACACCTGCTGCGCCTGGGCGGCGGCGAATACCAGCGCTGCAGGCACAATCAGGGCCGGCAGCAGGCGCTTTGCGTTCACGGCGGCGAGGCCTGCGATGCACAGGTCTGGGTCACGGCGTTCCTGGCCTGCGCGACGGTGGCCGCCTGCTGCTCCGCGTCAAGCTTTTGCTGTATGCCGTCTTTGCCCAGGGTGTACAGATAGCTGGCGCTCATGTATTTCGCCAGGGTTTCACGCGCGGTCTTGCAGGCGGGGGAATCATCGCCCTTGATGGTGGTGAGGGCCGCGACCGCGGACGCGGCTGATGGCGCGCTGCGCGCCGCCGGTACCGAGTTGTCGGCGGTGTTGATGATGGCGGTGGGTGCAAGCGTGGAGGTCGGCGGCACCGCGCTGTAATGCACGTTACCGTTCTTGTCCACCCATTTGTATACAGCGCCCTGGGCCAATGCCGCCGTCGTGACGAGCGCGGCCGTTAGCAAAATCAGACTACGGAGTTTCATCACGCTGTCCTCACAGGGCCTGGGCGTCGGTTTCGCCGGTGCGGATGCGTACCGCCTGTTCCAGGTCATAAACGAAAATCTTGCCGTCGCCGATCTTGCCGGTCTTGGCGGCATGACTGATGGCTTCGACGGCGCGCTCCAGCAGGTCGTCCGGCACCGCCAGCTCGATCTTCACCTTGGGCAGGAAATCCACCACGTACTCGGCACCGCGGTAAAGTTCGGTGTGGCCCTTTTGTCGACCGAAACCCTTGACCTCGGTCACGGTGATGCCCTGTACGCCGATATCTGAAAGTGCCTCGCGCACGTCGTCGAGCTTGAAGGGTTTGATGACCGCGCTCACCATTTTCATGCTGCCGCCCGCCCCGGTCCGGAATGCCCGCTATCAGTCTAGCACCCCGTCCCGCACCCGGAGGGGAGTGCGGTATATACTGGACCCGGAATGCGAGCGGCCAGGTGGCAAGCATGGCGTTGGATCCCAAGATACTCGACGACCTCGCGCGGAAACTCGCCGACAGCGTGCCGGCGGGCCTGCGCGACTTCAAGGCGGATGCGGAAAAGAACTTCCGCGCGGTGCTGCAGAGCGTATTCGCCAAACTCGACCTGGTGACGCGCGAGGAATTCGACGTGCAGGCCGCGGTACTGTCGCGTACCCGCGAGCGCCTCGAGGAACTGGCCGCGCGCCTGCAGGAACTGGAAGCCGAGTTTGAAAGCCGCGCGGCCACGGCCACCAGGAAAAAATAGCCGCCGCAGCAGGGAAGGAATCGGCAAGGATGCTGGCCCGGATTTTCAGTCGCGCGCTGGTGGGCATTGAAGCCCCCGAGGTTACCGTGGAGGCGCATCTCTCGATGGGCCTGCCGGCGTTTGCCATCGTGGGCCTGCCGGAAGCCGCGGTGCGCGAGTCCCGCGACCGGGTGCGCAGCGCCCTGCTCAATTCACGCTTCGATTTTCCCGCACGCCGCATCACCGTGAATCTTGCGCCTGCCGACCTGCCGAAAGAAGGCGGACGCTTCGACCTGCCGATCGCGCTCGGCATCCTGGCCGCTTCCGGCCAGTTACCGGTGGAAGTTTTCCGCGACGTGGAATTTCTCGGTGAGCTGTCGCTTTCGGGCGAACTCAAGCCGGTGCGCGGAGTGTTGCCCGCGGCGCTCAAGACGCGCGCGGCCGGCCGCAGCTTGGTACTGCCCTGCGACAACGCCGACGAAGCCGCGTTGGTGTCCGGCGTGACGGTGCTGGGAGCGCGGCATCTGCTGGACGTGTGTGCGCATCTGACCGGCGCCCAGCGTCTGCGCCCGCAGCTGTCCGCACTCGTCGGTCACGCCCCGCAATACGATGATCTTGCCGAAGTGCGCGGCCAGCACCGCGCCAAGCGCGCGCTGGAAATCGCCTCCGCCGGCAGCCACTCGTTGTTGTTCATCGGGCCGCCCGGTACCGGCAAGAGCATGCTGGCGCAGCGCCTGCCCGGCATCCTGCCACCCATGAGCGAGGAAGAAGCCCTGCAAACCGCGGCCATTGCCTCGATCAGCGACAGCGGTTTCAGCGCCAGAAGCTGGCGCCAGCGGCCGTATCGCGCGCCGCACCACACCGCCTCCGGTGTAGCGCTGGTGGGCGGCGGCTCGGTACCGCGTCCCGGAGAAATATCACTGGCGCATCACGGCGTGTTGTTTCTCGATGAGCTGCCGGAATTCGACCGCCATGTGCTCGAAGTGCTGCGTGAACCGCTCGAGACCGGCCAAGTCGTGGTATCGCGCGCCGCGCACCAGGCGGAATTTCCGGCGCGCTTCCAGCTGATCGCCGCCATGAATCCCTGCCCCTGCGGTTACCTGGGGGACGACTCGGGCCGTTGCCGCTGCACCGCCGAGCAGGTGCAGCGCTACCGTGCGCGCATTTCGGGGCCGTTGCTGGACCGCATTGATCTGCACGTGGACGTGCCGCGCCCGCCGCGCGCGGCGCTCCGGCCGGATGCGCCGCCCGACGGCGAACCGAGCAGCAGCGTGGCGGCGCGGGTGCTGGCGGCGCGCAACCGCCAACTCGCGCGCTGCGGCAAACCCAACGCGCGGCTCACGCCGCGGGAAACCGGACATTTTTGCTCGCCCGACAGTCAAGGACTCGACCTGTTGGAGCGTGCCACCGAGCGCCTCGGGCTTTCCGCGCGCGCTTACCACCGCATCCTCAAGACCGCACGTACCATCGCGGACTTGGCCGCAAGCGAGAGCGTGAACAGTATGCACGTGGCCGAAGCCATTGGTTATCGTCTGCTCGACCGCCAGCAGGTTGTAGTTTGAATTAGGCTGCGGACCGTTCGGTTTTCCGCAGAATAAAAGAAAAAATCAGCGTCAGTCCGCCCAGAATGACAAACACGCTCCAGAACGCTTCGCGCATGTAGGCGAGCGCGAGCACCCCGACCAGCACATAGAAAATGCCAATCAACTGGGCAACCATCAAACTGCGCTGTTCGCCGCGCCAGCCTCGCCAAGCACTGCCGATCACCAGCAGGCCGAACACCAGCATGCAGCCGCCGCAGAAATACCACACCAGATAAATCAGCTTGTGCGTATGCGGGTCGAGTGAAAGCTGTGCGAGCCCCGCATCCAGTGTCTTGCGGCCCATGAAGCTGTGACCGAAGGCGCCGAGAGCGATGAGCAGGTCGGTGAGTCCCAGTAACGGTGCAATCAGTTTGCGTTGCATGTATATATTCTCCCGAAAAATATCAGGGAACCTTTGACTTATTCATCACGCCAGCGGATTCTCATGCGTGCATTTATGATGTCGATGCGGACGATCTAGGTCTTGATGAATATGATTTCTCATACACAGACAGGTCTTCGTCGATACCCACGAGCCGAAACACCTGCCCGCCCGGAGCCTGGAAGTAAAGGTGCGGATCGGGCACATCAAGTTTTTTAACGCCGAAGGCCAGAATTTTCTGTTGCATTTCCTCGGTGTTGTCGGTCTTGAGTTCCAGCCAGATCGCCTTCAAGAAACCACTCGCATCCAGAGCCGGGCTCTGCCAGACGAAAACAAAGTGGAAGTCATCCAATTCAAAGCGGTCCACTGCATCGGTCTTGACTCTGGCTTTGCAGCCCAGGACATCGCCATAAAATTTGCGGATCCGGTCCTGTTCCGAGCGCGCGGCATGCACCGCTGTATGATTTCCGAAAATTACTTTTGTCATGGTCATTTCCTCCGGCGCCTAATGCCTTCACTTGCTCGTTAACCAAACCTGGCCGCGCGTGTTGGGGGAATATCCCGGCTTGTTTTGCGCCGAATTGGTAGTCTGATATCACCTCAGGGTTTGGTAACGCGGGAGAACACGTCATCAGGATGTGGCATGCCCTTGCCGGTCTCCAAGTACTGCTTCAGGCTGACCATGAAATAACCCCAGGCGGTGGCCGAATAGGCAAACATGTCATCCGCGTCTTTGAAGCCGCGGTGTGCAAAGTGCACGAGCGTGCCGCCATTGTCTTCAGCGCGCAGTTCAAAGTTGATGGTTGTGCCTGCCCAGGTGGGTATCGGCGCGGAGAGCGCTTTCCACGCCATGCAACCAGATGGCTGGAGTTCCTCGATCCGTATTTTGGTGATGCGCTTGCCGTCAGCAAAGCGGAACTCGCCATTGCCGCCGATTTTCGTGTCGAGGTCGGCGTCGCGCGTCCACCAGTTGCGAATACCTCCGACGGTAGAAATTGCCTGATACGTTTTTTGGGGCGCGGCATTGATTTTGATGAGATGCAGTATCTCGGCCATACAGAATCTCCGGATTGAAATGGGGTTTGAGAGGGATGCCCGCCGTCAGGCCTGGCTGGCGATCTGGGCGTAAGCCGCAAGCAATTTGGCCCAGCCTTTTGTCACGGCGTCGTGCATCGCTTGGCCGCGCGCCCCGTGGCGCTCGAAATGCCGGTGTTCGAACTCGACGCGTGTACGCACCGCGGTTTCCGCGATAAAGCGGACTTCATATTCGCTGCCGTGAGCGGGGTCGGGATCGAATCCCCAGTCGTGCTGTATCTGCCAGGACACCACCAAGCGCGCGGGCGGTTCCCACACCAGCACCCGACCCCAGTCGCATTCCGTCCCGTGGATGCCGCGCTCATACACACGTCCGCCGGCGCGCGGCTCCATCACGGCCTCTTGCAGGGGTTCCTTGCCGATGTGGTGGTCGCGGAACCACCAAGTGTCGAGACCGCGGGTGAACACCTCGAATGCGTGCGCGCGCGGCGCTTCCACGATGACGGTGTGACGCACGGACGGGATGGCCGTCGTTTCGGTCATGGGCTGGTTCATTTGGTTTTCTCCTTGAAGGATTTTTCCGCGGTTTTTTTGAAGGCCTGCAGGGATTGCTGCCAAAACTGGTCAAGATAATCACGCAGTGCAGCCACGCCCGCGGGGTTGAGCTGGTACAGATTGCGGTTGGCCGCCCGTTCGTTGGTTACCAAGCCCGCCTCCTTCAGCACCTTCAGGTGCTGGGACACCGCCGGGCGGGTGACCGGCAGGCCGTCGGCGATGTCCACCACCGCCAAGGGGCCGTGGGCCAGGCGTTCGAAGATCGCCATACGCGTGGGGTCGCCCAGTACCTGCAGCTTGAGTTGTAGGTTAGTATTCACTGACGGTTAGTGTAGACTAACGTTCAAGCCTGTCAAGCAAATGGCGCCAACAAAAAGCCGCTCAAGGAGCGGCCGTTGGTATCCCTAGCGGATAACGATTTATTTGTGGATCAGGTTTGCGCCACCGCTCTGGCTGATCATGTACTCAAGAGCCTTGATGACTTGGGCGTCGGTGAGCGACGGATTGCCGCCTTTGGCGGGCATCTGCAGGAAACCGTGCAGGGCGTGCTGCTCCAGCACTTTCAGGCCCTTGGCGAGATGCGGTGCCCAGTCCGCCTGGTTGCCGATCTTGGGCGCGCCAAGCGCGCCGGTCGCGTGGCAGGCGGAGCAGGTGCCTTCCCAGATCTGTTTGCCGCTCTCGGAGGCGCCCGCCGCGCCCGCGGCAGGGGCTGTGGAGGCCACTTGAGTGTTGGCAGTGCCGGCGATCTGCACGTCGCCGATGGGCGCGAGGCGCTGGTCAATGAGCTTTTCCTGCATCGCGCCGCCCTGGTCATAGGAACCCGGCGAGTGATTGGCAACGGACATGGCAATC
>JAGWLP010000032.1 GCA_028864905.1 Gammaproteobacteria bacterium
AATATGACCACGCGGACATCTATCCGGACCTGGCCAGCATCCAGACGCAGTTTCAGTATCTGCTGCGTACCGTGCCCCGCAATGGACTGCTGGTGGCCAACGCCGCGGATGCCGCGCTGCAAAGCGTGTTCGCCCAGGGCTGCTGGACTCCACGCGAAACTTTTTCCCTCGCTGAAGGGGACTGGACCGCGCGTCACGTGGCCGCGGACGGCAGCGCCTTCACCGTGGCGTGGCGCGGCAAGCCCGCCGCCTTGGTGGAATGGCGCCTGGTCGGCAAGCACAACGTCGTAAACGCGCTTGCGGCCGTGGCGGCGGCCCATCACGTGGGCGTGATCCCGAGTCAGGCCGCCGAAGCCCTGATCCGTTTCCAGGGCGTGAAACGCCGGCTCGAGGTGCGCGCACACGTTGACGGCGTTACGGTCTACGATGATTTCGCCCACCATCCCACCGCCATCGCCGCCACGCTGGCCGGCCTGCGCCAGCACGTCGGCACGCAGCGCATCATCGCCTTGCTCGAGCCGCGCTCCGCGAGCATGAAACTCGGCGTGCATCGCGACAGCCTCGCTGCTTCGCTCGCCGATGCCGACCGCGTGTTCGTGTATCAGGCGCCGAACGTCACCTGGGATGTGGCTGGCGCCATGCAGCCGCTGGGCGCGCACGCCAGCGTCAGCGGAGAGTTTTCGCAGTTGGTGGATGCCGTGGCTAACGAGGTGCGCAGCGGTGATCACGTACTCATCATGTCGAACGGCGGTTTTGGCGGTATCCATGAAAAACTGATTGAGCGTTTGCAGCAAAAAGCCGCAGCGGCCACCTGGCCCGCGTAGCCGGCATGCCGGAAACCCTGGCACTGTTTCCGCTGAATACCGTGCTGTTTCCGGGCGGGCCGTTGCCGCTGCGCATCTTCGAGACCCGCTACCTCGACATGCTGAGCCGCTGTCTCAAGAGCGACGCGGGTTTCGGCGTGTGCCTCATCGAACAGGGCAGCGAAACCGGCCCGGCACGCACCTACACCGTGGGCACGCTGGCGCGCATCCGCGACTGGAGCAACGATACGGACGGGCTGCTGCACATTCTCGCGACTGGCGAGCGTCGTTTCCGGATACAACGCATGCGCGTGCAGCACGACGGTCTGCATCTGGGCGAAGTGGAATGGCTGCCGGGTGAATCGCCGCTGCCGCTGCCGGAATCCGCCAAGCCGCTGGCCGAGATGTTGCGCACCCTGCTGGCGCAACTGCCGGAACGCTACGCCATGATCACAAAGGCTTACGACGACAGCAGCTGGGTGGGTTACCGGCTCGCCGAACTGCTGCCACTGCCGGTAAAACAGCGGCAACATCTCCTGGAATTGTCCGACGCACAACTGCGGCTCGATGTCATCGCCGCATTGGTGCAGTCGCAGGCGGAACAGAAATCCGTGTGAATGTCAGCCGCGTCGGGTGGCGGCGAACGCCTTGCGCGCCGCGGCCACGGTAGCTTCGATGTCCGCCTGGCTGTGAGCCGCGGACACAAAACCGGCTTCGAACGCCGACGGCGCGAGATACACGCCTTGCGCCAGCATGGCGTGGAAAAAACGTTTGAAGCCTGCCGCATCGCAGGCCATGACCTGTGCGTAATTCGTGATCCGCGGCGCATTGCTGAAAAACAAGCCGAACATTCCGCACACGTGATTGACGCTGAGCGCGATGCCGGCGTTTTGGGCCGCCTCGCCCAGGCCCTCCGCAAGTTGCCGGGTACGCAGTTCCAGCTGCGCATGGAACTCCAACGCGTCCAGCAGTTCCAGGGTAGCCAGGCCCGCGGCCATCGCGAGCGGATTGCCGGAAAGCGTGCCGGCCTGATACACCGGACCCAGTGGTGCGATTTTTTCCATGATCTCGCGCCGGCCGCCGAACGCGCCGACCGGCATGCCGCCGCCGATGATCTTGCCGAGCGTGGTCAGGTCCGGCTGGATACCGTAGAGCGCCTGTGCACCGCCGCGCGCCACGCGAAACCCGGTCATGACTTCGTCGAAAATCAGCACGCTGCGGTGCCGGGTGCACAGCTCGCGTAAAGTTTCCAGAAAGCCCGGCACCGGCGGCACGCAACTCATGTTGCCGGCCACCGGCTCGACGATTACGCAGGCGATGTCGCGGCCGTGTTGTTTGAATGCCGCGCGCACCGCTTCGCTGTCGTTGTACGGCAGCGTGAGCGTGAGCGCAGCAAGCACGGCGGGCACGCCGGCGGAACTCGGCACGCCGAGCGTAAGTGCGCCGGAACCGGCCTTGACCAACAAGGAATCGGAATGACCGTGGTAGCCACCCTCGAATTTCACGATCTTGTCGCGACCGGTGTAACCGCGCGCCAGGCGAATGGCGCTCATCGTGGCCTCGGTACCGGAGTTCACCAGGCGCACGAGTTCGATGGACGGCATGAGCTCGCAGATACGCCGGGCGAGCCGCGTTTCAAGTTCCGTGGGCGCCCCGAAGCTCAAACCGCCGGCAGCAGCGGCCTGCACGGCACGCACCACCTTTGGATGCGCATGCCCCGCGATCATCGGCCCCCAGGAGCTCACGTAATCAATATAGCGGCGCCCGTCAGTGTCATATATATAAGCGCCTTCGGCACGTGCGATGAACAGCGGTTCGCCGCCCACGCCCTTGAAGGCACGCACGGGAGAATTCACGCCGCCGGCGATGTAGCGCTGGGCTTGGGTGAATAAATCATTGGTCACAGCAAAACTCCATTTTCGACGTATTCGGTGTAGGAGCGACGCCCTCGTCGCGATGCATGCCGGAATCGCGGCCTAGGGGCCGCTCCTACGAATTTTTGAACAACCGCGCATAACGCCGCGCGGCGGATTCGATATCGCCTGACGCAAATAACCCGCTGATGACGGCCAGCATGTCGGCGCCGGCCGCGATCAGCGCTGCACCGTTATCCGGCGTGATGCCGCCGATGGCGCAGCACGGCACGTTCAGGCGCTGGCGCACCGTGCGCAACAGTTCCAGCGGCGCGCGCACCGCCCGGGGTTTGCTGGGCGAGGCAAAGAAACTTCCGAAGGCCACGTAGTCCGCGCCGGCCTGCTCGGCGGCGAGCGCGCGCTCGAGCGAATCGTAACAGGACACGCCGAGAATGGCGCGCGGGCCGGCGCGCACGCGTGCCTCGTCGAGCGGCGCATCCTCGCGGCCGAGATGCACGCCGTCCGCCCCGATCTGGACGGCGAGGTCCACGTCGTCGTTGATGATGAGCGGCACCTCGTGCTCGCGGCACACCGCCAGCAGCGCCTGTGCTTCACGCAGACGGCGCGCCGCGTCGCCGGATTTGTCGCGGTACTGCACAAGACGCGCGCCGCCGCGGATCGCCGCCGCCACGGCTTCGGCCAGCGGCATTGCGGGTGCGGCACCGGGATCGGTGACCGCGTACAAACCGTGCAGCATGCGGCTGCGGATGGTCATGGCACGACCCGGCGGTTGGGAATTGTTTGGCCGCGGCCCAGGCGCCAGCCTTGCTGCAGCGAATTCCACGTGTACGCCTGCGCTTCGGCGACGGCCTGCGGGACAGTCCGGCCCTGCGCGAGCAGCGCGGCGATCGCCGAGGCGAGCGTGCAGCCCGAGCCGTGATAGTTCCCGGGCAGCCGCGGCCAGGTAAATTCGCTGTGAATCCCGCCCTGGCTGAAGAGCGTGTTCCTGACATCCGGTGTGCTTTCATCCGCACCCTTCACCAGCACGTGTTGCGCGCCGCGCGCCAGCAGCTCCGCTGCGCGCGCCGCCGCATCCGCGGCCCGCGGTGCAAGCCGCCGGCTTTCAGCGGCATTGGGCGTGGCGACGGTCGTCAGCCGCAACAGCTCTTCGAGATACACCGCGACCAGCGCCTCTTCAGCCAACGCGGCGCCGCCGGCCGCGACCAGCACCGGATCGAGCACCACCGGAATTCCGGGATGTGCGCGCAGCAGCCGCGTCACGGCTTTGCCGGTTTCGGCGTTCGCCAACAGTCCGAGTTTGATGGCCGCAACCGGCATGTCCCGCAACACGGTTTCGGCTTGCGCCACAACGAGTTGTGTCACTACCGCCTCGACCTGATAAGCATTCACCGTATCCTGCACGGTGAGTGCGGTAACCACCGGCGCGGGATGCGCGCCCAACGCAGTGATGGTCTGCGTGTCCGCGGCCAGGCCGGCGCCGCCGCTGGGGTCGTTGCCGGCGATGATCAATACCACGGGAGGTGACGCGGGGGCCATGCGTGGATTTTAACCGCTGTGCGTGCGGATGCCGATGCAACCGTGAGAAAATGCCCGCACGCTTTCGGCACTGAGCTGATACTCTGAGAGCATGGAACCCGTTGCCTCCATCCAGGCCCGCGTCACACTGAAATCCTACATGTGTGTGAATTGCGGCTTCGTGTATGAAGAAGCCCAGGGGCATCCCGAGAGCGGGATCGCACCGGGCACGCGCTGGGCGGACGTGCCGCTCAACTGGCACTGCCCGGATTGCGGCGCCGGAAAGGAAGATTTCGAGATGATCGAGATATAACAGATATAACAGAGTGGGGTCGCCTGCAAAGCGGGCTGGTGAGGGCGTGAGGAGTGAGGCAATGGTAACCAGTCGCTCAGTGAAGTATCAGGTAACGTAGCCTACGTCTCTTAATTCTCACGCCCCACTTCCTCGCCCCTCACTCTGCTTATAGCTGTTCCACCCGGTAACCGGCCCTGCGGAATCGCGCCAGCAGCCCGTCCGGTCCGATGAGGTGCATGGCTCCCACCACCACGAAGTACACACGGCCGCTGCGTGCCAGGCGTTCAAGCCGCGGGAACCAGGCGCGATTGCGATCCACGATCAGCCGCCTGTAGGCCAGCGGATAATTTGCAAAGTCATGCTGCATGATGCGCTGCATGCCGGCGACATCACCGTTTTGCCATGCGCGGATCAATGCGTGCACTTCGAGCTGGAAATGCTGGGCCTGCTGCAGGGATTGCAGCAGCATGGCCTGCTGCACCCTGGTGGGCAGGCGCGTGAGCATGTCCAACTGCTGATGCGCAGTTTCCAGTCCGATCACGGGTTTGCCGGACATCTGGGCTTCATTGGCGAAATGATGATCGAGGCCGTAGCTGGGATTGAAAGCCGCCTGCTGCAACTGCATTTCCAGCACCGTGATGCTGCCCAGCCACGGGCGCAAACGATCCAGTTGCTGCATGTCCAGCCCGAGATTCTGCGCGAGGGTTGCGACCTGCCGGTAGGTGGCCGGCGGCAGTTCGATGCGCAGGGATTCACCGGGAGGGTAGGCGCCAAGCTGCAGCGCCTGCCGCTGCACGCTGACCGGATCCTCCACGGTGAGATTGATTTCCTCCACCAGCGCGTAGGAATCCCGGAATGCGGACTCCATGACATCGGGCAGCGGATAACTGTCCGGGTTGAGCGTGTGGATGGAACCAGCCAGGTACATGGACGTCCGCCCTCTGCTGACACGCCAGATGAAATTCCGCGCCGGGGTATCCGCGGCGGCGTTCTGCAGCGCAGCAAACTGGGCGCTGTTGGCCTGTGGCGCGGCGCCCAACAGCAGAGTGAACAACGCGGCGCACAGGAACAGGGCATGCCGCAATTTCTTGTTCATGTTCCGACACTCCCGCAGCTTGTGTGTTTCCCGGGGCAGGGAACGCAGATTAACGCTTTCAGAGCCAGTGTACTTCGGTTTCGATGCGTCCGTCTTTGCGCAGGTTCAGCCAGCGCATGCCGGGCGGTTTATCGTCAACGGCGTAGTCCCGCGAGTTGGGCAGAAACTGCACGCAGGTGGACGGCGCGGCCAGCAGGCGCACGCCGCGGCGCACGGCGTCGAATTCCTGGTGCACGTGGCCCCAGATCACGCCGCGCACGCTTTCGCTGCGGTCCACGATGTCGAAAAATTCATCGGGGTTGTCCAAGGCAATGCGGTCGAGCCAGGCGCTGTGTAGCGGCACCGGGTGATGGTGCAAGGCGATGAGCACGTGAGCGTCGCCCGACGTGCGCAGGCCGTCCAGCAGCAACGTCAGCTCGGACTGGCTCAGGTGCCCGCCGACTCTTCCGGATACCTGCGTGTTCAGCAGCAGGATGCGCCAGCTGCCCAGGCTCTGCATGCCGCCCACGTGCAGGCCGGAAGTCTGCATGGCATGCAGTTCCCCGGCATCGTCGTGGTTGCCCGCGATGGCTGCCACCGGCGCGCGCAGCTGCCGCAGCATTTGTGCGAGCGCCGGGTAAGCAGCCGGTTGGTCATGCACCAGATCGCCGGTGGCCAGCACCAGATCCGGTCGCGGCCGACGCACCGCGGCGTCCAGCACGCGCTGCAAAGTCTCACGGGTATTGATGCCGTGCAGCATCCCGCCGGCGTCCGCAAACAGATGCGTGTCGGTTATCTGCAGCACGCGCAGCGGAGTAGAATCAGGGGTCACTGGAAATTCCGGCGGTGCGGGCGATGTCCAATCGTACCATCTCCATGACGGACAGCCTGTATGAATATCTGTTGCAGGTGTCGCTGCGCGAACCGCCGATATTGCAGCGCCTGCGCGCAGAAACCGTCAAGCTTCCCCAACACGGCATGCAGATTTCACCCGAGCAGGGTCAGTTCATGCGCCTGCTGGTGCGCATGCTGGGCGCCAGCCGCTGTATCGAGGTCGGCGTATTCACGGGCTACAGCAGCCTGTCGGTGGCGCTGGCGCTGCCGGACGACGGCCACATCCTCGCCTGCGATGTGAGCGCAGAGTACACCGCGGTGGCGCGCCGTTACTGGCAGGAAGCCGGCGTGGAAAAACGCATCACCCTGCATCTCGCGCCGGCACTGGACACCCTGGAAGGGCTGCTCAAGCGCGGCGAACAGGGGCGCTACGATTTTGCCTTCATTGACGCCGACAAGGGCAATTACCTGAACTACTACGAGCGCATCATCCGGTTGCTGCGGCCCGGCGGCGTGATCGCGGTGGACAATGTGCTGTGGGACGGGGCGGTGATCGACAAGAAGGACAAGAGCAAGGACACGGTGGCGATCCGTGAGTTCAACCTGGCACTGCACAAGGACCAGCGCATCGAGCTATCCATGGTGCCGATCGGCGACGGCCTGACCCTGGCGCGCAAACGTTCCTGAGTTTCCGGTTCGGTTGATTTCCTGGAGGGCAAAGCATGAAAGTTTTTGTCACCGGCGCGAGCGGTTATGTGGGTTTCGCGGCGGCCTGCGCGCTGCGCCGCGCGGGCCATGCGGTTTATGGCATGGTACGGCGCAAGGAGGCGGAAGTGCTGCTGCGGCGCGCGG
The DNA here is from genome assembly GCA_028864905.1 of Gammaproteobacteria bacterium. Taxonomy (GTDB): domain Bacteria; phylum Pseudomonadota; class Gammaproteobacteria; order Natronospirales; family REEB76; genus REEB76. The sequence goes on from JAGWLP010000032.1 coordinate 7,249, forward strand.
AAATTCATCCAGTCATCGCCACGATGCAGAATCCGGCTGGCGTGTATGCGACTATCGAGCAATGTTCGGTGTTGATCCATGCCGCGGCCGATTATCAGACCGACACCTTGAAGCTGGACCGGCAGATGATGGAAGTCTTGCTTGCGATAGCCAGGCGTGGCGCACAACCCAAGACCGTCATTTATACCAGCGGCGTGTGGGTGTACGGCGACACCGACGACGAACTGGTGGATGAGACCACGCCGCTTAATCCCGCGCAGCTGGTGAAAAACCGTCCCGATATCGAGCGTCTGGTGCTGGAAACTCCGGGCATCCGCGGGCTGGTGGCCCGGCCCGGCTGCGTGTATGGCGGGCGCGGCGGACTCACCGGTACCTGGTTCAGCGGCGCCGAAACCGGCGAGGTCAGCATCGTCGGCGACGGCGACAATCGCTGGGCCATGGTGCACGTCGAGGATCTGGCGGATGCCTATTTGAAGCTCGCGGAAAGTGGGCTCAGGGGCGAAGTCTTTGACATCACGGACAGGTCGCGCGCTACGGTGAACGAGATGGCGGCCGCAGCGGTGATTGCGGCCCGGAGCAAGGCGAAATTCAGGCACCTGCCGCTCGCGGAAGCGCAGCAGAGCATGGGTGATTTCGCCGCATGCCTGGCACTCGACCAGCACGTGGACGCCCGCAAAGCGGTGCGGCTGCTGGGTTGGCAGCCGCGGCACGGCGGTTTCGTGGATGGCGCGGAAACTTATTACCAGGCCTGGAAAGCCTGGAGCTGAGCGCATCAAGCGCGGCGGATGTATTTTCCCTGCAGCGGTTCCAGGCCACAGCAGACAATCAAGCTGACCACCAGCGCCACGCCTACGATCCAGCCCCAGCCGTTCGCACCGATGGGCAGAACGTGCAGTCCGTAGAGCAGCGACGCGAGCGCGGCCAGCAGATATACCGGGCCGGTATAGAAACAGTGCCGGCGCCCGCAACGGCGTGCGTTGGCAAGACACGCGGCGCCCGCCACGCTGAAACCCACGGTCCATAATGCCGTGTGCGCGATGTCGCCGGTGAAGGCGCCGATGATGATCAGCGCCCACGGCCCCCACCACAGCAGCGGCGCCCAGCGCGAATTCAGCAAATCGGTTTTCTGATCGGTGGCGGTGCATTCGGACATGACGTCATCCAGCCCGGGCGGAGCTTTTCAGTGCCGGAGTCTGCATCTCGGCGTTCTGATTCACGTAATCCAGCCAGCCGTATTTGTCCGCGGTCTTGCCCTCGAACAGGCCAAAGAACAACTGCTGCATGCGCCGCGTCACAGGGCCGGGCTCGCCCTTGCCCACCGGCTTGCCGTCCACCGAGCGGATCGGCGTGATCTCGGCCGCCGTGCCACACATGAACACTTCATCGGCGAGATACAGGTACTCGCGCGGCAAGTTGCGCTCCATGACTTTGATGCCGGCGTCCCCGGCCAGCTTCATGAGCGCATCGCGCGTGATGCCGTCCAGTATGGCCGCGCTCACCGGTGTGGTGTGCAGCGCGCCCTCGAACACCAGAAACAGGTTTTCGCCCGCACCTTCGCTCAGCAAGCCGTGGCTGTCGAGCGCGATACCTTCACCGAAGCCAAGCCGCCGCGCTTCGCGCGCCATCAACTGGCCGGAGAGGTAATTGCCGCCGGCTTTGGCACCTGCGGGGATGGTGTTGGGCGCGAAGCGTTGCCAGGTCGAAACACAGGCATCGATGCCCTTGTCCACCACGCCGTTGCCAAGATAACTGCCGAGTTCCCACGCGCCTACCGCCAGGTCGGTGGGCGATTCGGCGCTCAGGCTCAGACTTTGGCCGAGGCCGCGGAAAGCAATCGGGCGGATGTAGGCGCGCTTCAGGCCGTTGATGCGCACCACTTCGCGGCAGGCGTCTGCAATGGTGGCGGCGTCGTAGGGCATGGGAATGTCATATATCTTTGCGGAATTGAAAAACCGCTTCATGTGATCCGCGAGCCGGAAGATCGCTACGCCTTTGGGCGTGGGATAGCTGCGGATGCCCTCGAATATGGAGGAGCCGTAATGCAGGGCATGCGCCATCACGTGCGTGGTGGCCTCGGCCCAGGGTTTGATTTTACCGTTATGCCAGATATGCGCAGGGAATTGAATTGCCACGGTTATGACCTTGGTGCGTGCGGGATTGGCCGGTGATGCCGGGCTGGGAACACCGGTATGCGCATTTTAGCCGTTTGCATGGCTATACTTCAGGTCTTGGGAGCACATAGTTGCGGTCAGCGTTGCGGTTCGCTACTTTGTGGCCCACCGGCGGCCCGAATTCCGGGTCACGCCGGGGAAAGACCTCATGGAACCACCCATTGCGCCGAGGGAATCGATGAATAGACCGGAAGAGCGCCGGAAATATCCGCGCTTGCGCCGTGAAGAGCGCGCGGTGATTCGCCGCGTGGACACTCAGTCGGACGATCCGGCCGGCGACGTGCTGTACTGCAAGACCGTGGACATCTCGCCCGCGGGCATGCAGGCGCGCGCCAAACAGCAATTGCGCCCGGGCGAAATGGTGGAGGTGGTGATCAGCATCGAGGGCTACCGTGATTCCTTTCACCTGCATGGCCAAACCCGCTGGTGCCGCCCAGCGGAAGACGCGGATGAATTTCTGGTCGGCGTCGAGCTGCTGTCATCCGAAAACGGCGATTTGGCCCTGTGGCGGCGGGTTTTCAATTAGCGTGATTCCGGACAACTGGAGTTTGCGGTCATGAGGATCCTGAGTCGTTTTGGTCTGATGCTGCCGGGCGTGGGTGCACTGATTTTTGCGGGCTGCGTGGGCTGGCAGCCGGGAAGCGGGGTTGCCAGCCAGCAGCAGGCGGACACCATGAGCGCGCAGGTGAATGCCGCGATTGCGCGCTTCAAGCAGCGCGATCCCAGCATCCAGCGTTTCTTTGACGAGGCTTATGCTTACGCCATCTACCCCTCGGTGGGTAAAGGCGGTTTCTGGATCGGCGGCGCGCACGGCAACGGCGCGGTGTATGAGAAAGGGCGCCTCGTGGGGGTGACCAGCGTCACGCAGATCACCATCGGACCGCAGATCGGCGGGCAGGCCTACAGCGAAGTCATTTTCTTCCGCGACGGCAACGCGCTTGCGACCTTCGAGGCTGGCAACTTCACTTTCAGTGCGCAGGTGTCCGCGGTAGCGGCGACCGCCGGCGCCGCCAAGAACGCAGCCTGGAACAACGGCGTAGCGGTATTCACCGCGGCCGAGGGCGGGCTGATGGCCGAAGCCACCATCGGCGGCCAGAAATTCACCTTCACGCCCATCAAACACTGATGGGAACATGGATCGTCAAAAGAAAAGCCCCGCGAGGGGCTTTTCTTTTTTCAACCGACACGGCCTTTTTCAATAGCGGTAAATCTCAGGTTTGTAAGGCCCGCCCACGGGGACGCCGAGATAACCGGCCTGCTTGGGTGTGAGCGTGGTGAGATGCGCGCCGATGCGCTCCAGGTGCAGGCGCGCGACTTTTTCGTCCAGGTGCTTGGGCAGCACGTAGACTTTCTTCTCGTACTTCGCACCGTGGGCGAAAAGCTCGATCTGTGCCAATACTTGGTTGGTGAAGGAGTTGGACATCACGAAACTCGGGTGCCCGGTGGCGCAGCCCAGATTCACCAGCCGGCCTTCGGCCAACACGATGAGGCGGTGGCCGTCGGGGAAGATCACGTGATCCACCTGCGGTTTGATGTTCTCCCATTTGTATTTGCGCAGGCTGGCGATGTCGATTTCCGAGTCGAAGTGGCCGATGTTGCAGACGATGGCGTTGTGCTTCATCTTCGCCATGTGTGCGTGCGTGATGACATCCACGTTGCCGGTGCAGGTGACGAAGATGTCACCTTGGCCCGCCGCCTCCTCCATGGTGACCACGCGGTAACCTTCCATCGCCGCCTGCAGCGCGCAGATGGGATCAATTTCCGTGACCCACACGCTCGCCCCCAGGCCGCGCAATGACTGGGCACAACCCTTGCCCACGTCGCCGTAGCCTGCGATCACCGTGATCTTGCCGGCGATCATCACGTCGGTGGCGCGCTTGATGCCGTCCACCAGCGATTCGCGGCAGCCGTAGAGGTTGTCGAATTTGCTCTTGGTCACCGAGTCGTTGACGTTGATCGCCGGGAATGGCAGCGTTCCGGCTTTCTGCATCTCGTAAAGCCGGTGCACTCCGGTAGTGGTCTCCTCGGTCACGCCTTTTATGTTCGCAAGAATCTTCGCGTAATAACCCGGTTTGGTGTCCAGCCGTTTCTTGATGGCCTTGAACAGCGCGGTTTCTTCCTCGTTCTCTGGTTTGGCGATCAACACGGGATTCCTTTCCGCTTTTGCCCCCAGTGTTACCAGAAGCGTGGCATCGCCGCCATCGTCCAGGATCATGTTGGGCGTACCGCCGTCCGCCCACTCCATGACGCGGTGCGTGAAGTCCCAATATTCATCGAGCGATTCGCCCTTGTAGGCGAACACCGGCGTGCCGCCGGCCGCGATGGCCGCGGCTGCGTGGTCCTGGGTGGAATAGATGTTGCAGGAGGCCCAGCGGATGTCGGCGCCCAGTGCCTTGAGCGTTTCGATGAGCATGGCCGTCTGGATGGTCATGTGCAGCGAGCCCGCGATGCGTGCGCCTTTCAGGGGCTGCTGCTTCTTGTATTCCGCGCGCACCGCCATGAGACCGGGCATTTCCGTCTCGGCGATGGCGATTTCCTTGCGGCCCCACTCGGCGAGGCCGATGTCCTTGACGAAGTAATCCTGGGATTTCTTGTTTACCACGGCGTTCATTGTGTGTCTCCACAGAATAAACGAGCGCCGTTGTGATTACCGTTCCTTTTCCAAGCCTGGCCGGCCAATCCGGTTGCAGCGCTCCTTGGAAGCAGAACCTGCCCGTTGCGGGCGAGAAATTTACACTCAGCTCACCGCCTTGAGTCTGGCTGCGTCGCGCAGCACTTCGGCTTTATCAATCTTCTCCCAGCTGAATTCCGGCTCTTCGCGGCCGAAATGACCGTAGGCCGCGGTCTTGCGGTAAATGGGCCGGATGAGGTCCAGCATCTTGATGAGACCATAGGGGCGCAGATCGAAGTGCTCACGCACCAGCTTGGTCAACTGCTCGTCGCTCAAACGGCCGGTGCCGAAAGTATCCACGCTGATGGAAGTCGGCTCGGCCACGCCGATCGCATAGCTCACCTGGATTTCGCAACGCTCTGCCAAGCCCGCCGCCACCAGATTCTTGGCGACGTAACGCGCGGCGTAAGCGGCCGAACGGTCCACCTTGGAGGGATCCTTGCCGGAGAATGCGCCGCCGCCGTGACGCGCCATACCGCCGTAGGTGTCCACGATGATCTTGCGGCCGGTGAGACCACAATCGCCCACCGGCCCGCCGATCACGAAGCGGCCGGTGGGATTGATGTGAATCTTGGTGTCGCGTCCCAGCCATTCCTTGGGCAGCACCGGGCGGATGATTTCCTCCATCACCGCTTCCTGCAGCGTTTTGTACGCCACGTCCGGCGAATGCTGGGTTGAGAGCACCACCGCCGCGAGGCCGGCGATCTTGCCGTTTTCGTATTTGAACGTCACTTGACTCTTGGCGTCCGGCCTCAGCCACGGAAACTTGCCGCTGCGGCGCACGTCCGCCTGGCGCTTCACCAAACGTTGTGCATAAGTAATCGGCGCGGGCATGAGCACGTCGGTTTCGTTGGTGGCATAGCCGAACATCAGGCCCTGATCGCCGGCGCCCTGTTCCTCGGGACTCTTGCGGTCCACGCCTTGGGCGATATCGCCCGACTGCTTGCCGATGGCATTCAGCACTGCACAGGTTTCCCAGTCGAAACCCATCTCCGAGGTGTAGCCGATGTCCTTCACCACCTGCCGCACCAAGTGCTCAAGATCCACCCACGCGTTCGTGGTGACTTCGCCGGCAATGATCACCATGCCGGTTTTCACCAGGGTTTCACAGGCCACGCGCGAATGCTTGTCCTGCTCCAGCATGGCATCCAGCACGGCGTCGGAAATCTGGTCCGCCATCTTGTCCGGATGGCCTTCCGAGACCGATTCCGAGGTGAACAGGTAGTTGCGCGACATGAGTGGGTCCTCTGCGTTCGGTCTGTGTGGAGCGCGGATAGTTTACTGTTTCAGCGCGGTTTTTTCGACCATTTCCGTGCGGGCCGCATGCGCGGCCCCATGCTACCGGCTACCGGCGCCCGCCGCATGCGCTGTGCGGAAAAATCTCCGGCTTATTCCGGATAACAATGGCAGCGTGCGTCCGGCGAACGCTGCCACGCGCAGGGTATCGGGCGTCCCGAATATGAATCATTTGTGAACCGGCGCACAAACGGCAACGGGTATATATATGTATGCTATAAGTTATAAATGGGCAGGTCACAGAACGTGGGCCAAACCATGACAAAAGGGTATTTCCTGGCAAAGTGCATGCTGCTGGTCGCAGCGATATCCGCGGCGAGTTGCGGTGGAGGCGGCTCCGGTTCGTCTGCGACTGCGCCCATGCCACCGCTGGCCATGTTGTCGCCGCCCGGCGCGCCGCTGGTGCGCGTCTCCGGGCTCTCGCCCTACCCTGCAAGCTGCGGCGGCGCGGCGACAGGCAGTGTCAATTATGAGGATGCCGAGGTCGAGCCCTACGTTGCGGTGAATCCCGCCAATCCATCCAACGTCATCGGCGTCTGGCAGCAGGACCGCTGGTCGGACGGCGGTGCGCACGGTCTGGTCATCGGCCGCAGTCTGGACGGCGGAAAAACCTGGAGCGAACAGGCCATCAACCTGTCGGTGTGCGGCGGAGGCAACAACAGCAACGGCGGCAATTATCCGCGCGCCTCCGATCCGTGGGTGACATTCTCGCCTGACGGCACGGCCTATGTAATTTCCATCTCCTTCAGCACCGCCAGCATGACGGCCGGCTCACTGAGCAGCGTGCTGGTGAGCCGTTCGGCGGATGGCGGCGCGACCTGGAGCAATCCCACGACGCTCATCCTGGACGGCGCAAGTGCATTTAACGACAAGGAAACCATCACCGCCGATCCCAACAATTCCAATTACGTGTATGCGGTCTGGGACCGACTGGATACCGGCGGCCACGGTCCCGCGTATTTCGCGCGCAGCACCGACGGTGGCCAGAGCTGGCAGACGGCGGTGCCGATTTACGACCCAGGCGTCAACAACCAGACCATCGGCAACGAGATCGTGGGGCTGCCGGACGGCAGCATCGTGGATGTGTTCGAGGAGATCGACAGTACATCCGCCAACACCAGCACCGGAAACATAAGGGTGATGCGCTCTACCGACCACGGCACCACGTGGTCGGCGCCAATCACCGTAGCGCAGGACCTGTCCGTGGGCACGGACGATCCCAACACCGGCAATCCCGTGCGTGACGGCGGATTTCTGCCGCAGATCGCCGCCGGCGCCGGCAAGCTGGCCGTGGTGTGGCAGGATTCCCGCTTCTCCGGCGGGGTGCGCGATGGCATCGCGCTCTCACAATCCAGCGACGACGGTCAGACCTGGAGCACTCCGGTGGAGATCAACTCGGTGCCCGCGGTCGAGGCGTTCACGCCGAGCGTCGCGATCATGGCCGACGGCACCATCGGCGTGAGCTATTTCGATTTTCGCAACAACACCAGCAATCCCGGCCAGTTGATCACCGACTACTGGTTCACGTCCTCGACCGACGGCGTGAATTGGAGCGAACAACACATCTCCGGGCCCTTCGATCTGGACCTGGCACCGGATGCCGGAGGGTTGTTCCTGGGCGATTACCAGGCGCTCGCGGTCATCGGTCAGGCGTTCGTGCCGTTCTTCGTGCAGACCAACAATCAGGGTACAGCCAATCGCACCGACAGCTTCGTGCTACCGCCGCAGCCCGTGCCATTGACGCTCACACGGCGCGTCACCAATGCGGCGCGGCCGGCACCCGACAGCCTACAGCTTGATGCGGCGGCCCGGGCACACATCCACGAGCAGGTTCAGCGCTTCCTGCGCGCGGAAATCCCGGGTTGGGAAAGGATTCAGGCACAGCGGCTGAAAACCAGCCCGCCGTAATCAACGCCCGTAATCAGTGAATGGCGCGGCGCACCCAGCCGTTTGCACTCCAGGCCACTTCACAGGTCGGCCAGTAGCGCAAATCCAGTTTCAGCGTGATGACTCCGGGCGTACGATCCCAGCCGTTCATCGTCAGTCGCACCACGTCGCCGTCGTGCAGATCCCTGACCGCGGCAATGAAACTGTCCATGTCCGATGTGGGCTGGCCATTGACCGCGACGATGCGCTGGCCGGGTGTCAGGCCGTAACGGCTCGCGGGCGAACCGTAATTGTAGAAATCCACCAGCAGGCCGGTGGGCGGAACTGCGAATTGCGCGGAGGCCGCGAGCTGCGGTTTCTGCAGAATCGCGCCGGCCCAGAGCAGAATGCGGCGCGTACCCTGACCGCTGAGCGCGACGCTGGGCACCTCGAGGCTCGTGACTTTGCCGTTGCGCAGCACTACCAGATTCACCGCCGGCTGCTGGCTCGCCTGCTCGACCACGCGGAAACCGGTTACCGGCCGGCCGTTCACGGTCAACAGCAGGTCGCCGGTTTGCAGGAGTTTGGCGGCCGGCGTGTCCGCAGTAAGACGCGTCACGATCAAGGCCTGGCGGCGCGCAGATTCCGCGGCCGACAGTCTGGTAATCCAGCGCTCCGGCAAACCCACTTGCCGGGCCTGCGCCAATGAAATCGGTCCGAGCTCCGCACCCAGCGAGCGCAGCTGGCTGCCACGTTCAACGATGCGCAGCATGTCCTGAACAATGTCAGCGGGAATGCCGCGCTGCATTTCGGCAATGTGCCCGCCTTCGTTGTAAGCAAAGCTGGCCCACAGCGCCGTCACGCGCCCGCCGGCATCGGTGAGCACGCCGGTCACGCCCGCAGGTGCGCTCGCCACATCCAGCACGTTCAGGTTGGTGTCGCGGAAACGGAAGCTGCGCGACAGCGGAAAACTCACCGGCTCCTCGCGGGTCACGCGGGTTTCCTGGCCGGTCAGCGTGCCGTCGGGCTGGTAGCCGACGAGCCAGGCACGGTCGCCAGGGCGCGCCGCACGCGGGCTGAACCGGGCACTTTCCGCCGGCGTCGAGCCAATCAATTTCGGATCGTACTGCAGCACCGCGAGATCATGCAGCGGATCCAGATACAACACTTGGGCGGGAATCTGCAGTGCGCCGGTAAACGTAATGCGCGCGTCGCCCATGGCCACCGGCACGGTGTCGCGATCCACGAGCACCAGTCCGCGTTTGGCGTCCACAATCAGACCCGCGCCCACGTAATGGGTTTCGCTCACGCCGTCCACCGGATACGGCATGTCGAAATTCACGTACACCAGCGAGCG
>JAGWLP010000033.1 GCA_028864905.1 Gammaproteobacteria bacterium
AGGGGTTCGAACCCCCGACCCTCGCCGTGTAAAGGCGATGCTCTCCCAGCTGAGCTAAGCACCCCGAAGAAAAATCAGTTTACGGCATCCTTCAGGGCTTTGCCAGCCTTGAATCCCGGTACTTTGCTCGCCGCAATCTGGATCGTCTGCCCGGTTTGCGGATTGCGTCCGGTGCGTGCCGCACGATGCTTGACCGTGAAGGTGCCGAAACCCACCAGCACGACCTGGTCGCCGTTGCGCAGTGCGCCGGTGATGGAATGCAGCACCGACTGCACCGCGCGGTCTGCGTCTGCGTGCGAAAGTTTGGTGGATTCGGCCACTGAGTTGATCAATTCAGCCTTGTTCATGGATTGGTATCCCCTGGTTGCCTGTGGATGATGGATGGTTCCCTGCGTGGGGCTTAAACAACATGCGGCTTCCGATCACCGCACGCATCGAGGTGCAAAAAAACGTGACCCGCTGCCTGCTTGATGCGCAAGTTTATACAGGTGGCTGCAAACGCTTGTCAACTTGCGGAATCGGCAGATTCAGTGCGGGCGTACACCTTCGGGCTCGGCCAGAGGCGCGACTGCACCGGTCGGTGGCAGCGCTTCGGCCCCTGCCGGAACCGGTTTTGGTTCCGGGGAATGTTCGAGTGCCGCTTTAAGAATGTCGTCTATCCAGCGCATGGGACGGATATCGAGCGCGCCCTTTATGTTCTTGGGGATTTCCACCAGATCCTTGGCATTTTCCTGCGGAATCAGCACGATACCCACACCACCTCGATGCGCAGCAAGGAGTTTTTCCTTGAGTCCACCAATCGGCAACACTTCGCCACGCAGGGTGATTTCGCCGGTCATGGCCACGTCCGCGCGTACCGGAATTTTCGTAAGCGCGGACACCAGTGCCGTGCACATGCCGACACCCGCGCTGGGGCCGTCTTTGGGCGTGGCACCCTCCGGGACATGGATATGCACGTCATATTTCTGGTGGAAATCCGGCTCGATACCCAGCAATGCTGCCCGGCTGCGCACCACGGTAAGCGCCGCCTGGATGGATTCCTGCATCACGCCGCCCAACTGGCCGGTGTGGATAAGCTTGCCTTTACCCGGCACCACCGTGGCCTCGATGGTGAGCAATTCGCCACCCACTTCGGTCCAGGCCAGTCCGGTGACCTGCCCCACTTGGTCGTGATCTTCGGCACGCCCGTAGCGAAAACGCCGCACACCAAGGTAGTCATCCAGATTGCGCGGCAGGACGTGTACCTGCTTGTCGCGCGGCTTGAGCAGCAAACCCTTGACTATCTTGCGGCAGATTTTGGAGATCTCGCGCTCCAGATTGCGCACCCCGGCTTCGCGGGTGTAGTAGCGAATGATGTCGGTGACCGCACTTTCACCGATCACCAGTTCGTCAGGTTTGAGGCCGTTGTTGCGCATCTGCTTGGGTGTCAGATACTTCATGGCGATGTTGATCTTCTCGTCCTCGGTGTAACCCGGCAGGCGGATGACTTCCATGCGGTCCAGCAGCGGCGCGGGGATGTTCATGGTATTGGCCGTGGCCACGAACAACACCTCCGAGAGGTCAAAATCCACTTCCAGGTAATGGTCGTTGAAAGTGTGGTTCTGCTCGGGATCGAGTACCTCGAGCAGCGCCGAGGAAGGATCGCCGCGGAAATCCATGGACATCTTGTCCACCTCATCCAGCAGGAACAGCGGATTGCGCACGCCCACCTTGGCCATGTTCTGCAGAATCTTGCCTGGCATCGAACCGATGTAGGTGCGCCGGTGGCCGCGGATCTCGGCCTCATCACGCACGCCGCCCAGCGACATGCGCACGAACTTGCGGTTGGTGGCGCGCGCAATGCTCTGGCCCAGCGAGGTCTTGCCCACGCCCGGCGGACCCACCAGGCACAGAATCGGACCCTTGAGCTTGTTAACACGCTGCTGGACTGCGAGGTATTCGAGGATGCGCTCCTTGACCTTGTCGAGCCCGTAATGGTCAGCCTCGAGAATCTTCTCGGCGGCTCCCAGGTCATGACCCACGCGCGTGCGCTTCTTCCACGGCACGTTCACCAGCCAGTCCACGTAGTTACGTACCACCGTGGCTTCCGCCGACATCGGTGACATGAGCTTGAGCTTGTTGAATTCAGCCAGCGCCTTGTCCCGGGCCTCCTTGGGCATGCCGGCCTTGCGGATGCGCTTTTCCAGCTCTTCCATTTCATTGGGCGCGTCCTCCAGGTCGCCCAGCTCCTTCTGGATGGCCTTCATCTGCTCGTTGAGGTAATACTCGCGCTGGCTCTTCTCCATCTGCTGTTTAACGCGCCCGCGGATGCGCTTTTCGATCTGCAGGATGTCGATCTCGCCCTCGATCAGCGCCATCACGTGTTCCAGACGTGCGCGCACATCCTCCAGCTCCAGAATCTTCTGCTTCTCGTCCAGCTTGAGCTGCATGTGGGCGGCAATGGTATCCGCCAGTCGGCCGGGAAGTTCTATGCCGGCCAGCGAGGTCAACAGTTCGGGTGGAATCTTCTTGTTGAGCTTGACGTACTGATCAAACAGCGAGAGCGCCGAGCGCATCAGCACGTCCATCTCGCGCTCATCGTACTGACCCTGGACGCGCATGACCGTGCCCATGGCAGAAAAATACTCACCGTCATTGATCTGCTGGATGCGCGCACGGTCCCCGCCCTCGACCAGCACCTTTACGGTGCCGTCCGGAAGCTTGACCATCTGCAGCATCGTGGCCAGCGTCCCCACCCGATACAGATCGGTTTCCTTGGGGTCGTCCACTTCCGGGCTTTTCTGCGCGATCAGCAAAATCTGTTTACCGGCCTGCATGCTGTGGTCCAGGGCCTTGATGGACTTCTCGCGGCCCACGAACAGCGGAATCACCATGTGCGGGTACACCACCACGTCGCGCAGCGGCAGTACCGGCACCAGCATCGGCTGGCCTTCAAGCAGGTCATTTTGTCGGGTTTCGGTGCTCACGGTTGAACCTTCATGGGCTCGGTGTATGCAACATCAGGGGAAACCAAGGACGCCACCGCAATGGATATGGGCGGCTCAAGGGCATTCAAGTGGCTAGCGCCGATCCGCGGCCGCCAGCTGCTTCTTCTCGCGCTCATACACGATGTAGGGCTTGTTCTCCCCGCTGATGACCGCTTCGTCAATGACCACCTTCGAGACGTGCGACATGGACGGCAATTCATACATGGTGTCCAGGAGCACGTGTTCGAGGATGGTACGCAGACCGCGCGCGCCGGTCTTGCGCTGCATGGCGCGCTTGGCGGTGGAGCGCAGCGCGTCCTCACGGATCTCGAGTTCACAGCCTTCCATGTCGAAGAGCTTCTGATACTGCTTGGTAATGGCGTTCTTCGGTTCGGTCAAGATGCGCATCAACGCGGCTTCGTCGAGTTCGTCCAGCGTGGCCACCACCGGCAGACGACCGACAAACTCCGGAATCAGACCGAAGCGGATCAGGTCCTCAGGCTCGACCTCATGCAGCACCTCGCCGACGTTCTTGATGTCGTCCTTGCCCCTGATCTCAGCCATGAATCCGATACCGCTCTTTTCGGTGCGGTTGCGGATGATTTTCTCCAAGCCCGCAAACGCCCCACCGCACAGGAACAGGATGTTGGTGGTGTCCACCTGCAGGAACTCCTGCTGCGGGTGTTTGCGCCCGCCCTGCGGCGGCACCGAGGCCACGGTGCCCTCGATGAGCTTGAGGAGCGCCTGCTGCACGCCCTCGCCGGACACGTCACGCGTGATAGAGGGGTTGTCCGATTTGCGCGAAATCTTGTCGATTTCATCTATATAAACGATGCCGGTCTGGGCCTTCTCCACGTCGTAATCGCACTTCTGCAGGAGCTTCTGGATGATATTCTCGACGTCCTCGCCGACATAACCGGCCTCGGTGAGCGTGGTGGCATCAGCGATGGTAAACGGCACGTTCAACAGTCGCGCCAAGGTCTCGGCCAGCAGAGTCTTGCCTGAGCCGGTGGGACCGATCATCAGGATATTGCTCTTGGCGAGCTCCACATCGTCCTTGTTGCGGTTGGTGCGGACATCCAGGCGCTTGTAGTGGTTATACACCGCGACCGACAGGATTTTCTTGGCGCGTTCCTGGCCGATGACGTACTGGTCCAGAACCGATTTGATTTCCTGCGGGCGCGGCAGCTTGTTGCGTGCCGTCTGGGTCTGTTCCTGCATCTCCTCGCGGATGATGTCGTTGCAGAGCTCCACGCATTCGTCGCACACATACACCGACGGACCGGCAATCAGCTTGCGCACTTCGTGCTGGCTCTTGCCGCAGAACGAACAGTACAGCAGCTTGCTGCCGTCTTCGCCCTTACCGCGCGTTTCATCCGCCATTTTGCTGTTTACCTCTGGAAATACCGGGGCTGCAATCCCCTGCCCACACTATGGAGATTTCCGCCGCGCGCTTCAATAGCCCCACCGCTCGCGGCCGTAGCCCAGCCTAAGCCTTCGTCTGGCGCTTCTCGAGCACCGCATCGATCAGGCCATACTTGACCGCCTCAACCGCTCCCATGAAGCGGTCACGGTCCGTATCCTGTTGAATTTGCTCGATACTTTGCCCGGTATGCTTGGCGAGAATCTGGTTGACCCGTTCCCGCAAATGCAGGATTTCGCGCGCCTGAATGTCGATGTCGGCCGCCTGCCCCTGGGCGCCGCCGTGCGGCTGATGGATCATCATGCGCGAGTGCGGCAGACAATAGCGTTTGCCCTTGGCACCGCCGGTCAGCAGCAACGCCCCCATGCTGGCCGCCTGGCCCACGCAGATGGTGGACACATCCGGTTTGACGAACTGCATGGTGTCGTAAATGGACAGACCCGCGGTTACCGAGCCGCCCGGGGAATTGATGTATACGCTGATGTCCTTGTCCGGGTTTTCCGACTCCAGAAACAGTAACTGCGCCACCACCAGATTGGCCACGTAATCGTCAATCGCGCCGACGATGAAGATCAGACGCTCCTTGAGCAGACGCGAATAAATGTCGTAGGAACGCTCACCGCGCGCGGTCTGCTCCACCACGATGGGTACCAGGTTCAGTCCTTGGGGTTCGCCGTGTGATTTCATATATGTACTGCCTCGCAGGCCACGCTAGGCGTGCCCGTGTTCATGCTGATGGTCGTGATCATGATCATGGAAATGCATCAATTCCCCGAAGCTCGTGGACTTGTCGGACACCGCCGCTTTTTCCAGCAGCCAGTCCACAACCTGGTCCTCCAGTGCCAGACCCTCGATCTGGCGCATCACTCCAGCGTTTGCGCGCAAGCTGCGCAGTGCTTCGCCTGGGTTGCTGTAGTCTTCGGCCATGCGCTCCAGACGCTGTTCGACCCGTTGGGCGTCCACGCGTAGTTGCTGGCGTGTGATGATCTCGCCGATGATCAGGCCCAGCGCCACGCGTCGCGTGGCCTGTTCGCGGAACAGTTCGTCGGGTAGATCCACGGCTTTCTTGGTGCCCTTGATACCCATGCGTGCGAGCGCGTCCTGGCGCAAATTCTCGACTTCCTCATCGAGCAGCGCCTTAGGCAGCGTTACCGGGTTGGCCGCCAGTAACGCATTCAACACCTGCTCCTTCATGCGGCTGCGCACCGTGTCAGCCATCTCATGCTGCATGTTGCCGGTCACTTCCGCGCGCAGTTTGTCCAGACCACCGTCGGCCACGCCGAAACTCCTGCAGAAGTCCTCATCCAACACCGGCAATACCTGCGCGTCGACGCGATGCACCTGCACATGGAAGCGCGCGACCTTGCCGGCCACTTCCTTGCCCTGGTAATCGTCGGGAAAGCGCACTTCGATATCACGCTGTTCACCGGCACGCATTCCCTCGATGCCCGTCGCGAAATCCTCGAGCAGGCGGCCTTCGCCCAGCACCACCAGAGTCTTTTCGGCCTTGCCGCCGGGGAAGGTCTCGCCATCCACGCGGCCGTCGAAATCCAGTTGCACCCGATCGCCTTGGTGCGCACCACGCGTCACACTCTCCCAGCGCGCGCGCTGGTGACGCAGGTTATCCAGCATGGCGTCTACATCGGTTGCGGTAATTTCAGCCACCGGCTTTTCCACCGCGATGCCTTCGAGACCCTGCAGTTGGATTTCCGGATACACTTCGAAAGTCGCGATGTATTCCAGGTCCTTGCCGGGCGCATTGTTCACCGAGTCGATGCGTGGACCGCCCGCGGGATTGACCTTCTCCTGCGCCAGCGCTTCGCTGCAGGTGTCACGCAGCAGGTCCGTCAGCACCTCCCGCCGCACTTCGTTGCCAAAGCGCTTTTTCACCACCTCAAATGGAATCTTGCCGGGACGAAAGCCGTTGAGCTTGGCATTCTTGCCCAGATTCCTGAGCCGCTGCTCGATTTCCTGCTCCACGCGCTCGGACGGCACCTGCACTTTCATGCGCCGTTCCAAGCCCGTAGTGGTCTCAATTGACACTTGCATTGCTTGCATTCCTCTCAGTGGCCGGCGCTGCGCAAGTCACCGCTGCGCGTGGCGCGGAGTGTGTGTGGTGCGAAAGGAGAGACTCGAACTCTCACGGGTTACCCCACTGGAACCTAAATCCAGCGCGTCTACCAGTTCCGCCACTTTCGCTGCATCCCGCCGTCAACGCTTGATACTTTTCCAAGTATATCAAAGGCTTGTGAGCGCAAGGGACATGTGGGTCATTGGGCAAGCCGCCGCACGGCGCCATTATACAAATTTACAGTCCGCCGCCGTGGACGCCGACCTGACCCTGCACCCGCAGTGGCTGTTGCCGACGGCCAACCGCAGCCCGGGGCAGGCATCGTTTACACTGGAGCGGTCATCGGTCGGATCTGCACAACCTCTACGACACCATGCTCTACAAGGATTACTACGAGATTCTGGGCGTTCCACGTGCCGCCAGTGCCGAGGAAATCAAACGGGCGTACCGCAGACTGGCGCGCAAATATCATCCGGATGTATCCAAGGAAGCGGATGCCGCCGAGAAATTCAAGGATATTGCAGAGGCCTATCAGACTCTCAAGGACTCCGAGAAACGGGCGGCCTTCGATCAGCTCGGCCAGCCGCGCTCCGGCGAGCAGTTCCGCCCGCCTCCGGACTGGCAGGCGCGCTACCGCGACGCCCCGTCTGCATTTGAGGACATGGATCTGGCAGACCTGTTTGCCGGTCTGCAAGGCGGCCGGTTCCGCGCCGGACGGGCCTCTGCAAACATACCCGTCGATGGCCAGGATTACGAGGTGTCTGTGCCTATCAGCCTTGCCGATGCCTATCACGGCACCCAGGTAAATCTGGATTTGAATCTGCCCGAGTATGACGCGCAGGGTGTCCCACACCGCACGCCCTACACGTTTGCGGCGCGCATCCCCAAGGGAGCAAGCGACGGCCAACGCTTGCGTGTACCGGGCAAAGGTGGCAAGGGACTGAACGGCGGCCATGACGGTGACCTGTATCTCAACATCAGCCTGCGGCCGCATCACCTGTTTCGCGTGGCTGCCCATGACGTCTATCTGGATCTGCCACTGGCTCCCTGGGAAGCGGCGCTGGGCACCAGTGTCGAGCTGCCGACACCCGACGGACCGGTACGGCTCAAAATCCAACCGGGCACGTCATCCGGCCGGCAACTGCGCCTACCGGGCCGCGGTTTGCCCCGGCCGCAAGGCGGTGCAGGTGACTTGTTTGCCATCGTGCAAATCGTGATGCCCGCTGCGCTGAACGAGCGCCAGCGTGAGCTTTTCAAGCAACTCGACGCCAGCTCCGAATTCAACCCGCGCGCACACTATCAACAGGAGGTGGGCCATGCGAGTCGAACTCACTGAAGTACAGTGGCTGAATGTACGGCAGGAATTGCCGCTGCATGAATTTGTGCGGAGATCCGGACTGACCGAAGCCGATTTGCGGTATCTGGTGGAATCCGGCGTGCTGGCTCCGCTCGACCCGCAAGCGCCTGCCTGGTCCTTCAGCGCCGATTGCCTGCCGCTGGCCAGGACCGCCGGACGGTTGCGCCGGGATCTGGACTTGGATGGATCGGGGCTAGCGGTGGCTTTAACTCTGATTGAACGCATAGAGGAGCTCGAGACGCGTGTGCGCGAACTGGATGTACGTCTCCTGCGTGAGTTCCCATCTGGTTGAATCCCGTTACCGGCTTTTTACTTGGCCAGCCTTGTTGTTCACGCGCCGCGTCAGGAGCGAGCCGGAAGCCACGAAGTAACACTTCGCGCCGGCGAACAGGTAGTTATGGATAGCTGCCTTGGATTGCGGGCGAAGCAGGATGCGCAGCCTGCAAGCGCGGCCGGTGAGCGCACCAGAGATGGTTCCCACTCGTAACAAGAATCGTTTGGTGGGCCGTGCAGGGCTTGCCGCCCTGGACTTTTGCGCGCAGCACGATGCGCAGCGCAAAAGCGAACCGCAGGTTCGAGTCCGGCACTCGACTGGATGGTCAATTAACCGATAGGAATATCGGTAACCTCAGGAAGGATGATGGTGGGCCGTGCAGGGCGTGACCGGTGAGCACACCAGGGATGGTTCGTGCCCGAAACAAGGATTCTTTGGTGGGCCGTGCAGGACTCGAACCTGCGACCTACTGATTAAGAGTCAGCAGCTCTACCAACTGAGCTAACGGCCCAAACGTGCAATACGGAAATGGGGTGGACGATGGGGCTCGAACCCACGACAGCCGGATCCACAATCCGGGGCTCTACCAACTGAGCTACGTCCACCATAAACTCATTGCCAGCCTCGCCGTCTTGGCGCGCCTGGCAGGAGTCGAACCTGCGACCGCCGGCTTAGAAGGCCGGTGCTCTATCCTACTGAGCTACAGGCGCAAATTCGTTCCAAGCAAATTGGTCGGGGCAGAGGGATTCGAACCCACGACCCCCTGCTCCCAAAGCAGGTGCGCTACCAGACTGCGCTATGCCCCGCCACGCCAAACCATTCATCACTTGCCGTCTGCTTTGGTCGCAGTCTGTTATCGGCTCGGCGTCCTGCCTCGCCTGATAACCCAGCCGTGTACTTCCTGTACACGGCGCTCGCCCTTTCGGCCGAGCCCCAAAGCAGGTGCGCTACCAGACTGCGCTATGCCTCGCGCGCGGGCGGGAATGATACGGATCGCCCAGATTTCAGTCAATTTGAAGGCACGCGGTTGGAGCACACACAGCTGCATGCGACAATGCAGGCCGCTGATTCGCAGGTACTTCACATGCCGGCCCGGGTTATTGACGGCAAAGCTCTGGCAGCTGAAATCCGCGATGGCATCCGCCTGAAAGTCGCGGCGCGCCTTCGGGAAAACCGCCGCGCGCCTGGCTTGGCCGTGGTATTGGTGGGCAGCGACCCGGCTTCCAAAATCTATGTGCGCAACAAGCGGCTGGCCTGCAAAGAGGCAGGCTTCATCTCTCACGCTTTCGACATGCCGACCGACACCTCACAAGCCGCACTGCTCGAGCTGGTGGACAGGCTCAACGCCGATCCCGCCATTGACGGCATCCTGGTGCAATTGCCGCTGCCGGTGCATATCCGCACCGAGACGATTATCGAACGCATCCGCCCGGACAAGGATGTGGATGGATTCCACCCCTACAATGTCGGCCGCCTGGCGCAGCGCGTACCGCTGCTGCGCCCCTGCACCCCTTACGGCATCATCAAGCTGCTGGAGAAATACGGCGAAACCTTTACCGGGCGCCACGCGGTGGTAGTCGGTGCATCCAACATTGTCGGCCGCCCAATGGCGCTCGAACTGCTGCTTGCCGGCGCCACGGTCAGCATCTGCCACCGCTTCACGCCGGAGGCCGATCTGGAGAAACTCGTGCGTACTGCGGATATTGTGGTAGTGGCGGTGGGCAAACCCAGGTTGATTCCCGGCGCATGGATCAAACCCGGCGCCACGGTGATTGACGTCGGCATGAACCGTCTGGGTGCGGGGAATCTGGTCGGCGACGTGGACTTCGAATCTGCGCGTCAGCGCGCGGCACTCATCACGCCGGTGCCGGGCGGCGTCGGCCCCATGACCGTGGCCATGCTGCTCAGCAACACGCTGATGGCGGTGGAACTGCACAATAACTGAACAAGTTTCTTGATCCGGTCGAACCGGACTACGGCCCTTGCACCTTCCGCGATTCGCCTGCCGCCTTGTTGCCCACGCGCTTAGAACTGATAGACGATACCGATTGCGGCAAGATTTATATTAAAACCGTCCACGGGGAGTTTGTAGCCCAAACTCACGTACCTGTCCCAGCTCAGGCGCGCCGCCCAGTGCTGGGTAAAGGACCACCGCACGCCCATTCCATAAGTGACATCCACATCACTGCTCGTGACACTACTGTTTTCACAGAACAAACAGTAGTACGGCGGAATCGGCGTGTAATCTGCGTTCAGTTCTGAATCCGCTTCAATCTCGCCGGCACGTGCAAAGATCGCCCAGCGATCATTGAACGGATAGGCACCAACCAACTCCAATGTCCATCCATGCGTCTTGAGCTCGCCATTGACTATGTAAGACTGCGCGCACAACCCGCAAAAACCACTTCCCGGATTGGTGTAGCTGCCGGTGACCCCGCCCAAATGCACATAGCTGGCTTCCAGTCCGAAATACGAATTGAACTGGTATCCGCCGCCTAACCGATAACCCGCGTCAGTACTGCCGAGGGAATCCGGATATACCGGATTCCTGTAAGTGGCTATGTTTGTGAAACGCGATTGGCCGGCGTCAACCGCAGCATACCAGCCGGCGTTAGCCGCCCTTGCGGCTGACGGGAAGAACGCCAGCACTCCAGCCAGAATTGCGAACCCTGACCACCACGCGGGGGCCGTGCTTGCCAGCCGGACGCGGGGCTGTTGTGCCGAATTACGCGACAACATATTGATACCCTCCTTTGCAAGTACTTTAGCGCGCCCGCAGCGATTGCCGACTTCGGACCTATTATGCTCTCCTCCAGATAGTCCCGTGAGCGCCGTCTTCCAGCACTACGCCCGCCGCACTCAGCTCGTCGCGGATGCGATCGGCCTCGCGCCATTGCCGCTGTGCGCGCGCCGCGTTGCGTGCCTTGATCAGCGCATCAATTTTCTCGGCGCTCAACCCGGACGCCGCCTGCGCGCCCGCTTGCAGGTATTGTTCGGGATTGGACTGCAGGATGCCCAGGGCTCCGCCGAGCTCGATGAGCAATCCCGCCAAATCGCCCGCCTCCACTCCGGTTTCGCGCCGCCGGTTGATTTCACGCGCGAGATCAAACAGTACGCTGATGGCTACCGGCGTGTTGAAATCGTCGTTCATGGCATCGGCAAAGCGCTCGCGGAATCCACTTTGCGGCGGCGCGCTTCCCGGCGCCACACCGCGCAAGGCCAGATACAGGCGCGCCAGACCGGCCGCCGCCACTTCCAGCGATGCATCGGAATAATTCAGCGGGCTGCGGTAGTGACTGTTGAGGATGAAATAGCGCACCACTTCCGGTCGGTATTTCTTCAGCACCTCGCGCACCGTGAAGAAGTTGCCGAGCGATTTCGACATCTTCTCCTCGTCCACATTGACGAAACCGTTGTGCATCCACACGTTCACGAACGGTTCACCAGTGGCTGCTTCGGACTGCGCGATTTCGTTCTCATGGTGCGGAAACTGCAGATCCATGCCGCCGCCGTGAATGTCGAAATGATTTCCGAGCGCTGCAGTAGACATGGCGGAGCATTCAATGTGCCAGCCCGGCCGCCCCGCCCCCCAGGGTGAAGGCCAGACGGGCTCACCCGGTTTGGCCGCTTTCCACAGCACGAAATCCAGAGGGTCACGTTTGCTTTCGTCCACCTCGATGCGCGCGCCCGCACGCAGATCCTCCAGGCGTTTACCCGACAGCCGGCCGTAATCCTTGAAGCGGCTGACCGCGTAATACACGTCGCCATTCAGCCCCTGATAGGCAAAACCCTTGTCCACCAGTATCTGCACCATGCGCACGATGGCGTCGATGGATTGCGTGGCACGCGGCTCGAGGTCCGGACGCAGCACACCCAGTGCCGCTTCGTCCTCATGGCTGAAGCGGATGATACGCTCGGTCAGTTGCTGGATGGACTCATGATTCTCGGCCGCACGCCGGATGATCTTGTCGTCAATGTCGGTGATGTTGCGCACGTAGGTCAGACGGTAACCGCTGGCGCGCAGCCAGCGCGCCACGGTGTCGAACACCACCAGCATGCGTGCATGCCCGAGGTGCATGTAATCGTACACGGTCAAGCCGCAGACGTACATGCGCACATCCGGTGTGCGCAGGGGCGTAAAGACCTGTTTTTCGCCGGTGAGCGAGTTGTGGATTTTCAGCATGGAGTCGCCGCTCATTTGCACAACACCGCGGCGTGCTGCAGGCGCGCTTTCACGCGGGCAGCGGTCAGCAGCGGCCAGATTCTCTCCATTTCCGGGCCATGCTCCAGACCGGTGAGCGCCGCGCGCAAGGGCATGAACAGTTTCCGGCCGCGTGCACCCGTGGCTGCGCTCACGGCATTGGCAAAGCCGGCGAAGCCGGTACGTGCCTCGGGCAGTGCGCGTATCGCGGCATCAAAAAATGCCGGGCCTGCCGAGCATATCGCTGTGCGCGATGCATCTGACAGCTCCGGCCGCTCGCCAAAAATGATGTCAGCCCAGACCCGTGCTTCCGCCGGCCGCACGAGATTGCCGCGTACCGTCTCGATGAAATCCGCGCGTTGCTCGGCCGGCACCAGCGCCGCCAACTTCGGCATTTCCGCGAGCCAGTTCCACAGACGCCCGGAGTCGGCATGCTTGATCGCTTCACGCTGCCAGTGTTCGAGTTGGGCATGGTCGAAGTGCGCCGGTGCATGCCCGATATGCGCCACGTTGAAGTCCCGCACCAGCTCGGCCAACGACAGAAAATCCTCGCGTGCATACACGTGCCCGAGCCGCGCCAGGTAATTGACCAACGCTTCGGGCAGAATCCCCGCGCTGCGCAACTCCTGCAGGCTGCCGCCGCCTTCGCGCTTGGACAGCGGCGCGCTGCCTGCGCCCAGCACCAGCGGTAGATGGCCGTAGCGCGGTGCGTGCAGGCCCAGCGCCTCCAGAATCAGCAACTGGCGCGGTGTATTGGCGAGGTGATCCTCGCCGCGCAGCACCTGGGTCACACCCATGAGGGCGTCATCGAGTGCATTGCTGAAGAAAAACGCCGGACTGCCGTCGGCGCGGCGGATCACAAAATCCCCTATGTCCTTGTGGGCGAAGCGCTGTGCGCCGCGGATCAGGTCATCGAATTCGGTGGCGCCTTGATCAGGCACGCGAAACCGCAGTGCCGGTTTCAGTCCCTGCGCAAGCCGGGTTTCGATTTCTGCGTTCGTGAGGCGCGCGCATGTGCCCGCATAACGCGGCGGCCGCCCGGCGGCCAGTTGAATCTTGCGCGCCAGCGCCAGCTCGCCCGGTGTGCAGAAGCACGGATAGGTACGCCCCTGCCCTGCCAATTTGTCTATGTACGTGCGGTAAATCCGGCTGCGCTCCGACTGGCGATACGGCGCATGCGGCCCACCCAGATCCGGGCCTTCCTGCCAATGCAGGCCGAGCCAGGCCAAGTCAGCGAGCAGCATGGTTTCGAACTCTGCGCGCGAGCGCTCGGCGTCGGTGTCCTCGATGCGCAAGATGAACTCACCGTCCGCTTGCGCTGCCAGCAGCGCACTGAAAAGCGCGGTGCGCGCGTTGCCCACATGCAGATGGCCGGTCGGACTGGGTGCAAAACGGGTGCGCAGCGTCATGGCGCGCATTCTATCAGGGCCGATATTCCCCACCCCGTGCGGCTGTCATATTTCCAGCAGTGCCCGTATGATGACCCGCGCCCTAGGAGAATGTTCATGACAAAGCGCCTGCTCGCCGTTTTTGTGCTTCTGTTGCTTGGCGCCTGCAGTCAGGCTCCGGTGCGGCCCACCGCACCACCGGATCCGTATCCCGATGTGGCCATCGAAACCAGCTTGGGAACGTTCGTCGTGAAACTGGACCGCGAGCGCGCCCCGCTTACAGTGGTGAACTTCCTGCAATACATACACAGCGGTTTCTACAGCGGCACCAGCTTTTACCGCGTGGTACCGGGTTTCGTGATCCAGGGTGGCGACTACACCGCCGCCTACCAGGAAAAGAAAACCGCCGCGCCCATACCCAACGAATCCGGTAACGGCCTATCCAACTTGCGCGGCACCATCGCCATGGCGCGCGACAGCGCTCCGCATACCGCCACGGCCGCGTTCTACATCAACCTGGTGGACAACAGGAAACTCGACCCGCGTCCGGATCGCTGGGGCTACGCGGTGTTCGGCCGCGTGATTCGCGGTATGGCGGTCGTGGACAAAATCGCCGCCGTGCCCACCGGCAAAGTCGGCCCTTTCGACAAGGATGCACCACACGCGCCGGTGGTAATCCTGAAAGTGTGGATGCTGCCGCAACCCACCAATTTGGAACCGTGACCACCCTGTTCATCTCCGACCTGCACCTGGATGCGGCACGACCGCGAATCACGCAGTTGTTTCTGGAATTTCTCAACACTCGGGCGCACCGCGCACAGGCCTTGTACATCCTCGGCGATTTCTTTGAAGCCTGGATCGGCGACGATGACCCAGACCCCCATCACGCCGAAGTCATCGCGGCTGTACGTGCACTCACTGCCACGGGCGTGCCGGTGTACTTCATGCACGGCAATCGGGACTTTCTGATCGGGCCCGGGTTCATCGACAAGACGGGCTGCACGCTGCTTGCGGATCCAACGCGCGTGGAGTTGCACGGCACGCCCACGCTGCTGATGCACGGCGACCTGCTGTGCACCGACGACCTTGAATACCAGAAATTCCGCCATCACGTGCGTAATCCCGCGTGGCAAAAAGCGTTCCTCGCCAAACCGCTTATGGAACGGCGCAGGTTTGCGCAACAGGCACGCGCCCAGAGCCAGACCCAAACGGCCTCCAAACCCGATTACCTGATGGATGTGAACCAGCAGGAAGTCGAACGCGTGATGCAGGAGCACCGGGTCACGCACCTGATCCATGGCCACACCCATCGCCCCGCCGTACATCGCATTGGCGCCAACGGGCGCAATTTGACCCGGATCGTATTGGGGGACTGGTACGAACAATCGAGCGTGCTGGCAGTGGATG
This sequence comes from Gammaproteobacteria bacterium, assembly GCA_028864905.1. Classification (GTDB taxonomy): domain Bacteria; phylum Pseudomonadota; class Gammaproteobacteria; order Natronospirales; family REEB76; genus REEB76. The sequence goes on from JAGWLP010000033.1 coordinate 15,088, forward strand.
AAAGTACATTCGAGTTGCACGACCCGCGTTGTAACAAATCGAATTAGGTCGGTGGTCGCGCGCTCGTTCAAACTCACCGGCTAGGCAGTACCAGCCGGGGTCCCACTATGGAAGCGGAATTCCCGGTCGGGAGTTTCAATCAGTTCCCGTTCCATTTCGGCAAATGCCGCCAGGCGCGCGCCAAGGGCCGCGCCGGCATAACGCTGCGCCAAGCCGAGATACAGCGAAAAATGTCGGGCTTCGGCTCCGGCCAGACTGGCATAAAAATCCGCGAGCTCGGCATCCAACACGGTGGACAGCGCTGTGAAGCGTTCACAGGAGCGTGCTTCGATAAACGCGCCCACCAGTAGCAGATCCGCCAGCCGCTCGGGCTCGTGCTTACGCGCATGGCGGCGCAGGCCCGCGGCATAGCGCGCGGCGCTCAAGGGTCGGGGCGGGATGCCGCGCCGGCGCAACAGGCGTGTCACCTGTTCAAAATGCCGCAACTCCTCGCGTGCGAGACACGAAAGCGGCTCCTGCAGTTCCGGGTACCGGTCGCCATACTGGAACATGAGACTGAACGCGGTCGCCGCGGCCTTCTTTTCGCAGTTGGCGTGGTCCAGCAGCAGCAGGTCCTGGTGGTGCGCTACCGCGTCCAGCCACGCACGCGGCGTGGGACAGGCCAATAACTTACCGGCGGCTAGCGCGTCGCTGCGCACTCGCCACTCATGGAGCTGCGGCTTCACCGGATTTGAAGGCAATCACCAGATCCATCACGTTCGTGCCGGTCGGACCGGTATAAACGAGGTCACCGCTGGCTTCCAGAAAATTGCCGGCGTCGGCGCGCGCCAGGCAATCGCTTGCGTCGAATCCCCCCTCGCGGCCGCGCTGCAGAGTACCGCCATCCACGAGCGCCCCGGCATCATTGGAATTGCCATCGGTGCCGTCGGTGCCGGCCGCGAGCATGTGTATGTCGCTGCGTCCCTTCAGTTTGCACGCCGCGGCCAGCGCCAGCATCTGGTTGCGGCCGCCGCGTCCGGGATGTTCCGGCAGGCGCACCACGGTTTCTCCGCCCCAGATGTGCAGGCCCGGCTCGGAACGCAGCATGAACTCCGCGATGCGTTCGCCGCA
>JAGWLP010000097.1 GCA_028864905.1 Gammaproteobacteria bacterium
CAGGTGCTTGGGATTGTCGCAGTTGTACTCCCAATCCACGTTCCAGTTTTGATCGTAATGCTCCCACACCAAACCGTCCGCTTTGGCCGCCTGGCGGCGTGTCATGTTGTCAGCCAAAGTCAGTGCGCGCTCGAGATAGCGTCGCTCGTTGCCGGATTCGAACGCGATCAACATGGCCTCACACATGTGCATGTTGGCATTCTGGCCGCGGTAATTGCTGAATTGCCAATCCGCATCGGCTTCGTCACGGTACAGTCCCGCGGCCGCATCCCAGAAATGCCTTTCCAATAGCGCCCAGGTCTCATCCATCCACTCGGCGGCGTGCTCGATCCCCGCCTGCCGGGCACAGGCATAGGCCAGCAACACGAAGGCAAGGCCGTAGCAGTGATTGGTGCGGTCTTCCGCGCGGCCAGCGCGTAGCGTCCAGGCGTAACCGCCGGTGCGCGCGTCCCGATGCACTTCGCGCAGGTAACGCAAGCCATGGTGTATGGCATCGAGGTACTCGGGGTTGCCAAATTCCCGGTACGCCATGGCGTAATTGAAGACGAAACGCGTGCTGCTCACCAGATGCCGGTGGCTCGCGTCGTATACGCTGCCGTCGTCCTTGAAGTAATGAAAGAACCCGCCCGCCGGGTCTATGGCGCGCGGATGATAAAAGGCCATGATGCTGGCGATGTGCGCGCGCAAAAATTCCGCAGAACGAAAATCCGGCAGGGACGTCATGGGTGTTCCCGCAGAAAGGCCTGCACTTCGTTCAGCGTCGGCACCGCCGCAAACGATCCATGACGGGTCGCCGTGAGTGCACCGCAGGCGGCGGCGAAACGCAATACTGCGCGCATGTGTTCCGTCTCGGAGGCGAGCGCGTCCAGTTCCGCAGCGCCAACCCCCGCCTCCGCCAGTTGCAGCAGCAAGCCGGCCGTGAAAGCGTCGCCGGCAGCGGTGGTGTCCACGGCATTGATGGAAAAGGCGTTCAGCCGGCCCGCGGCGGAGCGCGTGCAGTAGCGCATCGGCCCCGGCCCGTCGGTTACCACCAGCAGACGCGGCCACCCGCGCCACAGTTCCGCCAGCATCGCGGCCTCGTTGCCGAGCGGTTCCGTCAGAAATGCCAGTTCCGTTGCCGACAGCTTCACCAAATCGGCTTCGGCCAGCGCCGACCACAAACGCGGGCGGGGATCGGATTCCTTCGGCCACAGCGAAGGTCGCAGGTTCAGATCCATGCTGACCAGCACGCCGGCCTGCCGCGCCTGGCACATACCGGTCAGAGTGGTCTCGGCGATCGCGGCCTCCGTCAGGCTGTTGGAACAGACGTGAAACACCGTCGCGGAGCGAAACCACTCGGGTCGGAAATCCTGCGCCCGGAACAACAGGTCGGCGGCCGGCGGACGGTAAAAGCTGAAACGGCGCTCGCCATCCGCGTCCAGGGAGACAAACGCCAGCGCCGTGTTGGCCGCGTTGGTGCGCAGCACGTGTTCGGTGTTGACACCGGCCCCGCGCAGGCTCGCCAGCAAAAAATCGCCAAACAGGTCGCGGCCCAGCATGCCGATGAACGCCGCCGCGCCACCGAGCTTCGCCACCGCCACCGCCACGTTGGCCGGTGCTCCGCCTGCGTATTGCGTGAATTGCCGCGGGGCATCCGGCGCCTGCGGCGGTCGCGCCAGAAAATCAATCAGCGCCTCGCCGAAACAGACGATGTTAGGCACGGTGAGAAGAGTCCATCTGCGAAATCAGCGACTTTCCCACATCCAGCTTCGAGCCCTTGAAGCCGTAAAACACGATGTACAGATAACACAACAATGGCAGGAGGAAGGCGTGATGCACGCCGATGTGGTCCGCAAGCATGCCTTGCAGCTCGGGGATGATGGCACCGCCCACGATGGCCATGATCAACAGGCTGGAGCCGCGGCCGGTGAGCGGCCCCAGCCCTTCGATACCCAGCGTAAAGATATTGGGAAACATGATGGAATTGAACAAGCCGATGCTTACCACGCTCCACAGCGCCAGCATGCCGTGCGACACCATGGTGGCAATCACCAGCAGTGCCGCCACGCAGGCAAAGCTGCCCAGCAGTTTGCGCGGGTCAACGCGCTGCAACAGCGCGGAACCGATGAAGCGTCCCAGCATCGCCCCGCCCCAGTAGAGCGAAACGAAACCCGCAGCCTTGACCTCCGGCATATTGCCGATGCCAGGCAGCGAAATGTAATTGATCATGAAACTGCCGATGGCAACCTCTGCGCCGACATACACAAAGATGGCCACCACACCGAACAGCAAATGCCGGTGCCGTAATGCAGCGAGAAACGGATGTGCAGGCTCAGCGCTGCGATTTTCCGCCACGCCCACCGCCGGCAGATGAAACAGATAAACAACCAGTGCGAGCGCGAATAATGCAATTGCAATCCCGATGTAGGGGCCCTGCACCGCATGCGCCTCTTGCAAACGGTAGGCAAGCTGCTGCGCCGCAGGCAGCTTCGCCAACTCCACCGCGCTCAGCACCGCGCCCGACAGAATCAGCAGGCCGCCAAATTTCGGCGCCAGCGTGGTGCCGAGCGAGTTCAGCGCCTGCGCCAGGTTGAGGCGGCTGGAAGCAGTGCGTTCCTCGCCTAACAGACTGACATACGGGTTGGCGGCAACCTGCAGCAAGGTGATGCCGCTGGCGAGCACAAACAACGCCGCCAGAAACAACCCGTAGTAACGCAGCGCGGCGGCCGGATAAAACAGCAGCGCGCCCACGCCCGTGACCACCAGGCCGATGATGATGCTGTTCTTGTAACCCCACAGTGAAACCACCTT
>JAGWLP010000034.1 GCA_028864905.1 Gammaproteobacteria bacterium
GTCGTGGGCCACGTTTTCCGTGACTTCACGCGTGGCTTTCATGAGCTGTTCGATACGCTCCAGCATGGCGTTGAGCTTGCTGGCAAGTGCGTCGAATTCGTCTTCGCCGCGCTCTTCGGGAATGCGCTGTGACAGATCGCCGGCCATGATGGTGTCAGCGGTACGCGTCACGCTCTGTAACCGTCGCAGCACGCCGCGGCCCACCAGCGCCCCGCCCAGAAAACCCACAATCAGCACCAATACCACTGCGGCGAGAGTGAGCGCCAGTATGGTGTTGCGCAGTTCGATGAGTTCGTCGAGCGATTGGCCCACCAGCAGGTGATAGCCGCCGGGTAACGCCAGCGCCACCGCACGCATTTCGAAACGATGGTGTTCGACATCCAGTTCCGGCTGGCCGGGCGGTGCCGGCAGGTGCAGCGTGACCCAGACTTGGTCCTGGGCGGCGATGCCCGCCGGCCACTCGGTGAGCGATCCGGCCAGTGATCGGAAGTGCGCATCGGCCAGCAGATACTGGCGTGGACCGGCGTCGCCAGTGTCGCTCGCCGCAAGACCCTTGGTGCTGCTGAGCGCGACGATGGTCTGTTGCAGACCGTTGATGCCCTTGAGCGCGTACAGGCGCGTGAGCGCCGTGCTCTCGGCGCGCAGGCCGGCGTCGATCTGGGTGTTGAGCTGCGAGATCGTGACCCAATAGATGATGGCAAAACACACGATGGTGAGCAGGCACACGAAACCGGTGTAGCGCATCGCCAGCCGAAAAGCGGTGGTATGAATCAGGTGGATCTGGTTCACGGCGTCGGGGTGCGCAGGCAATAGCCGGTGCCGCGCAGCGTGTGGATCAGCGGCTGTGCGGAATGCTTGTCTATTTTGGTGCGCAGCCGGCTCATGTGCACGTCAATCACGTTAGTCTGCGGATCGAAGTGAAAGCCCCAGACCTGTTCCAGCAGCATGGCACGAGTCACGGTTTGGCCGGCATGCAGCATCAGGTATTCCAGCAGCCGAAATTCGCGTGCCTGCAGGGCGATTGTCTGGCCGGCGCGTGTAACGCTACGCTTGAGACGGTCCATTTCCAGGTCCGCGACCCTGAGCCGCATTTCGCCGGCCGGGGCACTGCGGCGCCGTACGATGGCCTCAATCCGCGCCAGTAATTCGGCGAACGCGAAGGGCTTGGCAAGGTAATCGTCGCCGCCGCCTTGCAGACCCATCACCCGGTCGTCCACGTCCGCGAGCGCCGTCAGAAACAGTACCGGCGTGGTGTTGCCCGCGTCGCGCAGTTTTCTGACCAAGCTCAGACCGTCCAGTCCCGGCAGCATGCGGTCCACGATAAGCACGTCGTAGGCGGCGGTCTGCGCGCGCTCCAGCCCGGCCGGGCCAGTGGCGGCCTGATCCGCCGCATGGCCGCTTTCCTGTAAACCCTTTACCAGATAGGCAGCGGTTTCCAGGTCGTCTTCGATAACTAAGAGGCGCATGGCAAGAGCATAGGACAAATCGTGTCTGCCCAGCTACCTGGCCGTATGCAACATTACCAAGTGTTAATTTCCGGTCCGGCCGGGTGCCGGCGCATAAAACTTAAAATGGCCGCGGTTGCTTGACGGAAATCGAATCGCGCCCATGTGTTCCTGTTTCACAAGCCGGTGGCTCACAGTCGGATTGCTTGCGGGCGGTCTGGCCGGCTGCGCTCTGTATCATGCCCGCCCGTTACCCACACACCCCGATTTGCAGCCGGCGCTTATGCCTTTACGCGTGGACGTTTCCAAAATAAACCTGCCGGGCTTGCAACCGCATCCCTTCGATCCCGCCAAGGGCCTGGATGGCACCGACGTGGCGATCCTCGCGGTGGTCAACGATCCGGCGCTCAAGACCGCGCGCGCCGCGGCGCATGCCGGCGAGGCACAGGCGTTCGTGGCCGGAATGTTGCCGGGGCCGCAGCTCAGCTACAGCCTGGATCATCCCCAAGGTCAGGCGCCGCTGTACGTCAACGGCTACAGCGCGGGTATTGCCTACGACCTGAGCGCGCTGGTCGAGCACAGTGCGGCGAACGCTGCAGCGCGTGCCGGCGCCAAACAGGTTGACCTGGATTTGCTGTGGCAGGAATGGCAGGTGGCGCAGCAGGCACGCTTGCAATACCTCGACTGCCTCAATAATCGCCGCAAACTGGAACTGCTGGAAAACTTGCAGCAAGGCATGCAGAGCCGCTATCAGGCGGAGCAGCATGCTTATGCGACAGGGAATTTGTCGTCGGCGGATCTGGGCTTGGAACTGGCCGCTTTGCAGAATGTGCAGATACTGGTTGTGAGCACGGCCGCTGCGCGCAACACAAGCTGCCACGCGCTGAGTGAAATTCTTGGCCTGCAACCGGATGTGGTGCTGAATCTTGCGCCCAACGATGATCCGGTGCAGCTGCCCACCGAAGGTCAGATTACCGCGGCGCTGGCGAAACTGCCGGAACGCCGGCCGGATTTGCTGGCGCTGCAATACGGCTATCAAAGCCAGGACGAGGAAGTATGGCGCGCAGTGCTGGCGCAGTTCCCCGGTATCGGTTTCGGCGTGAACCGCGCCCAGGACACCAGCGACGTGCATACGGTGGGTTTCAGTGTGAGTCTGAACTTTCCGTTTCTGTCCGGTGGCGCGGCGGCGGTGCACGCAGCCGAGGCTACGCGAGATGCGCTCTGGCAGCAGTACCAGCAGCGCCTGAACGAGGCGGTGAGCGAAGTGCACCTGATCCGTACCGACCTGGCGGTACTGGACCGGGAACTGGACCAGATGCAGACCGCTGCGGCGGACAGCAGGCAGATGCTCACGGGCGCGCAGGCCGCTTATGCACGCAGTGATCTCACGGCGCCCGCGTATTACGACCTCACCACCGCCGCGCTCGGTCATCGCCTGACCATGCTGGATTTGCAGACTCAGCGCCGGCAGTTGCGCATCGCGCTCGAAACCCTGCTTGGCCTCCCGGCGGAAGATCTAATGCATCCAGTCAGCGAGACGCAGAAATGAAAAACGGAAATGGCATTTCGAAAGTTTCTCTCCTGCTTCTGGTTTTAGCGGGTGCGGCATTCGCGTTGGTGGCGCACGCCGTTGAAGCGGACAGCGGTCCGGTAGCGCTGGTACAGACGGCGCTGGTCAGCGAGCGCTCGGTGGCCGAGACCTTGCGGGCGTTCGGCAGCGTCGAACCGGGGCCGCGGCAACTCAGGGTCATCGCCGCGCCGCGCGCCAGCATCGTCGCACTGGATGTGGCCGCCGGAATGCACGTCAAACGCGGCGCGCCGCTCATGACGCTCGCGCCAACACCGGAGGCCGCGGTGCTTTACGCGCAGGCGGCGTCCCAGGCCGGATACGCGCGTTCGGCCCTGAAGCGCACGCAGAATCTTTTCCAGGAAAAACTCGCCACCCGCGACCAGTTGGCCGCGGCACAAAAGGCGCTTTCGGACGCCGAGGCGAATCTGGCCGCACAGCAGCGCATGGGCGGCGGCGGCCCCACGGTGATCCGCGCACCGGCGGATGGCGTGGTGAGCGCGGTCGGCGTGGCGAGCGGCGCGCATGTTGCCGCCGACACCGCGTTGCTCACGTATTCCGAGCAAGGCGGCAATTACGCACGCCTGGGGGTGACGCCGACACAGGCCGCGCAAATCCACAGCGGCATGCCGGTGAATCTGAGCGCGGTGTTCGATGCGCAACTCACGCTCGCGACCAGGATCAGTCAGGTGGGTGGGCAGGTGGACCCGGCGAGCGGTCTGGTAGATGTGCTGGCGCCGCTCGCGGGAAAGGCCGCAGCGAGGTTCCTGCCGGGCGGCAATGTCACGGCGAAGATCACCCTCAAACAGGTCCGCTCACTTGCAGTGCCACGCGCGGCGGTGCTGCGCGACACGCAGGGTGCCTACGTGTTCATCGTCAAGAACGATATCGCCCATCGCGTGAATGTGAAGGCTGGCCTTGACGACGGCATCTGGGTTGCGGTGAGTGGCGATCTCAGGGCGAGCGAGCGCGTGGTCACGCTCGGCAACTATGAACTTACGGACGGCATGGCGGTCAGGGAGACCGCACGTTGAATTTCCCGGCGTTTCTGCAACGCCACCGCCGCTCGCTGGTATTCCTGGCGGCAGCCTTGGTCATCGGCGGGATATTTGCGGCCGTCAAACTGCCGGTTGCCATGCTGCCGGACGTGCAATCACCGCGCATCCTGGTGTTGCTGGACGCCGGCGATCGCCCGGCTTCACAGATGGAATTGCAGGTCACGCGCCCGGTGGAGATCGCGCTGCGCGCCATTCCCGGCGTGAAATCGGTGCGCTCCATCACCAGTCGCGGCAGCGCCCAGATTTCCGTCAACTATGCCTGGGGGCAGAACATGTACCAGGCGCTGCTGGAAGTCGAAGCCAAGATCAGCCTGATGTTGCCGGATCTGCCGGCGGGTACGCGCTTCACGGTGGAGCGGCGCGATCCCACGGAATTCCCCGTCATTGCCTACAGCCTGACCTCGAATACCGAGAGCCTGGTTGCTTTGCGTGACCTCGGGCTTTACCAGTTGCGGCCGCTGCTGTCGCGGGTGGCGGGCGTGGCGAGCGTGGATGTGCAGGGCGGAGAGCAGGCGGAATATCACGTGGATGTGGATTCGGCGAAGCTGCGCGCCCTGCATCTGTCGCTGGCCGACGTGGTTAACGCGGTTTCCGCCGGCAACGTACTTACAGCCGTTGGACGGCTCGAGGATCACTACAAGCTCTATCTGCTGGTATCGGACACGCGCCTGCAGGACATCAATAAGCTCAAGCAGGTAGTGCTGCGGCGTGGTGCGGACGGTATCGTCACCGTAGGCGACGTGGCAAAGGTGAGCCTGTCCACCGTGCCGCAATGGATTCGCATTACCGCCAATGGCCGTAACGCGGTGCTGCTGAACATCTTCCAGCAGCCCGGCGCCAATACCGTGCAGATTGACCAGGGCGTCGAACAACTGCTGCACACCTACAAGCCAAAACTCCCGCCGGATGTGCACATCAGCAAGTGGTACGACCAGAGCGGGTTGATTGTAGCCTCCACCCATAGCGTGCGCGACGCCATCCTGATTGGCGTGATTCTGGCGGCGTTGGTGCTGTTTGTATTCCTGCGCAATTACAAGATCACCATCATCAGCATTCTGATCGTGCCTTCGGCAATCGCCATATCCATCCTGCTCCTCTATGTATTGGGTTTGAGCTTCAATATCATGACCTTGGGCGGCATCGCCGCGGCCGTGGGACTGGTGATTGATGACGTGGTGGTGATGTGCGAGCACATCGTGCGACGGCTGCGTGAGAAACGCGAACAGCCGCCTCACGAGCGCGTCATGTGGGCGGCCAGGGAATTCACCCGACCGCTCACGGGTTCATCGGCGTCCACCATCATCATCTTTCTGCCGCTGGCGTTTCTGGGTGGCATCACCGGCGCGTTCTTCAAATCCCTGTCCCTGACCATGGCCAGCACGCTGGTGTTTTCGTTTCTGCTGGCGTGGCTGGTAGTGCCGGTACTCGCGGGCTGGTGGCTCAAGGACCGGGATGGCCAACCGGAGCATTTTGGCTGGCTGGCGCGCCATGCCCACACCTTCTACCGCTGGCTCATGCCGCATTTGCTGCGCCGGCCGGTATGGTTGCTGGCCGGCCTGATTCCGCTGGCTGCGTTAGGGATTCTCGGTTATCACTACGTGGGCACCGGCTTCCTGCCACGCATGGACCAGGGTGGCTTCACTTTCGACTACATCGCTCCGCCCGGCACCTCGCTGACGGAAACCGACCGCATGCTGCGTCAGGTGGAGCATATTCTGCAAACCAACCCCAACGTAGAAAGTTATTCACGTCGCACCGGCGCGCAAATGGGTGGCGGCGTGACCGAGGCCAACGCCGGCGATATTTTCGTGAACCTCAAGCCCTTCCCGCGGGAGCCCATTGAAAAGGTCATGAGCGAGGTGCGCGACGCGGTCAACTCCCAGGTGCCAGGCCTGCAGATTGATCTGTCGCAACTGCTTGAGGACATGATCGGCGACATGACCTCGGTGCCGCAGCCGGTGGAGATCAAGCTGTTCAGCGACAACACCGATGAGATTCTCCACCTCGCTCCCAAAGTGGCGGACGCCATCAGCAAGGTGCCGGGCATCGTGGACGTGAAGGACGGGGTGGTAGATGCCGGCGATGCCCTGGACATCCACATAAACCTGGTCAAGGCCGGGTTGCTGGGTCTGGATCCCGCCGGCATCACGCAGCAACTGGATACCTATCTTCAGGGCACGGTGGCGGCACAGGTGCAGCAGGGTGTGAAGTTCGTGGGCATCCGCGTCTGGACGCTGCCGACGTTGCGCTTACGCACCGGCCAGCTTGACGAAATTCCAATCCGCGCGCCGGATGGCAAAGTGTTTCCCCTGTCTGAAGTGGCCACCGTTACCACCGTCACCGGCCAGCCGGAGATTGACCGGGACAATTTGAAGCGCCTGTTCGCGGTTACCGCGCGTATCAGCGGCCGCAGCCTCGGCGCCACCATCAGTGATGTGAAGAAAGTTCTGGCGACCCCCGGGCTGGTTCCGAAGGGAGTGGATGTACAACTTGGCGGCCTCTACAAGCAGCAGCAGATTGCCTTCCGGGGTCTGGCCATCGTGTTCGTCGCAGCGGTGGCGCTAATCTTCGTGTTGCTGTTGTTTATGTATGAAGGCTTCCGCGTGGTGCTGTCCATCATGACTGCGCCGCTCATGGCGGTCGGCATGGTGTTTTTTGCCCTGTGGATCGCCGGCATTGAGCTCAACATCACCGCGATCATGGGCATGACCATGATCGTCGGCATCGTCACTGAGGTGGCGATCTTCTATTTCTCGGAATTCATGGAACTGAAACATGCGGAGAACTTTGAAAAAGCACTGGTGGACGCGGGATTGAACCGCATGCGCGCCATCGCACTCACCACCCTGACCACCATCCTGGCCCTCTTGCCGCTGGCTTTGGATATCGGCCAAGGCGCCGCCATGCAGCAGCCGCTCGCGGTCGCCATCATCGCCGGCGAAGCGGTGCAACTGCCGCTGGTGCTGATCGTGATGCCGGTGATTTATTACCTGCTGATGCGCCGTAACCAGCACCCGCCCGGCGATCGTACACCGGAACCCCCGCCCGCTGCCTTATCATAGCACCGTGATCTGACACGTCTCGGGAAACGGCTTTGCACATCCTGATTGCCGAAGATGAAGCCAAGACCAGCGCATATCTGGTCAAGGGGCTTACTGAAAACGGGTTTACCGCAGATACCGCGATGGACGGACGTGCAGCCTTGCGCCTCGCCCAGGAACATATCTACGACGCGTTGGTGTTGGATGTAATGCTGCCGGTGCTGGATGGGTGGTCGGTGGTGAATCAATTACGAGCGTCGGGCAATCACACGCCAGTGTTGTTTCTGACCGCGCGCGACCGGGTGGAAGACCGTGTAAGGGGTTTGGAACTCGGCGGCGATGATTATCTGGTCAAGCCATTTGCATTTTCCGAGTTACTTGCCCGGCTGCGTTCGCTGTTGCGGCGCGGAACACAAATTCAGGCTGAGATTCTGTATCTGGCGGATCTGAGCATTGATCCGGTACGCCATCGGGCTGAGCGTTCCGGACAGACCCTGAAGTTGACACCCAAAGAGTTTGCGCTGCTGGCGCTGCTGGTACGTAACGCCGGCAAAGTGCTAAGCCGCCTTTACATCGCGGAAAATGTCTGGGGCGTGGATTTCGATACCCAGACTAACGTAGTGGATGTGGTGATTCGCCGGCTGCGCAGTAAGGTGGACGCACCCTTCGATGGCCCGCTGATTCATACCGTGCGCGGCTTGGGCTATGTTCTGGAAAAACGCTGATTTCCGCTCAGGCCGGGTAACGCACTCCATCAGCGCGCGCCTGACGCTGTTTTATACCGTGGCTTCGCTCATCGCGGTGGTGTTGTTCACCTCGGTCATTTACTGGAAACTAACGGATAATTTCGACGCCGAGCATCTGCTTTTCCTGCAGGCAAAAGCTCATGAATTCGTGAAAGATTTTCAGGATGGCGGCAGTCAGCCGAATGCGTTGCTGCGTGAAATCAGCAAGGAAACCGCCGGCAACGCGCTGCGCCCGTATGCAGCGCGGGTGCTGGTCCAGCAGGACGCCGTAATTGGCCAGACACCGGGTATGGAAAAATCGCTTCCACCGAATGCATTTCCCGAAGCGGTGGCGCCGAGTGCAATTACCCGGGCTTTCATACATGACTGGCATAATGATGGGCATCACTTTGTGCTGGCGACATTCAATTTGCCGGCACAGGCCGTTTCGGATAGCCTCTATACGGTGCAGTTGGCGCTGGATGTGTCAGGTGATGATGCGCTGCTGGCTGACTATCGGCGCGGGCTGTTGATCTTTTTACTGTTGCTCATCCCGGTGCTGATTGTCGCCGGGCGGCTGGCGACCCAACGCGGATTGCAGCCGCTGGAGCGTATCACACGGGCCGCCAATGCGGTGACGCCAGCGCATCTTGCCCACCGCATACCGCTGGATCCGCCCTGGCCGCCGGAACTGACGGATTTGGTGCGAGTCTTCAACGAGATGATGCAACGCTTAGATGAGGCATTCGCGCGGCTTGCGCGCTTTTCAGCGGACCTTGCCCACGAACTGCGCAATCCGGTCAACAACCTCATGGGAGAGATGGAAGTCTGCCTAGCGCACGAGCGCAGCGACGGCGAGTATCGCGCGACGCTTGAATCGGGACTGGAAGAGTGCCGCCGACTGGCCAATCTGATCGAGAATCTACTGTTCATTGCGCGCGCCGAAAATGCGGAAAAATCCCTGTGCGCCGAAGTGTTCGATGTGCGTGAGGCGTGTGTGCGCGTGCTGGAGCAGCATGCGACTGCGGCTGCCGGACGCGGTATCCACATAAGGTGTGAAGGGGATGGCTGGATTAATGCCGATCCATTGCTGTTTCGCCAAGCGCTTGGCAATCTGCTCGACAATGCAATCCGCTACTCGCTGCCGGACAGCGAGATCCAAGTAGCGATGTGCATGCTCCCCACGGGTGGCATGGAGCTTGAGGTACGTGATCGTGGTCAGGGCATTGCACTGGAGCATCTGCCGCACGTATTCGACCGTTTTTACCAGGCGAACCCCGCACGGGCACGTCATGGGCAGGGCACCGGACTGGGTCTCGCCATCGTGCGTTCCATCATGCAATTGCACGCTGGTGAAGCCAGCCTCGACAGCCAGCTCGGCAAGGGCACCGTGGTGCGCCTGCGGTTTCCGGGCTCAGCCGACACGGGGATGACAAAACTGTCATCGAATTGAGCCGCGTTTGTCATGCGCCTTTTATTAGTATGGCCGGATGAAATCCGCGCTGGCCGGTTTGCTTGCATTGCTCCTTGGTGCGTGCGCTACAGTGCCGCCGCCACGTGCACTGAATCCCCAAGCCGAAGCGCATGCCTTCGAGGCGAGGCATCTGAGCGACTCCGGGCTGGCTGCAGCGGAAACACGCTTCGGCTTGCCGGCGAACACGAAGGTGCCATGGACGCCAGACCGCATCACCGTGGCTGCTTGGTATTTCAATCCCGTACTAGCGCAGGCGCGGGCTGCCGCCGCGCGCGCCGAGGCAGAGGCCACGCTTGGCGCCCAACGCGCCAATCCAACGCTGCAGCTCACCCCCGAAAAGGTCTTCAGCGGCTTGAGCGGTACCTCGCCATGGACGATCGGCGTGGCGTTGCTGTTGCCGCTCCTGCATCCCGGCGAAGCCGCCGCCCGCCGCGAGATTGAAGCCGCCGATACACAGGCTGCACGCGACGACGTTGCGCAGGCCGTATGGCAGAGCCGCAGCAGGGCCGTGGCGGCGTTGCGCGAGGTGCTGCTGGCCCGCCGTGCGCAAGCGTTGGCAAAGGCCGTGTTGCGTGACGAGGATGCCTTTCTTGCCGCCGTGCAACGGCGCGTAGTGGCGGGCGAAGACGATCGCGGAGCGCTGCTCGTCGCGGAACTCGATGCACAGCGCGTCGCCTCCGACCTTGCTGCAAGACGTGCGCAGCGCATCGCGACGGAACATGCGCTGGCCGCCGCCGTGGGCGTGCCCACGCAGGCTTTGTCGGGCGCGGATCTGGAATGGCCAGAGCTCGATTCGCCGCCCGCGCCCACAGCCTTACCGCCTGCAGCGCTTGCGCAAGACGCCGCCTGGAATCGCGTGGATCTTGCCGCGCTGCTGGCTCGTTATCGCTCGGCGGAAGCACAACTGCGCCTGGCCGCCGGCACACGTTTCCCGACCACCAGCATTGCGCCGGGCTATCTGTACGATCAGGGGCAGCGTAAGTTTACTTTCGGCATCGACGTCGAGTTGCCGTTGTTCCATGACGCGAGCGCCCGTATCCGCGCCGCCGCTGCGGCTCGCGACGAAGCTGTCGCTGCAGTTCGTGCGAAACAAGCGGCGATCCTCAACCAGCTCGACGCGGCTCGCGCCGACTACACCGAACGCTACGACGCATGGCAACGTCTCGCGGCGGCAGCCGCCACTGCGCAAAGCAGCGCCGTGCGCGCGACCGCGTTGCGCGAGGCCGGTCAGATCGATCGTCCCGCCGAGCTTGCCACGCGGGTCGCGTCAGCAACTGCCGCGCTTGCGGCAGGGGATGCCTTGTCCGCCGCCTTGAACGCACTTGGCCGGCTCGAAGACGCCTTGCAACGTCCGTTGTGGCCAGATTCGACCTTGCCTCGCTCAGCCGATTCCACCGGGACTTCTCCATGAGCAATCGATTTTCCACGCAATCGCGCCGATTCGCCTTGTTTGTCACTGCGGGGGTCATCACCGCGATGGTTGCCGCGCTGCTGATCTGGAGTTTCGTTGTAAGCCGGGGGGAAGCCGACGCGCAAGCGCGGCGTGAATCACCTGTGCAGGCGCCTTCGCTTGTTTCCACGCAAAACGATGCCACCGTGATTACGTTGGATGCGAAAACGCAGCAGCGCAACGGTATCGAAACCGCCACGCTTGCGTCGGCACCTTTTCAACCGGAGATTCGCGCCTATGCCAGTGTGCTGGACGTGACGCAATCGAGCGGGCTCGGCGACAGCTTGGTCAGCTTGCGCATGCAATTGCGCACCGCACGTGCCAAAGCCGAGGCTTCCAAAGCGGCCTTAGATCGCGCGCGCAAGCTTTATGGCAATCATCAGGATGTTTCGCTCGCGCAATTGCAGGCTGCGGAAGCGACTTGGCGCACTGATCAGGCGGCGCTCGCCGCGCTCGAAACGATCGCGCTACAGCAATGGGGGCCAGTGCTCGGAAAATCCATCAACGACGGCTCGGCGTTGATCGAGAATCTGATTGCGCGTCGGGATTTGCTGTTGCAAGTTACGTTGCCAACAGGAAACGACCTGTCCGCGCCGCCGGCGACAGCCTACATTCAGATCGACAAAACATCGCGTGCACCGATCGCCTTGGTGTCGGCGGCCACGCGCACCGATCCGAAGATTCAGGGCGTCAGCTTTCTTTATCTGGTGCCGGCGCACAGCGACGTCCTGCTTGGCATGAACGTGCTGGCGTTGCTGCCATCCGGGTCCGCGATCAAGGGCCAAATCGTGCCGGCTTCGGCGATCGTGTGGTGGCAGGATCGCGCTTGGGCGTACCGACGCACTGCGGCAAACACTTTCACCCGCATCGAGATCTTGACCGATCGTCCGGCGCTTGGCGGTGGCTTCGTTGTGACCACCCTGCCGAACGGCGCGCAAATCGTGACACGCGGCGCGCAACTGTTGCTGTCGGAAGAGTTTCGGGCACAAATTCAGGGCGGCGGCGGTAGTGACTGACGTGAACCGAGCGCATCCGACCGGCCCGCAGGCCGCACTGATTCGCTTCGCGATCCGTTTTCGAGGCGTGGTGATCGCGTTTATCTGTGTACTGCTTGCGTACGGCATCTACGATCTCGACCAGGCGAAGTACGATGTATTTCCGGAATTCGCGCCGCCACAAGTCGGCATCCAGACCGAAGCGGTGGGACTGACGCCGGAGCAAGTCGAAATCCTGGTCACACGGCCGATCGAAAATGCGGTCAACGGCGTGCCCGGTGTGCAGAAGCTGCGTTCCACCTCGATCCAAGGCTTGTCGGTCGTTACCGCGTTCTTCGATCCGGGCAGCGACATCTACCGGGATCGGCAAGTTGTCGCCGAGCGGTTGGCCACTGCGGCCCAGCAACTGCCGCAAGGGGTCGGTGCTCCGGCGATGACGCCGTTGACATCTTCGACTGGTCTCGTGCTGGTGGCAGGGCTCACCTCGAAGACGCGCTCGTTGATGGACGTGCGCACTGCCGCCGACTGGACCGTGCGTTTACGCCTGCTGGCGGTGCCCGGCGTCGCCAATGTCGCGGTGTTCGGTGGCGATGTGCGATCGATCCAGATCCAGATTCGTCCCGGGCAATTGATCCGCTACAGCTTGAGTCTCGATGATGTGTTGAACGCGGCGCATCGGGCGACCGCGGTGCGCGGCGCAGGCTTTGTCGATACTCAAAACCAGCGCATCGTTTTCCGAAGTGTCGGCCAATCGCTCACCGCCGACGAGATCGCGCATACCGTCCTGGTAAGCCATGGCGCAGCGCGCGTCACGCTCGGCGAAGTCGCCAACGTGGTCGAGGCCCCAGAGCCACCGATCGGCGGCGCGGAAATCAATGGCAAGACCGGCGTGATCCTGAATGTCGAAGAGCAGTATGGAGCCAACACGCTGACAGTGACGAAGGCGGTCGAAGCTGCGCTTGCAGAGTTGCGCCCCGGGTTGCAGGCGCAGGGTATCGAGCTGCATGCGGACCTGTTCCGTCCGGCGAATTTCATCACCACCGCAACCGGCAACGTGCGCAACTCGTTGATCATCGGCGGCATCCTGGTGATCGTAGTGCTGTTCCTGTTCCTGTTCGACCTGCGCACGGCGGCGATCGCGTGCCTCGCCATTCCGCTCTCGCTGCTCGCAGCGGTGATCGTGCTGGAACGTTTCGGCGTGACACTCAACACGATGACCCTGGGTGGCCTTGCCATTTCGCTCGGGGTGGTGGTGGACGATGCCGTGATCGGTATCGAGAACATCGTGCGGCGCCTGCGCGAAAACCGCCGACTTGAACGGCCGCGTCATACTGCCCGTGTTGTGCTGGACGCCTCGCTGGAAGTGCGAAGCGCGGTTGTGTACGCGACTTTCGCCGTGATCCTGGTGGTGTTGCCGATCATGGCGTTGTCCGGAATTGCGGGACGCCTGTTTGGTCCACTTGGGCTCGCCTACACACTGGCTGTACTCGCTTCGCTTTTGGTCGCTCTGACGGTGACGCCAGCGCTATCCATGGCGTTGCTCGCACACAGGGCCGAGCCGCACGATCCACCGCTGGTGCGCTGGACCCGCGGGCGTTACGAGAAACTCCTGCATCGCATCGCCGCATGGCCACGCATCGTCATCATCGCGGCGGTGATCTTTACGATCCTTGGCTGTGTGGCCCTGCCGTTCTTCCGCGGCAGCTTCATCCCGGAATTGAAGGAAGGCCACTTCATCGTGCACATGACGGCGGTACCGGGCACCTCGATCGACGCCTCGCTCGGCATCGGCAAACGCGTGGCCGAAGCCTTGCTGCACTTGCCGGCCGTGCGCTCGGTCGGGCAACGGGTCGGGCGCGCGGAACTGGCGGCCGATACCTTCGGCACGAATTCCAGCGAGTTCGAAGTGGATTTGAAGCCCGGACTTTCCGGGAAGCAGACCGAACAGGCGCAGGTGGGCATCCGCCAGGCGCTCGCCGGATTCGTCGGTGTGAACTTTGCGGTGAATACGTTCCTGACCGAACGCATCGAGGAAACCCTCTCTGGATACAAGGCGGCTGTAGCGATCAATATTTTCGGCAATGATCTGGATGTGCTTGACCGCAAAGCACAGGAGGTTGCACGTGTCGTCGGCGGTATTCCGGGTGCGAACGAGGTGCAGATCCAGTCCCCGCCGGGACTGCCGCAACTCACCATCCACCTGCGCAAAGCCGATCTGGAGCGTTGGGGTTTCGATGCCGTGAGTGTGCTCGATGCGATCCGCACCGCTTATCAAGGCGACAACGTCGGGCAGATCTATCAGGGCGACCAGGTATTCAATGTCATCACCCTGCTCGACAAGAACAGTCGTGACGACATCGCTGCGATTGGCGAGCTACCACTGCGCAGTCCC
The DNA here is from genome assembly GCA_028864905.1 of Gammaproteobacteria bacterium. Taxonomy (GTDB): domain Bacteria; phylum Pseudomonadota; class Gammaproteobacteria; order Natronospirales; family REEB76; genus REEB76. Next base: position 14,148 of record JAGWLP010000034.1, read on the forward strand.
ACCGGCGTTTATGTTCCGCTGAAAAAGATTGCGGATGTATATGAGGCATCAGGGCGCTATCAGGTATTGCACGAAGGCGCACAGCGTCTGCAAACCGTCACCGTCAACGTAGCCGGCGGCAACGTTTCCGCATTCGTGCAGACGGCGCGAAAAGCGATCGCCGCGGACGTGCAACTGCCGGCCGGCACCTACATCCAGTTCGCCGGCGCGGCCCAGGCTCAGGCGCAATCGCAGCGCGACTTGCTGATCAACTCGCTGATTGCGGGACTCGGCGTGATCCTGCTGCTGTCCGTCGTGACCCGCAACTGGCGCAACCTGTTGCTGATCCTCGTGAACCTGCCGTTCGCCCTGGTCGGTGGTGTGCTCGCCGTATTCGCAGCGGGCGGAGAGCTATCGCTTGGCGGGATGGTCGGCTTCGTCGCGTTGTTCGGCATCACCCTGCGTAACTCGATCCTGATCATTGCACACTACGAACATCTGGTTGAAATCGAAGGACTACCATGGAATCTCGACACGGCAATCCGCGGCGCGGCGGATCGGCTCACGCCGATCCTGATGACCTCGATCGTCACCGCGCTGGCGGTGCTTCCGCTGGCGGTCGGCATGAACGAGCCGGGTCGCGAAATCGAAGGGCCGATGGCACTGGTAATCCTGGGCGGCCTGCTGACCTCAATGGCGCTCAACCTGCTGGTGCTGCCTACGCTCGCGTTGAGCTATGGACGCTTCGTTCCGTTTCGTGATGAGTTCGGTACATGATCCATACTCATCGCTCGGCGGGATGGCGGGATGGCAGGGCGATGATCCGATCACGTATCCACTGCTGCTGCCGTGGATACTTCTAGCTTCCCTGTCGCTGCTTCTACTTGCGCTGGTATGGTACGCACGTGCCGCAAAAAGAGGGGAGCTAATTGTTCAAAGGTATAGATTAAAAAATGCAAACCCCAACCTATGCAAAATATCTGCACCGTCTATTCTGGGTTACCGTCGTCATTCACGGTCTGGACGGTTTGCTGGAGATCATTGGGGCGATTCTCATGCTGGCGGCAAGTCACGTGGATCTGGTCAATATAGCCGTGTATCTCACGGCCCCGGAACTGGCGGAAGATCCGGATGATCTGGTTGCCAATTATTTGCGCCACGCCGTGATCCACTTGTC
>JAGWLP010000035.1 GCA_028864905.1 Gammaproteobacteria bacterium
TGGAAAAAGTCAGCGATGAGCAATACCTGGCCTGATATCGGAGATAGCGAAAATGCAAAAACGTAAACTTGGAAATAGTAATTTGGAAGTCTCGGCCATCGGCCTCGGCTGCATGGGACTGAGCTTTGGTCTTGGGCCGGCAACGGATAGGAAAGAAGCGATCAAGCTAATCCGCACAGCTTTTGAATGCGGCGTCACCTTCTTTGACACGGCCGAAGCTTACGGGCCGTTCATCAATGAAGAGGTCGTGGGCGAGGCGCTGGTGCCCGTGCGCGAGCAAGTCGTGATCGCAACCAAGTTCGGCTTCCTGGAGGGGGATTCAAAGAAGGGCCTGGACAGCCGACCGGAACGAATCCGCACGGTCGCCGAAGCCTCGCTCAAGCGGTTGAAAACCGATCGCATTGACCTCTTCTATCAGCACCGCGTTGATCCGAATGTGCCGATCGAGGATGTAGCAGGCACGGTGAAGGAGCTGATCCGGGAAGGCAAGGTCAAGTACTTCGGTCTCTCCGAAGCAGGCGTGCAAACGATCCGGTGCGCTCACGCGGTTCAGCCGGTTACGGCGCTACAAAGCGAGTATTCGCTGTGGTGGCGGGAACCGGAAGAGGAAGTCCTGCCGACGCTGGAAGAGCTCGGCATCGGTTTTGTTCCGTTCAGCCCTTTGGGCAAGGGCTTTCTGACGGGCGAGATCAATGCGAACACAAAGTTTGACGGCACTGATTTCCGTAATATCGTCCCGCGCTTTACGCCGGATGCAAGAAGAGCGAATCAGGCGCTGGTTGATGTGCTGGGCAAGATCGCGTCAAGAATACACGCAACGCGTGCCCAGATCGCGTTGGCCTGGCTGCTGGCGCAAAAACCGTGGATCGTCCCGATCCCCGGCACCACGAAACTGCAGCGCCTCGAAGAAAATCTCGGCGCGCAGAACGTGATGTTGGCGCCCGATGATCTGTGGGAGATTGAGAACTCACTCTCAAAGATCAAGGTGCAAGGTGAGCGCTATCCGGCGCATTTGCAGCAGCTAGTGGGCCGTTGAGCGCCAGAAGCAGAGGTAAGTCATCATGCGTGCAACTGTCATGTATAAAGCGGGCGACGTTCGTATCGAGAACGTCCCCGATGCCACCATCGTCAATCCCACCGACGCGATCGTTCGCGTCACACGCGCCTGCATCTGCGGGAGCGACCTTTGGCCATACAAGGATCTGCCTCCGACCGAGTCCGGCCGCCCCATGGGCCATGAGGCGATCGGCGTGGTCGAGGCAGTCGGCCGGGAGGTTCGCAGAGTAAAAGTGGGAGATCCCGTGGTGATGCCGTTTGCGTACTCCGATGGCGTCTGCGAATTCTGCCATGCAGGCTTGCAGACCGCGTGCGTACACGGCGGTTTCTTCGGGATCGGCAAGGTCGGCGGCGCGCAGGCCGAAGCGGTGCGCGTACCACTCGCGGACGGCACGCTCTATCCTGTGCCGCACGGTAACGATGAGGAGCTGATGCCCTCGCTCCTGACGCTTTCGGATGTGATGGGTACCGGCCATCATGCCGCGGTTGTAGCTCGGGTGGATCGAGGCAAGAAAGCGGCGATTATTGGCGACGGCGCAGTTGGCCTGTGCGGCATAATCGCCGCCAAACGCCTGGGCGCCGAGCAAATCATCCTGCTCGGCCGCCATCCCGACCGTATCGCGCTCGCCAGAGAATTCGGCGCTACGGACATCGTAAGCGTGCGCGGTGAGGAAGCGGTCGAACGCGTGCGCGAATTGACCGGCGGCTTCGGCGTGCATTCAGTGCTGGAATGCGTCGGCACCGGTGAGGCTATGCAAACCGCGATTGGTATCGCGAGACCGGGCAGTGCGATCGGTCGTGTCGGTGTGCCGCACTACGATGCCATTCCGCAGGCGCAGCCGATGTTCTTCGGCAACATCGTCGTGGGTGGCGGCCCCGCGCCGGTGCGTGCATATATCGAGGAACTGCTGCCGGACGTGCTTGAGGGCCATATCGAGCCCGGCCGCGTCTTCGATCGCGTCATCGGTCTCGACGGAGTGCCGGACGGTTACCGGGCAATGAACGAGCGCGAGGCGATCAAGGTAATGATCAAGTTTTGATAGTGACGTGTACACTTTTGATGTGCTACGCAGACTCCGGACAACTCACTTTTGTCATTCCGGCGCGATCCCGGCTTTCGCCGGGAGGAATCCATAAATTTCCAGAATCTGGACACCGGCTTTCGCTGGTGTGACGAATAAATCAGGGTTCACTTGGCTTCAGTAAGAGCGACGGCCGGGCTTGTCGAATAGAAAAGAAACTGGCAGGAAATCACATGCACATCGGCATTCTGGGTTCGGGTTTGATGGGCGGCAAGCTTGGAACGGTTTTCACCTGAGCCGGCCACGAAGTGGTTTTCAGTTACGCCCGCAGCCAGCCCAAACTGGAGCGGCTCGCACGCGAGGCTGGAGGCAAGGCGCAGACCGGTACGCCGCGCAAGGCTGCGCAGGACGCGGACGCTATGCTGCTGGCCGTGCGCTGCGCCGCGGACCAGAGGTATCCTTGCCGCGATTATCGATTAAATCGCGGCTGAAGCCGCTCCTACAATTTATGAATCACTTCCCCGTCCAGCGCTTCAGCCAGGCGATGACGGTCTCGTGCCATTGCACGCTGTTTTGCGGTTTGCTCACGAAATGGGTTTCGTCGGGGAAATTGAGGAATTCGCTGGGAATACCGCGGCGTTGCAGCGCGGTAAACGCGCTCAGGCCTTGCGACAGTGGGATGCGGTAGTCGTGATTGCTGTGCACCACCAGCATGGGCACGCGCCAGTTCTTCACGTGATCCAGCGGGTTGAACTTCTCGTAGTTCGCCGGATGCTGGTACTGCGTGCCACCGTTCTCGTGCTCCTCGAACCACAGCTCGTCGGTGGCGTAGTACATGATGCGCGTGTCGAACACGCCGTCGTGGTCCACCAGGCATCTCCACGGTTTATTCCATACGCCGGCGATCCAATAGACCATGTAGCCGCCGTAACTCGCACCCAGCGCACAGGCGCGGCGAGGATCGAGAAACGGGAATTGTTTGAGTGCGGCCGCCCAGCCTTTCTGCAGGTCAATCAGCGGACGGTCGCCCCAGTGCTCCGAGATGGCGTTGGTAAACGTCTGGCCGTAGCCAGTGGAGCCGTGGAAATTGATGGCCACGACCGCAAACCCGGCACCGGCATAGGTTTCCGGATTCCAGCGGTAATGGAATTCGTTGGTCCAGGCACCTTGCGGACCGCCGTGAATCAGAAACGCCACCGGATATTTTTTGCCGGGCACGTAACCCACCGGCGGCATCACGTAGCCCTGCACCGTGTCGCCGCTCCAGCCCTTGAAGGTGAACCACTGTGCCTCGGCGAAACGGATGTCCGCGAGGCGCGTTTGGTTGAAATGCGTGACCTGCGCGAGGTCCGCCCCCTGCGGCGTGAGAGTGTAAAGATCAACTGGATGCCGGAAATCGGCGCGTGCCGCGAGGATGCGATTGCCGACGGCGTCGAAACCGTACACCGTGCCGTCGCCGAGCAGGCGCTTTATTTGCCCATCGACGATGCTCACCGCGAACAGCGGATGATTACCCTCATCGTCGGCCGTGGTGTACAGCGTGCGGCTATCGGCCGAGATCTGCAGCGCGCCGGCGCTGCGGTCCCAATGCGGATCCACTTCGCGCGTCGCACCGGTGACGAGGTCGCGCGCCATGATGGCAAAGCGGTCGGCTTCGAAGCCGGGTGTTTTCATCGCGAGGTAGAAGAGCGTGCGGCCGTCGGGCGACACCAAAGGAAAGCCGTCCCAGGCGGGATTCTTCGCGGTCAGGTTCCTGGGCGCCTGCGAACCGTCCGCCGGCACGGAGTAAATGTCGAAGTTGGTGGTCCAGGCTTCGCTCGAACCGCCAGTCTTGGCGTCGAAATACACGGTTTTGCCGTCAGGCGAAAACGTGTATTCGCTGTCGTCGCCATCCGGTTTGGAAGGCACGTCGCCATCCAAACCCCGGGTGAGCCATACGGGGTCGACCGCGAGCTGGCCGTTGGTGGTGAGCGTCGCCATGAACAACTGCGAACGGCGGCCGTCCATCCACACGTTCCAGTGGCGCACGAACAATTTGTCGTACAGCTGGCCGGTAGCCTTGTCGGCCGCGCGCGCGTCCAGTTTGGCCCGGGTGCAGGCGAGGTCCGTGCAGCCCATGAATACATCCAGGGAAAGCAGAATATGCTGACCATCGGGGGAGACTTTGTAGTTGTTGATGTCGAGCGGCAGGTGACTGACCTGCGTGGGGTTCCCGCCGCCGGCGGCCACACTCCATAACTGGGTGGAGCCAGACTTGTCCGACAGGAAATACAGCGTCTTGCCGTCCGCCGACCAGCGCGGACTGTTGCCAACCATGATCGTTTGCGGCGCCGCACCGGGCTTGGAAAGATCCAGGACCCACACGCTGGTCACGCCCTTGTTGGCGGCGAAATCGGTCTGGCGCACGGAAAATGCCGCATACATCCGGTCTGGCGACAGTTGCGGATCGCTCACCCGGTCCATCATGGCGAGGTCGGTGGCGTTGAATGGATGGGTTTGGGTGTTTCCCTTGGCAAGTGCGGCGCCGGCAAACAGTGCAATCATCAGGGCAATCAGCAGCCGTTTCATGAGGACAATCCTGTGCGGGAAAAATTGGGGGTACACGGTAAAGAGCACCACCGTGGAAAGCAAGCCCGGCGGTGTGACACCGGATAGGGCGCGGTGTCGGCAGTGAAATCAGTAAAATAGGCAGCCCTTCCGGCGATTGCGGGTAGCGGAGAAGAATGATGGCGAAAGGTACGCACGATTATCAGCCGGATGCGCGTAATGCGGACATCAAGATCAGCGTCAACGGCGAACTGTTTGCGCGCGCCGAAGCCAGGGTTTCCGTTTTTGACAGTGGTTTCGTGCTGGGCGATGGCGTATGGGAGGGCTTGCGGCTGCACAAAGGCGGCCTGCCGTTTCTCGACATGCACCTTGACCGGCTGTACCAGGGCGCCAAGGCGATTGATCTCGACATCGGCCTGACACGTGCGCAGTTGACGGAGCGCCTGTTGCTGGTGCTGCGCGCGAACCACATGCGCGATCACGTGCACATCCGGCTGATGGTGACGCGCGGCGTCAAGGCGACGCCGCATCAGGACCCGCGCTTCACTCTATCGTCGGCGACCGTGGTGATCATTCCGGAATACAAGGAGCCGCTACCGGCTACGGTGGAGCAGGGCATCCGCCTGTTCACCGTGCACGTGCGCCGCGGGGCACCTGACGTGCAGGATCCGAAGCTCAACAGCCATTCCAAGCTCAATGACATTCTCGCCTGCATCCAGGCCACCAAGGCGGGTTATGACGAGGCCCTGATGCTCGATCCGCACGGGTTCGTGGCGACCTGCAATTCGACACATTTCTTCATGGTGCGCAAGAACGAGGTCTGGACTTCGAGCGGCAAGTATTGCCTGGGTGGCATCACGCGTGCCAACGTATTGCGCCTGTGCCACGCGCACGGCATCGCGGCGCATGAGAAGGATTTCAGTCTGACCGACGTGTACGGCGCCGACGAGGCTTTCGTCACCGGTACCTTTGCCGGCGTGGTCCCGGTGAAGGAGATTGACGGGCGCATCATCGGCATGGGCACGCGCGGCGCGATGGTGGCGCGCCTGCAGCAACTTTATATGGCCTTGGTGACAGAGGAGAGTGCCCAGGGACCACAGGTATGAATGTAGCGCTGCGCATCGCCATGTGGTCCGGGCCGCGCAATATCTCCACGGCCATGATGCGCGCCTGGGAGAACCGCGGCGACACCGCGGCGACCGATGAACCGCTCTACGCCCATTACCTGCTTGAGACCGGCGTGCTGCATCCCGGCCGCGAGGAAGTACTGGCGGCGCAAAGCAGTGACTGGCGCGCGGTCACGCGCACGCTCACCGGCCCGGTGCCCGAGGGCAAAACGATCTGGTATCAGAAGCACATGACCCAGCATGTGCTGGCCGACATGTCGCTTGCGTGGCTGGACGGTTTGCGCAACTGCTTTCTCATCCGCGCGCCGGAAGCGGTGGTCGCCTCGTTCACGCAGAATCGTCCGGATGCGGCGCTCTGGGAACTGGGCTACGAACAGCAGGCACGCCTGTTCGATTACGTGGCGGAACGTTGCGGAACGCCGCCGGTGCTGGACGCCGAGGATGTGCTGCGCGATCCCGAAGGGATGCTGCGCGCGCTGTGCGCGCGGCTGGACGTGGAATTTTCCGCGCGCATGCTGCACTGGCCGGCCGGCCCGCGTGCCAGCGACGGCGTGTGGGCGAAACACTGGTACGCGGCGGTGGAGCGTTCCACCGGATTTGAGCCATACCGGCCGCGGGAGCCGAAGCTGACCGCTTTTCAGATGCAACTGGCGGAGCGATGCCGGCCGCACTATGCGCGCCTTCACCAGCATCGCATCATGGCCGCGAGTTAGACGCCCGGCTTTTGCCGCGCCAATTCAGTAAAATAATGCGCTGTGTGCCTGGCCGTGAATCTCCGGCCCGGTGGTTTCCCATCCTGGAGCATGCATGTACCAGCCCGCTGAGTCCTCAGCTGCTACCCCGACATCCTTCGTGTTCGAGGGCGCGCCGCTCACGCTGAAGCCGCTGCGCGCCGCCATCAATGAGCTGTATCTGGCGGACGAAACCCGCTGCGTGGAGGCGCTGCTCACACAGGCGCAACTGGATGCGTCCGCGCGCGAGCACATCCGGCAGTGCGCCACCGCACTGGTACAGGCGGTGCGCAGGAACCGCAAGCCCAAGGGCGGGGTGGAGGAATTCCTGCGCCAGTACGACCTGTCCTCGCAGGAAGGCATGGTGCTCATGTGTCTGGCGGAAGCGCTGCTGCGCATTCCGGATGCGGACACCGCCGACAAGCTCATCCGCGACAAGATCGTCACCGGCAAGTGGGAAGAACATCTGGGAGCCAGCCCGTCCACGTTTGTGAACGCCTCCACCTGGGGCCTGATGCTCACCGGCAAGATCATTGCGCTCGATCAGAGCGTCGAGAAGAACCTTTCCAAATACATGGCCATGCTCGTGGCGCGCGTGGGCGAACCGGTGATCCGCACCGCGTTCCGCCAGGCCATGCGCATCATGGGTCATCAATTCGTGATGGGTCGTACGATTGACGAGGCCCTGAAGCGCGCCAGGAGCGAGGAGCACCGGCAATATCGCCATTCCTATGACATGCTGGGTGAAGCCGCGCTCACCGCCGCGGACGGGCAGCGCTATTTCGAGGATTACCGCCGCGCGATCGATGCTATCGGTGCCAGCGTCGATAAAAATACCAGTGTGTTCGCCGCGCCCAGCATTTCCGTGAAGCTTTCCGCGCTGCACCCGCGTTACGAGCTGACGCAGCATGCGCGCGTCATGCGCGAACTCGCGCCGAAACTTCTGGCATTGGCGGAGTGCGCGAAGCAATATGGCATGGGCCTGACGGTGGATGCGGAGGAATCCGAGCGGCTCGATGTCTCGCTGGACATCATCGAGGCGGTGTATCGCGCGCCGAGCCTGCACGGCTGGGAAGGTTTCGGTCTGGCGGTGCAGGCTTATCAAAAGCGCACGCTGCACACGATTGACTGGCTGATTGCGCTCGCCCGGGAAGGCCAGCGCCGCATCCCGCTGCGTCTGGTCAAGGGTGCCTATTGGGACAGCGAAATCAAGCGTGCCCAGGAACGTGGCCTAGACGGCTATCCGGTGTTCACGCGCAAGCCGAATACGGACGTATCCTATCTCGCCTGCGCGCGCAAGATGCTCGCGAACCGCACGGCGATCTATCCCATGTTCGCCACCCACAACGCGCAGACGCTGGCGAGCGTGCTGGAAATGGCCGGCAACAACCCCGAGTTCGAGTTCCAGCGCCTGCACGGCATGGGCGACGAGCTGTATGCGGAAGTGGTGGGCCAGGGCAAACCCAATCTCAACTGCCGCGTGTATGCGCCGGTCGGGAGCCACGAAGACCTGCTGCCTTACCTCGTGCGTCGGCTGCTGGAAAACGGCGCCAACACCTCGTTCGTGAACCGCATCATTGACGAAAAGGTGGCGCTGGAATCCATCGTCGCCGATCCGGTGGCGGAAGTGGAAGCGCTCAGCGTGAAGCCCCATCCACGCATTCCGCTGCCGCGCGATATCTACGGCGCGCAGCGGCGCAATTCCCGCGGCTTGAATCTCGCGGATGTGGCGCTGCTGGACCGGCTGGCCGGCGAGATGCGCACAGCCATGCAGCAGGAATGGAGCGCCGCACCCATCGTGGGCGGCAAGGTGCTGGGCGGCGAGGAGAAGCCCTCGCTCAATCCCGCGGACAACCGCCAGACGGTCGGCATCATCCACGCAGCGGACGCCGAGACCATCCGCAAGGCCGTGGATATTGCCGCGGGCGCCCAGCCCGGCTGGGACATGACGCCAGCCGGAGAACGCGCGCGCATCCTGCGCCGCGCAGCGGATCTTTTCGAGGAGCACACGGCCGAACTCATGGCGCTGTGCGTGCGCGAGGCGGGCAAATCCATTCCCGATGCGGTTTCCGAAGTGCGCGAGGCGGTGGATTACCTGCGCTATTACGCACTGCGCGCCGAAGAGGACTTCGGCAAGCCGCAGCGCCTGCCCGGACCCACGGGCGAATCCAATGAACTGTGGTTGCAGGGCCGCGGCGTGTTCGTATGCATCAGTCCGTGGAATTTTCCGCTGGCGATTTTCGCCGGGCAGGTGAGCGCTGCATTGGCGGCCGGCAACGCGGTGCTGTCGAAACCCGCGGAGCAGACCTCGCTGATCGGCGCCCAGGCCATTCGCCTGTTGCATCAAGCGGGGGTGCCGGGCGAGGTGCTGCATTTCATTCCGGGCCGCGGCTCGGTGGTGGGCCAGCACGCGGTGGCCGACCCACGCATTGCCGGCGTGGCGTTCACCGGTTCCACCGCGACCGCCAAGGTCATTCACCAGACGCTTGCCAACCGCGATGGAATCATCCCGGTACTGATCGCGGAAACCGGCGGCCAGAACGCCATGCTCGTGGATTCCTCGGCGCTGCCCGAGCAGGTGGTGCTCGATGTCGTGGCCAGCGCCTTCAACAGCGCCGGTCAGCGCTGCTCGGCACTGCGCGTGCTGTTCGTGCAAGAGGAAATCGCGGAGCGCGTCATCGAGGTACTTACCGGTTATCTCGACGAGCTGCGTATCGGTGATCCGGCGTTTCTCGATACCGACGTGGGGCCGGTGATTGACGCCGCGGCCAAAAAAGATCTGGACGCACACAAGCAGTGGATTGCGACGCAGGGCAAGGTCTTGCGGGAACTCCGGATTCCCGCCGCCTGCGCCCACGGCACCTATGTCGCGCCCATGGCGGTAGAACTGCCCTCGCTGGACATTCTCAAGCACGAAGTCTTCGGCCCCGTGCTGCATGTAATCCGCTTCAAGGCCTCGGAACTGGACGCGGTGATTGCGAGTATCAACCGCACGGGTTTCGGCCTGACTTTGGGCGTGCACTCGCGCATTGATTCGCAGGCGCAGTACATCCAGCGGCGCATCCGCGTGGGCAACGTGTATATCAACCGCAACATCATCGGCGCGGTGGTAGGCGTACAGCCCTTCGGTGGTCAGGGCCTGTCGGGCACGGGGCCCAAGGCCGGCGGTCCGCACTATATGCCGCGCTTTGCCACTGAGCGCACCGTCACCGTGAACACCGCCGCTGTGGGCGGCAATGCCACGCTGCTGTCGCTCGGAGACAAATAGGGTGTTGTGCGGCGGGTATCCTGGTCAGGTACTGCTGCAGGGAAGTGGCGCCGGTTCCAAGGCTCTGAGTCGCATGGGTTTTCGATTTTGCTCACGGCCGTCTTGATTCATATACCATAGGGGGGTATGGTATATGCCATGAAACACCCCAGCCATCAGTCCCAACTCCCGCGCCTGAAGCGTATTCATGGCCAAGTGGCCGGACTGGTGCGCATGGTGGAAGCCGACCGCTATTGCGCGGACATCCTCACGCAGATGCGGGCGGTGCAGGCGGCACTGCGCAGCACGGAGCAGGAAATTCTCAAGAGCCACATCGAGCACTGTGTGGCGAGCGCCATCGAGAGCGGTAATCAGGGCGAGCGCCGGTCGAAACTGGCTGAACTGTACGACATCCTCAAACGTTTCGGAGTTGCATAAACATCCAGCAGCATTGAATTGTCAGGGGACTTAAGGAAGTTCTGAATAATTCGTTTTCCGTCATTCCGGCGCGATCCCGGCTTTCGCCGGGAGGAATCCAGCCATTTCAAGAACCTGGACACCGGCATTCGCCGGTGTGACGAATAAATCAGAGCTGCCTTAATAACTGACACACGGAGTAACGGATGCACGATCACGGCCACACACATAGTCACGTTCAGCACCACGTCGGTGGCGAATCCGCGTGCTGCCATGCTTCCGGAATACATGCGGCGCCCGCTGCGCTGGCCAGGGGCGCGACTGCAAAGTACACCTGCCCCATGCACCCGGAGGTAATTGCAGACCGCCCCGGCGCCTGTCCGAAATGCGGTATGGCGTTGGAGCCGGTGATGCCGGCGGCGACCGCCAAACAGCTGTGGAGCTGCCCAATGCATCCTGAAATCGTGCGCGACGCACCCGGCGCCTGTCCGATTTGCGGCATGGCGCTGGAGCCCATGATGCCGGCATTGGCGGAGGAAGCCAATCCGGAATTGCGCAGCATGACCCGGCGCTTTTGGGTAGGCGTCGTGCTGACGGTACCACTGGTGATTATCGCCATGCGCGCGTGGCTCTTGCGGCCTTGGCTGTCGCTGTTGCCGGCGTCCGCCTGGGGCATCATGGAACTCGCGCTGGCAACGCCGGTGGTTGTCTGGGGCGGCTGGCCGTTTTTCGTGCGCGCGTGGCATTCGCTGCTGAACCGCAACCTGAACATGTACACGCTCATCGGTCTGGGCATAACGGTAGCGTATGTCTACAGCGTCATCACGCTCGCATTTCCGCAGATGTTTCCCGAGACCTTCCACATGGCGGACGGCACGCTGCCGGTGTATTTCGAAACCGCCGCCGTCATCACGGTGCTGGTACTGCTGGGCGAAGTGTTGCAATTGCGCGCGCGCCATTCGACCTCGGCGGCGATCCGCGCGCTGTTGAATCTGGCGCCACCCGTAGCGCATCGCATCGCTGCCGACGGCAGTGAGCGGGATGTGCCGCTCACCGAAGTGCACGTAGGCGATCGTCTGCGTGTGCGGCCCGGCGAAAAACTTCCGGTAGACGGCGTGGTGGAAGAGGGCGCGAGCGCGGTGGACGAATCCATGGTGACCGGCGAATCTTTGCCGGTGGCCAAGCGCGCGGGTGATGCGGTCACCGGCGGCACGCTCAACGGCACGGGCAGCCTGGTGATGCGCGCGCAGAAGGTGGGCGCGGATACGCTGCTCGCGCGCATTGTGGCGCAGGTGGCTGCAGCGCAGCGCAGCCGTGCGCCGATTCAGTCGCTGGCTGACAAGGTGTCCGGCTGGTTTGTACCTGCGGTGGTGTTGATCGCGGCGCTCACATTCATTGTCTGGTACTTTGCCGGACCGTCGCCCGCCTTGGCGCATGCACTGGTCAACGCGGTAGCGGTACTGATCATTGCCTGTCCCTGTGCCCTGGGACTCGCCACACCGATCTCCATCGTCGTGGCCATGGGCAAGGGCGCGCAGTCGGGCGTGCTGTTCCGCGACGCGGCGGCGCTGGAACGCCTGCGCGAAGTGGACATCCTGCTGCTCGACAAGACCGGTACGCTGACGGAAGGCAAACCCCAAGTGGTGGCCGTGGAATCTGCGGGTCAAATTTCGAAAGATGAGCTGCTGGCTTTGGCCGCGGCGCTGGAGCAGGCCAGCGAACATCCGCTGGCCGCGGCAATCGTTGCGGCCGCGCGGGAACGCGGGCTGTCCATCGGTAAAGCGGGGCGCTTTGAATCCATCACCGGCCAGGGCGTGAGGGGCGAGATCGTGGGCAAATCCGTTGCTTTGGGCAATGACAAGCTAGCGTCCGCCTTCAAGGCAGATGTATCGCAGCTGGACGCGGCCGTGGAAGCGCAGCGGCGGCAGGGCGCCACGGTCATGTATGTGCTGGTGGAGGGCGCGGTTGCGGGCTTTATTGCTGTGGCCGATCCGGTAAAACAGACTACGCCCGCGGCGCTCGCGGGCTTGCAGCGTGCGGGATTGCGGCTGGTGATGGTCACAGGCGACAACGAAACCACGGCGCGCGCCGTGGCGACCGCGCTCGGCCTCGATGAAGTCATGGCCGGCGTCTCACCTGAAGGCAAGGCCGAGATCGTGCGGCGTCTGCGCGCTGAGGGCCGGAAAGTCGCCATGACCGGCGACGGCGTGAACGATGCGCCGGCGCTGGCCACGGCGGACGTAGGCATTGCCATGGGCAGTGGCACGGACATCGCCATGGAAACCGCGGCGGTGACGCTGGTGAAGGGCGATTTGCGCGCACTGCTGCGCGCACGCCGGCTGTCGCAGGCGACGGTGCGCAACATCCGCGAAAATCTGCTGTGGGCATTTCTCTACAACAGCGCGGGTGTGCCGGTTGCCGCGGGCGTGTTGTATCCGTTCTTCGGCTGGCTGCTCTCGCCGATGATCGCGGCTGCCGCCATGTCCTTCAGTTCAGTGTCGGTGATTGCCAACGCCTTGCGCCTGCGTTACGCGAAGCTTTGAAGCCGGCCAGAGTAAAATACACACCGAGCATGTTTCTACGGGGGTGGGCATGGCTATTGCCGTACCGCAACGCAAGCTTGGCCGGCAGGGGCCGGTGGTTTCAGCTCTGGGCCTGGGCTGCATGGGCATGTCGGATTTCTACACGGGCGGCAGTGAGGCGGAATCCATCGCCACGCTGCACCGGGCCCTGGATCTAGGCATCAATTTTTTCGATACCGCCGACATGTACGGGCCGTTTACCAACGAACAACTGGTGGGCAGGGCCCTCAAGGGGCGGCGTGCGCAGGCCGTGATTGCCACCAAGTTCGGCATCGAGCGCAGCGCCGACGGAAAATCGCGACGCATCAATGGGCGTCCTGAATATGTGCGTGCCTGTTGCGATGCGTCTTTGCAGCGTCTGCAGGTGGACTACATCGATCTTTATTACCAGCACCGCGTGGATGTGAATACGCCCATCGAGGAAACCGTGGGTGCCATGGCGGAGCTGGTCAAGGCTGGCAAGGTCCGCCACCTGGGCCTGTCGGAAGCCGCGCCCGACACCATCCGGCGCGCGCACCAGGTGCATCCGCTGAGTGCGCTGCAGACGGAATACTCGCTGTGGACGCGCGATCCGGAAGACGAAGTATTGCCGACCGTGCGCGAACTGGGCATGGGCTTTGTGGCCTACAGCCCGCTGGGACGCGGGTTTTTGACCGGCCGCTTTCAGAAGCCGGAAGATCTACCCAAAGACGACTGGCGACGCAGCAACCCGCGATTCCTGGACGGAAATTTTCAGAAAAATCTGGAGCTGACGCGACGCGTCGAGGAAATTGCCCGTGAGCGGCATGCTGGCGCTGCGCAGATTGCACTCGCCTGGCTGCTGGCGCAAGGCGAAGACATCGTGCCGATCCCCGGCACCAAGCAGCGCAGGTATCTCGAGGAGAATGTGGGTGCAGCACAGGTGAAACTTAGCCACAGCGACTTGCGGCACATGAGCGCGGCATTTCCCAAGCACAGTGCGGTCGGCGCACGTTATGCCGACATGAATCCCATCGGCCGTTGAAGCGAGACCTCAATATGCAACAGATGCAATTGGTGATCGGAAATAAAGCCTATTCGTCGTGGTCCATGCGTGCGTGGCTGGCGCTCAAGCACACGCACGCAGTTTTTCAGGAGATCGTGGTGCCGCTGGACGTGCCCGGTTACAAGCAGAAGCTGCTCGCGCATGCGCCGACGGGGAAGGTGCCGGTGCTGAAAGCTGACGGACTGGCAATCTGGGATTCACTGGCGATTTGCGAATACCTGGCCGAACGTTTCCCCGAAGCCCGACTCTGGCCGCAAGACGCGGCGGCGCGCGCGGAAGCGCGCTCGGTCAGCGCCGAGATGCACTCCGGCTTTCCGGTCATCCGCCGTGAGTACCCGTTTAATTGCCGGGCCACCGACCGGTTTGTGCAACGCACGGGGGAACTCGACCGCGAGATCGTGAGAATGCAGGCCCTGTGGAGCCGCTGTCGGGAACGATTTGGCAAAGGCGGACCGTGGCTATTTGGCGAATTCACGATTGCGGACTGCATGTATATCCCGGTCGCGTTGCGCTTCGTGACCTACGGTACCGAGCTCAAGGAGGTTGCTGCAGATTATGCGAAAAACGTGCAACAGTATCCAGCCGTACGCGAGTGGATCGCGGCCGCCAAGCTGGAGAAGGAAGTGATCGAAGCCGATGAAGTGAGGCGTGGCCGATGAACATGGGGTCAATGGGGCTTGAATTCCTGTCTCAGGACGCCTTGTTGAGTCCAGACGAGTACCGGCTTTTGGCCGGTCCAGCCCTCAAGGCAGCGGCCCAGGTAGCCGCCGCCCGCGGCGATCCCGATCTGTATCGCGACATGGCGTCCATGCTGGCTTTACTGGCCATGGTGACTGTGCTCACCCGCTGCTATCAGGCTGGCGTGTCGGACACCACGACGCACCGGAACGAGCTTGAGTTAATCCCTATTGCCGTGTGCGCGCTGGTATTCACGCGCTCAGGGCTGGCTCCGGACGAGGTCAGGGACTGTCTGGCCGCCTTGCCGCAGGCCTTCCAGATGCTGGTCGAGGCCGGAATTCTGACGCCGCAGGATGATGACGTAGCAGAGGCCTACGCAGCGCTGACGGCCGGAGAGGCCGAGCGCGCGGACCGGTTGCTGGTCCAGGCTGCGAACGCCATGGCCGGCGCGGTGGACCGCTGGGAGGAGCAGCGCACTGGAGCTGTGACCTTGGGTTAATTCTTGCCGGAAGCCGGGTATACTGTTGTTATATACAGTATCCGGGTGCTCCTGCATGCGTGAGCTAACGGTCAGACAGAAGAATGTTCTCAATGTTATTCAAGACGTTATAGACAATACCGGAGTCCCACCCACGCGTGCCGAAATCGCCCATGCCTTGGGGTTCCGATCCGCGAATGGCGCTGAAGAGCATCTGCGGGCGCTGGCGCGAAAGGGTATTATTGAGTTACTGCCCGGCGCTGCCCGGGGAATCCGAATTACCGATCCTCCCGGTCTCCCGGTAGTCGGCCGGGTAGCGGCGGGCAGGCCTTTATTGGCCCAGGAGCACATCGA
>JAGWLP010000036.1 GCA_028864905.1 Gammaproteobacteria bacterium
CCGACGCTGTGGGCACTGTGGCTGGCGAGCCAGGGCCGGCCCACGCCCAAAATGTTCGCGATCTTCGTGATCGGCGTGTTCGTGATGCGCTCCGCGGGCTGCATCATGAACGACTTTGCCGATCGCAGCTTCGATCCGCACGTGCAGCGCACGCGCGACCGGCCGCTGGCGACGCGCGAGGTGCAGGTGTGGGAGGCGATGATATTGTTCCTGGTGCTGTGCGCCATGGGCGCGGTATTGGTGTTGATGCTCAATCGCCTGACGCAGGAACTGGCGATCATCGGCGCGGTGCTGGTACTCACCTATCCGTTCATGAAGCGTTACACTTATTTGCCGCAGCCGTATCTCGGCATGGCCTTCGGCTGGGGCATTCCCATGGCCTATGCCGCGGTCACCGGGCACGTGCCGACCATCGCCTGGCTGATCTTCATCGCCAACATCATCTGGTCGACGGTTTACGACACCATGTACGCCATGGTGGACCGGCGTGACGACATCCGCATCGGGGTGAAATCCAGCGCCATCCTGTTCGGCGATCTGGACCGGCTGATCATCGGCATTCTGCAGGTGCTGCTCATCGCGGATCTGGTGCTGGTCGGCTATCACGCCGGCATGAGCGCGGTGTATTACGTGGGCCTGGGGTTTGCGCTGCTGTTCGCGGTGTACCAGCAGGCGCTGATCCGGCGCCGCAATCCGCAGCGCTGCTTCCAGGCCTTCATGAACAACAACTGGTTTGGCGCCGCGGTGTTCGCCGGCATCCTGCTGCATTATACCTTTAGCGGCGGAATCTGACGCGCAGTCACATCGCGGGAGGCCGGTAATCCTGTATGAACTTCACGAACGCGTCGGCCGGCAACGGCTTGCTGATGTAATAGCCTTGCGCATAATCGCACTGCATTCCGGCCAGAGCCTTGAGAATTCCCGCACTTTCTACGCCTTCGGCCACCACCGATAGCCGGAAGGTGCGCGCCAGGTCAATGATGACGCGCACGATTTTCTCGTCGCCCTGATTCTTGAGCATGTCGATGACAAAGCCCTTGTCGATCTTGAGTTCCGAAACCGGCATGTTCCGGAAGTTCGCGAGTGAGGAGTAGCCGGTACCGAAGTCATCAATGGAAATCAGCGCGCCCGTGCCGGTGAGTCTGCGCAGCGTCTCGAAGCTCTGCTCCGGATCGCGCATGATTCCCGATTCGGTGACCTCGAGAATCAGGCGGTTGGATCTCACGCCCCAGACGTTCATGGCATCCGCCACACGGCTCACCAGTGTCGGGTCGTCGAGCAGTGCGGGTGCGATATTGACCGAAACCGGCAGCGGGCCGAAGCGCTTAGGCCAGTCACTGGCCTGCTGCAGCGCCATGTTGAGTACCGACCAGGTGAGCGCACTGATCTGGCCGGATTGCGTGGCCACGGGGATGAATTTGTCGGGCGGCACCAACCCGCGCGTGGGGCTGCGCCAGCGCACCAAAGTCTCGGCGCCCGCCAGCCGCCCGTCCTGTAGACTGACTTTTGCCTGAAAGAAAGTCTCCAGCTCGCCGCCTTCGAGCGCCTGATCCAGCTCATTCTCGATCCCCCAGTGACTCGCCAGTTCCGTGGATACCGATTCGTTATAGATCGCATACGCCATTCCGCGACGTTCGGCTTCGGCGCGTGCCAGTTCCGCACAGTGCAGCAGCGGCTCCGCCAGTTTGGCGTGATCGGGGCAGAGCGCGACGCCGATGCACGCGCCCATGGAGACCCGCTGCTTGTCAATGACCAGGGGCTCGGCCAGCGTGCGCAGGACCTTGTTGGCCGCGAGTACCGCGTGGCCCTCGTTGATGAGCCCGGGCAGGATCAGTGCATACTCGTATTCACCGATGCGCAGGATGCGATCCGAGTGGCGGCAGGCGCGGCCGAGGCGTTCGGCGATCTGCTGCACCACATCTTCGAGCTTGCGGAAACCGAACAGCGTGCCGAATTCCCTGCCGCGCCGGATTTGCACCACCAGCAGTGCGAGCGGACCCTGGACGCCACCGACGTAGTTTTCGAGGTGGCGGACCAGCAAAGGCCGGTCCGGCTGCAGCGATACGATCTTGTCGGAGGTGACTGGCATGTGCCCGCCTACAGGTAGAGTTCTTCCGGGTCAATGCCGTAGGCCCCCGGCTCCAGGCCTTTTTCAATCCACAGCTTGTCCAGGTCCTTGAGATGTGAATCGAACATCAGATCCAGGGTGGTGAACTGCGGCAGGCGTTGCTTGTTTTCATCCAGCACCAGCATGACGCGCGGCTTGAGCCGGCGGGTGTCGTTCTGCGCAAGCACCACCGCTACCGCGCCGTTATTGAGTTCCACCAGCGAACCCGTGGGGAATACGCCGACCACCTGCATGAACTGTTCCACTATCTCGGACTGAAACAAGGTACCGCGCCAGGTGTAAATCTCGCGCACGGCCTCGTACGGCGAGCGCAAGTGACTGTATGGCCGTGCTGTGGTAATGGCATCGTAGCTGTCCACCATGCCGGCGATCTTGGCGGACATGGGAATCTCGTTTTCTTTGAGTCCGTCGGGATAGCCGCTGCCGTCGTGACGTTCATGATGCCAGCGCACCAGGTCCTGCGTGATTCGAGTCACTTCACTCGCACCTTCCAGCAGATTCAGGCTGTATTGCACGTGATTGCGCACCACGTGCCACTCGGTCTCGGTGAGCTTGCCGGGTTTCGAGAGCAGCGCCTGCGGCAGCCTGGTCTTGCCCACGTCGAACAGCATGCAGCCCAACCCGATTTCGCGCATCGCGGCCTTGTTGAGTCCCAGATGGCGCGCAAAGGCTATGCCCCAGACCGCGCTGCTCACCGAGTGGTTATACATGTAGGCATGGTGCCTTTTCATGCGGGTCAGCCAGATCATGGCATCGGGATTGCGCAACACGCTTTCCACCATCGGTTCAACGGCGACCACTGCGAGCTGCACATCCAGGCGGCCGTCGTTTTCCAGTTTGGTGATCATCGCGTGCACGGCATGATTGGCTTCGTCGTACGCTTGTTTGCCGGCTGGTAGCTCCTCTTCCATGGAGTGGGAACTCGCTCTGACCGTGCGATTGGCGCGATCGCTGCTGGAATCCACACGCGATGTGGGAAGGTTCACGCTGGTCACCTGGGGCGTGGCGCTGTAGTTGCCGGCGCCCCGGGCTTTGGCGCGAGGGTTTTCCTCATAATGCCGTTCCAGATCTATGTAGACGTATTCGCAAATGCGCCGCAGCTCATCAATGTCATCCTGGGAGCCAATGAAGAATCCCTGGAACAGAAACGGCGTGTCGGCCCACGGGCGGTCAAGGCGTGCGACGTACATACCGACTTCCAGGTCGGCGGTGCTTACCTTCTGCTGGTGCTGCGATTCCATGCTGGTGCCCCGGCCCGCTTATAGATTGCAACCTTCAACATTATGGTACGAAGTCGGGTGGCTTTGACAACCATACTGCATGGGTGGCCGCAAGGCCGCTCACGCCGGGTGTGCGGCCCGTGCCAGGCTCCACACTGTAATCCGTGCGGCCCCCGCCTCGCGCAACGCCCGGCTGAGCGCCCCCACCGTGGCGCCGGTGGTGACCACGTCATCGAGGATGCCCACGTGCACACCCTGGAGCGAGGCGCGGACTTCGAAGGCATCGCGCAGGTTGCGTCGCCGTTCCCTGGCGTCCAGTTTCGATTGCACCGCGGTGTTCTTGCGACGCAGGCAGGCGCGGTTGTCGAGGCGCAGGTGCAGCCGGCGGCTTACCGGGCGCGCAAGTTCCCACGCCTGATTGAAGCCGCGCTCGCGCAAGCGCGTACTGTGCAAGGGCATCGGGATGAGCAGGTCCGGCCTGGCCATGGGCAGGGACGCGATGAATTCCGCGAGCAACTCGCCGAGGAGCTGGCCGGTGGCGAGGTCGCCGGTGAATTTGAAGCGCTGCAGCAACTGATCGAGCGGCCAGTCATACAGGAACGGACTGGCGGCGCTGTCCCAGAGCGGCGGGGACCTGAGGCATGCGCCGCAAAGCGCAGCGCCGGTTTCAGCCGGCACGGGCAGCGCACAGCGTGGGCAGGCGTGATGGTTCCAGGGGAGATCGCGCGCGCAGTCATTGCAGAGTTCGCGCCCGCTGCGGCTCGGCCGTGAACACAGCAAACAGTAAGGACGATAAAGCCGGCGACTTGCCCTTGTCAGCCAACCGTAAACCATCCATGGTGCTCCAAAGTTGACAGCCGATTGTCCGTGGCTAAACTGCCTGCATCCGTTGCGGCGCGTTGCCGCCTCATCATGCCATGCCCAGCCGAGGCCCACCATGTTTTTCCTGACCGCCGCCGATAGCGACTTGCGCCACGACTGGACGCTCGCCGAAGCGCAGGCCCTGTTTGCGTTGCCGTTCAACGACCTGCTGTATCGCGCGCATTCGGTTTACCGCCGGCACTTCGATCCCAACAGCGTGCAGATTTCGACGCTGTTGTCCATCAAGACTGGCGCCTGTCCGGAGGACTGCGCGTACTGTCCGCAGAGTGCGCGTTATCACACCGGCCTCAAGGCCGAGAAACTCATGCACGTCGAAGACGTCGTGGCGCAGGCACGGCGCGCGCATGCGGGCGGCGCCACGCGCTTCTGCATGGGCGCCGCTTACCGCTCGCCCAAGGACAAGGATCTGGATCACATCATTGACATGGTGAAGGCGGTGCGCGCGTTGGGCATGGAGACCTGCGCGACTCTTGGCATGCTGACGCCGCCGCAGGCGCAGCGGCTCGCGGATGCCGGACTCGATTACTACAACCACAACATCGACACGTCCGAGGAGTTTTACACCGAGATCATCAGCACGCGCTGTTTCCAGGATCGTCTGGACACGCTCGAGGCGGTGCGTGCGGCCGGCATGCGCGTGTGCTGCGGCGGCATCATCGGCATGGGCGAAAGCTTGACCGATCGTGCCAAGATGCTGCACACGCTCGCGAGTTTGCCTGAACATCCGGAGAGCGTCCCCATCAACCAGCTGGTGCGGGTGCCGGGCACGCCGCTGGATCACGCAGCACCGGTCGATCCCCTGGATTTCGTGCGCGTGATCGCCGTGGCGCGCGTCCTCATGCCGCGCTCGCATGTGCGCCTGTCCGCGGGCCGCGCCCAGATGAGCGACGAGTTGCAGGCTCTGGCGTTTTTCGCCGGCGCCAATTCCATTTTCTACGGCGACAAGCTGTTGACTACGGAGAATCCCGAACAGGATCACGATCGCCAACTGCTTGCGCGCCTCGGCATCCACGCGGAACCGCAGGCCGGCGTGACTGCACGGCGCGCCGCGGCCGACGCCTTACATGCCCAAAGCCGCGCAGCAACTTGACCGCGTGCTCCGCGCGGAGCTGGACTCGCTTACCGCCCGATCGCTGTACCGCCACCGGCGTATCGTCGAAGGGCCACAGGGCGCGGAGATTGCGGCCAACGGCCGGCGGCTGCTGAATTTCTCCAGCAACGACTACCTCGGCTTGGCCGCGCACCCGGCGCTGGCGGAAGCCGCGCGCCGCGGTCTCGATCAGTACGGCACCGGCAGCGGCGCCGCGCATCTGGTGACGGGGCATACGCGCGCGCACCACGCGCTTGAAGAGGAACTCGCGGAATTCGTGCAGCGTCCGCAGGCCCTGCTGTTTCCCAGCGGCTACCTCGCGAACCTCGGCATTGCGGGCGCACTGGTGAAACGCGGAGACCTCGTGGTCGAGGACCGGTTGAACCACGCCTCGCTGCTGGACGCGGGACTGCTCAGCGGCGCGCGATTCGCGCGCTACGCACACACCGATACCGACGCGCTGCACCGGCGCCTGGCAACGGCCGCGCGTTGCACGCTGGTCATGACCGACTCGGTGTTCAGCATGGACGGCGATCTCGCGCCCCTGCCTGCGTTGGCGCGGGAATGCGAGCAGGCGCAGGCCGTTCTGATGGTGGACGATGCCCACGGCTTCGGTGTGCTCGGAGCACAGGGCTGCGGCGTACTCGAGCACTTCGGGCTGGGCACGGACGCGGTGCCCGTATTGATGGCGACGCTGGGCAAGGCCCTGGGCACATGCGGCGCCTTTGTGGCGGGCAGCGAGGCGTTGATAGAAACGCTCATCCAGCGCGCGCGTACCTATATATATACAACCGCGCCGCCGGCGGCCTGGGCGGAAGCCACACGCGCGGCACTCAGGCTCGTGCGCACTGAAAGCTGGCGGCGCGAGAAACTGCACGCGCTGATTGCGCGTTTCCGCGCGGGTGCCGCCGCGCTTGACCTGCCGTTGCTGGATTCACGCACGGCCATCCAGCCGCTCATGATCGGCGATGCCGCCAGCGCGCTCACCGTTTCCGACGCGCTTGCGGAGCGCGGCATCCTGGCCGTGGCCATCCGTCCGCCCACGGTGCCGGCCGGCAGCGCGCGCCTGCGTTTGACGCTGACCGCCGCACACAGTGATGCGCAGGTGGATCAATTGCTCGATGCCTTGACACATGTGATGCGATCCGTAAGCCGGTAGATTTTATTGCACGCAGCGTTCAGCACCCTATCCATGTCCCCGACACTGCACACTGAGACCCTCGGCCAGGGTCTGGATCTGTTCCTGGTTCACGGCTGGGCGCTGCACGGCGGGATATGGGACCGCTTGGTGCCGGACCTCGCACGCGACTGGCGCGTTACGCGTGTGGACCTTCCCGGCCATGGACTCAGCCGCGCGGTGCCGATGCCAGCGACGCTGCCGGCGCTCGCCAATCTGGTCGTGCATGCGGCGCCGCAAATTGCCGTGTGGCTGGGCTGGTCGCTGGGCGGACTTGTGGTGCTGCAGGCGGCGCTGGATTTTCCGCAACGCGTGCGCGCGCTTATCCTCACCAACAGCACGCCGCGTTTCATGACGGCGCCGGATTGGGGCTGTGCGATGGCGCCGGAGCGGCTGGCGGAATTCAGCAGCGAACTTGCACGCGATCACCACGGCACGGTGCAGCGCTTCCTCGCCTTGCAGGTGCAGGGCAGCGAGCATGCGCGCGTCAGCTTGCGGCAGCTGAGTGCCAGCCTGTCCGCATGTGCCGAGCCCGATGCGCAAAGTCTGGCGACGGGCCTTGAAATCCTGCGCAGCGGCGACTTGCGTGCCGCTGTGTCACGCTTGGCACGACCCACACTGGTCATGACCGGCGCGCATGACCGCCTTGTACCTCCCGCAGCGGGCGCCTGGCTGGCAAATGCGATTCCGGATGCACGCCTGTTCGGTTTCCCAAAAGCCGCGCACGCGCCCTTTCTGTCGCATCCAGAAGAATTCATTGTGGCCGTACGGGATTTCCTCAAGCCGCTGCATGACACGGCTGTTCCGGCATCAGCCCACGGGGCATCGCGACATGGATGAGTTCTCGCTGGACCGGCAACAGTTGCGCGCGGCTTTCGAGCGCGCGGCGCGCGGCTACGATGCGGCCGCCGCGCTGCAGCAGGAAGTTGCCCGACGCCTGCTGGAACGTCTGGAGCTGATCGCGATCCGGCCGGCGCGCGTGCTGGACCTGGGTTGCGGCACCGGGCGCAATCTGCCTGAGCTGCACCGGCGTTATCCGCGTGCCCGGCTGGTGGCCGCGGATTTCGCCTTCAACATGCTGCTGGCGGCACGCCGCCGGCTGGGCTTTTGGCGACGCGTGCCGCTGGTGGGCGCGGATGCGTTGCATCTGCCGTTTGCGGCGGGAAGTTTTGATTTCATTTACTGCAACCTGGTGCTGCAATGGTGCGACGATCTCGATCGGACCCTGGTGGAGTTGCGGCGCACGCTCGCGCCGCACGCACTGCTGCTGTTCAGCAGCTTTGGACCCGACACGCTGAAGGAGTTGCGCGCGGCATGGCGCGAAGTGGACGGTTTCAACCACGTGAACCGCTTTATTGATATGCACGATGTCGGCGACGCCTTGATACGCGCCGGTTTTGTCGAGCCGGTGATGGATGTGGAAAACCTGACGCTTACCTACGCAAACGTGCCGGCGCTGGCACAGGATCTGAAAGCCATCGGCGCGCACAACGTCACGGCCGGCCGGCCGCGCGGCCTTGGCGGGCGGCGGCGCGCGGCGAATCTGGCCGCAGCGTATGAACGCTTCCGACGCGACGGGCGTTTGCCAGCGACCTATGAGGTCGTCTACGGAACCGCCTGGACGCCGGCGTACCTGCCCGCCGGGATGCTCACTGCGAGCGAACGCGATGCCGCGCTAAGCGCTCACAAAGGCGAACGCTGATGCGCGGCTTTTTCATTACCGGTACCGACACCGGCGTGGGCAAGACTTGGGTGGCCGCCGCCATGCTCCACGCGCTGGTGCGCAAAGGCTTGAAAACCGTGGGCATGAAACCCGTGGCCAGCGGTTCGGTGCCGACGCCGGAGGGTCTGCGCAACGACGATGCACTGCAATTGCAGGCCGCCGCGAATCTGCCGCGGCCTTACGCGCTGGTGAATCCCTATACGTTTGCGCCGCCCATTGCAC
Source organism: Gammaproteobacteria bacterium (assembly GCA_028864905.1). Taxonomy (GTDB): domain Bacteria; phylum Pseudomonadota; class Gammaproteobacteria; order Natronospirales; family REEB76; genus REEB76. The sequence continues at coordinate 8,443 of JAGWLP010000036.1, forward strand.
CGCATCTCGCGGCGGCCGAAGCCGGCGCGACGATTGCATTGCCGAGGATTCTGGAAAGTTTTCGGCAACTGTGCGCGGGCGCCGACGCGGTCATCGTGGAGGGCGTCGGCGGCTGGCAAGTGCCCTTGGGTGAGTCCTGGGGTGTTCCGGAGCTGGCGCAGGCACTCGGTTTGCCGGTGATTCTGGTCGTGGGTTTGCGTCTCGGTTGTCTCAATCACGCCCTGCTCAGCGCGCGTGCCATTCGCGCGGACGGGTTGATGCTTGCCGGCTGGATTGCAAACAGCCTGGATCCCGACTTCGAGCGGCGTTCGGAGAATCTGGCGACTCTGCAACGCGGTCTCAACGCGCCACTGCTCGCCGATGTACCGTGGCGTCCCGGATGCACGCCTGAAGAACTGGCAGGCCGCTTTAATTCCGGGAAAATCGCCGGTCTCCTGGACGCGGGCTGAGAAATCATCCCGCTCGTATCTTCATCATTCAAAAAGAACCGGTTGTGACGGCGGCTTGATTCCGTTCTCAGCGATCCGCCGGGCGATGAGGATCATGCGTGTGGAGCCGCGCGACCTGCTGGCTGTCAGGCGACAAATCAAAATGTCCCCACAGGAGTTTGATCGCGACCCAAAGCAGGATGGCCCCGCCGATCATCAGCATGTATTGACCGGTGCGCTGCTGGTCGTCCAGCAGGTAGTTATTGCACAACCTGATGGGCGAGATCAGGTACAGCCAGCCGAGGCGGAAGAACATGGCGATGAGTTCAAGCAGGAAAATCCCGCGCACCACGAAGTTCATGCACGGCCAGCTCAATCCCATCGGCAAGCCGATCAACAGCGGCACGCTGACGAACTTGGCGAGTGTGAACAGCGGTTCGGACGCGGCGGCATCCAGTGAGCGCGGCAGCATCCAGAAGGCGGCAGCGAATGTCGCCAGCAGCAGTCCGCTGAGGCCGTTGAGATTCCAGGCGGCGATCGCCGCCGCCAGCCGTTGCGGCACGGCCGCACGCAGCAAATAGCCCACCGCAATCAGCAGCGGAATCTGCACCAGCATCTGCGCCGCCATGCGCGCCTGCAGGGCATGCATGACCGGCGGCAGCAGCAGGATTGCGAAGATGACCGCGGCAATGAGCACGGAGCGCTGCCGGACGCTGATCATCACCGGTTCAGATACCGCAACACGATCTCGCCAACGGATTTGGCCGGCGTGTCGCTGTCGAGAATATTGACCAAGCGGCCTGCCGGATCGACGATCACAATGGCGTCGTTGTGCACGTACCCGCCCGCATTGTCGGGAACTACAGTCACGCCGAAGACGTGCTTCAGCGTGTCGAGCCCCTGCGCGTTCAGCGGGCGCGCCGCCAACCAGCCCGTGCCGTGGTTGTTGAAGCGGTAGAGATAATCGGCGAGTTGCGCGGGCGTGTCGCGTTCCGGGTCAAAGCTGATGCTGAGCAGTTGTATCCGATTCTGCGCCAGGGGCGTGGCCAACTGGTTCTGAAGCTGTGCGAACGTGCCGCCCAGCACTGAACATAGGGTCACGCAGCGGGTATAGATGAAATCCACCACCAGCCACTTGCCCTGCAGCCCGGCAAGATTGAAGCGCTCGCCGGTCTGGCTCTCGAGTGTTACCGGCGGCAGCGGGCGCGGATGTTGCCGCACCTCGACGCGGCGCGCGGTCTCGCTGGTGAAGGCCTGGAAATGGTCGGTGGCCATCGCCAGCGTGACGAGGCCGAGAACGATCAGGCTGACGCTAACCGCCAGGGTGCGCAGAACCGACATCGGTGGGAGTCTTCAACAGGCCGGCGATGATGCGAACGGAGAAGAACAACATCCCCAGGATTATCAATATGGCGCCGATCGAGCCCGCCTGGTCGTAAGGCACCCATTCCGGCAGATGCGTGGCAAAGCGCCGCGCCACGCTGGCCTTGCCGGCGGCGAGGAACGCCAATGCGAAAACCAATCCGCCGATGATGTAAAGCGGCAGGCTCAACTTGTCGCCGGCGGCATCGTCAGATGACTGTGCGCGACTGCCAATCACGTGGTACATCATCGCCAGCGCCATGGGCAGCACGCCCAGCAGCAGGTAGAAATGAAAATGCCCCGGCACCCACTGGGTATTGTGCATCAGCGTGTTCACCACGATGGTGCCGTCGAGAATGGCCGGCACGATGCCCGCGGCCCAGCCGAATACCGCCAGCACCATGAGCCGCGACGGCATTTTCCAGCGCAGGCCGGAGCGGTAAATATTGGTGAGCACGCCGTACGCGGTCACCAGGAACACCGGGAAACCGGCGCCCCAGGAGACCACCTGGCCGATGATCGCGAGCCAGCGGGGTTGGGCGTAATCCATCAACAAGTGGTGCGGGAACACGATGATGACAAACACGCAACTGACCGCCCAGGCCCACAGGAACACGCGGGAAACAGCGTAGGGGCGCCCGCTGTAACGCGGCAGCAGCTCGTACACGGCTATGACGCCCATATAAATGGTCGCATTGATGAACATGTGGCCGAACCAATAGATCAGGTTCTTGACCACCAGGGCATTGAGCACGACGGCAGGGAAATAGGCGTTGATCAGGCACATCACCAGGACCACCGCGCCGGCGAGAATGCCGAGGGAGTTGGCGATGATCACCATGGTGCTGGCGACCACGGCCTTGGGGTGCGACTGGTCAATAGTCCCGCCGAATAGCCACTGCAGGCCCATGGCCCGCCCCAGATTGCCGAACTTGCGGATAATGGCCGCCGCCGCATCCAGATAGAACAGCAGGAAGCCGACGCCGATCAGCAGGTACCCGATGAAGAACAAGGCCGCGGCATTGACGCTCCCGATCCCCATGGAATGCACCGGCAGCGGGTACAGGAAGGTCCACATGCCCGCATACCCGCCGATGAAGATCGAGATGATGATCGCCAGGGCGCCCAGCATGAACAGCACGTAATTGGTGAGGAATGCCCACAGGTGCAGATGCACGTACTTGCGTAGAAAAAACCACATGACCGCGAGGGTCACGAGACCCATGGTGCCGACCATGCCCGCGCCGTGCATGGTCAGAATTTCGTAGAACAGTTTCGGGCCGATGCCGGCCCAAGTGGCCTGGGTCAGGCGCATGCTCAGACCCAGCAGCATCATCAGCACGAACAGTGCCACGGCGGTGATGATGTAAAGATCGAAGACCAGTCGTTCGTTGCGCGGGAGTTTTTCATCCTCGGGGTAAAGGGCAAGTGAACTCATGTTGAGGGGCCTCTGATGGCGACGACATTAATCGGAGCCTCCATGACGTGGTGCGCGAGTCCGCAGTATTCCAGGCACCTGACCATGTAAGTGCCGGGCCGATCGAAGGTGTAAAGAATCTTGTTGGTATAACCGGGCATGGCCTGGGTTTGGACGACGATGCGGCCATCGGGCGCATAGATCGCAAACCCGTGATTGACATCCGCGCTAGTCACGCGAAACTCGACCAGCACACCGGCCTCAACCTGGTTGGTGCTGAATTCCCAGGACCACTGGTGGCCGATGACGTTGACGATCTGTTTAGCCGCGAGCGGTGCCTGTTGAGGCGGTAGCGGGAAGTGCCAGAGGGAGGCGTAACTGACGCCCGCGAATATCACCAGCAAGATCAGGAACAGCCATCGGCGCAGCACGTTGGAAGTTTTATATGCCCGTTTGGCACGTTCCTCATCGGAGGATTTCCCCACTTGGCTGATCACGTAGATGAAACCCAACGCAACCAGCCCCATGCCCACCAGCGCAATTACCCAGACTTCATTCTCGGTAATCATCGCGGCACCCCACAAGTGTGAACGGTGGCGCTGTAATCTCCTCTTGAGGTATGCGCCTGTCAAGATGTCCCAGGCCAAAGATCCAAATCTGGCACTATGCAACGCGGTTGCCGGGCATTCCGCCGGTATTGTTTGACGCTGCAATCAACTGTCTGGCACGCTTTTTCCCCGCGATGCAATGCGCGCACATGGGTGTGGTTTTGCCACAACTTTGTCTGGCGCTCCGTTGCGTGGTTGGGAGCCTTGCAGTAGCATACGGCGCCGGTTTTCCACGGTTCCCGGCCCGTGTACGCGGTTTTTCCGCGACCGGAATTCCGGGAACGAGCGGCACAATGGGCGCCGCGAGGTGGTTGCGAGCATGCTGGCAGTCAACCCCGATGCCGCCACGCACCGGATCGTGATTGTCCCGAACTGTTCGATCAGCGCGACGGGACTATGGCTGTTTTACGCCAGCATCGCGGGTGTGACCTTGGCGCTAGCTTCGTGGTATGCGCTGCACGGGTTCTGGCCGGTGCTGGCATTTGCGTTGTTGGAAATGCTGGTACTGGGGCTGTGTCTGCGGGTATGCTGGCGCCACGGGCACTACGGCGAAGTCATCACCGTGAGCGGTGCGCAGGTAGCCGTGGACAAGGGTGGTGGCGGACACCTGGAGCACCGGGAATTCAGCCGTTATTGGGCACATTTGGTGGTGCGCGACTCAGGCGCCAAGCTGCATCCGGCGCGGCTTTATATCCGCTCGCACGGTGAGGAATGCGAAATCGGCAGCTGCCTGACGGAGGAGGAGCGCCGCAGTCTGATACGGAGGCTGGCCGAACTCATCGGCCCGGTGGGGCAGATCGGCGGCAGTTGAGTGGTGACGATTCTGGATTCCAGCAGGAGACGCCAACGCATGTTGCTAAAGAATCCCAAGCATGTCCTGTGTATCGCGCTGGCCGTCACGCTTGCGGCGCTTTCCGGTTCGGCCCTGGCCATGGACCTGAACATGCCGGTGGGTGTCACGCCCATGAGCCACGATGTTTACAACCTGCACATGTACGCCTTCTGGATGTGCGTGGGCATCGGCGTGGTGGTGTTCGGTCTCATCATCATTTCCATGATCTGGCACCGCAAGGCCGCCGGCCACCAGGCGGCACAGTTCCACGAAAACACCCTGCTCGAAGTCATCTGGACCATCATCCCATTTATCATCCTCATTGCCTTGGCGATCCCTGCGGCCCGGGTGCTGGTAAAGGAAACCAACACCAGCGATCCCGACCTCACCATCAAAATCGAAGGTTACCAGTGGAAGTGGCAGTACGATTACCTGCAGCAGGGCTTCAGCTATTTCAGCATGCTGGCCGCGGACAGCAACGCCGCGCGCATGCTGGATTCCAAAATCAGTCCCTTCAGCGTGCCGCATTACCTGCGCGACGTGGACCATCCCATGGTGGTGCCCACCGGCAAGAAGATCCGCCTGCTGATCACCGCGAACGACGTGATTCATTCCTGGTATGTGCCGGACTTCGCCTTCAAGATGGACGCGATTCCGGGTTTCGTGAACCAGGGCTGGATCAAGATTGACCAGCCGGGGACTTATCGCGGTGGTTGTACCGAGCTCTGCGGCCGCGGCCACGGCTTCATGCCCATCGTGGTGGTGGCGGAAAGTCCGGCGGACTACCAGAAGTGGCTGGACGCCATGCATGCCAGCAACGGCGTCTATATCAATCCTCAGACGCTGCAACCGGAAAATTACGGCAGTCCGGTGGAGTACGCGCCCGCACAGCTGAATTTCATCACGCCGTCCATGCCTGCGGCTGCGGCGCCCAGCGCGGTCCCGTCCACACCGGGTCCCGGCGAGCCCACGGCGCCGGCGCCCAGTCCCGCAGCCGCCGCGCCCGCGACCAAAACGGCGGCGGCTGCGCCGGAAAAGACCTGGACCATGGCGAGCGCCATGGAGCGCGGCAAGAAAGTGTTCGACGACAACTGCGCGGCCTGTCACATGTCGGACGGCAAGGGCAATGTGGCCATGGGCGTACCGGCCATCGCCGGCGGCCCGATCCCCAACGGCCCGCTCGCGGCCCACATCTCGCTGGTCCTGCACGGTAAGGGCATCATGCCGGCCTGGGGGAATATTCTCAGTGACTCCGATCTGGCAGCGGTGATTACTTTCGAGCGCAATTCCTTCGGCAATCACGCTGGTGGTCTGGTGCAGCCGGCTGACATCGCCCGAGCCAAGACAGCACACTGAATGCAATGTTGAGGTGCACATGATGAACACGGTCGCGGTCGTCCACGAATACCATGCCGGGCATCCCAGTGGCCTGTGGCGCTGGATCACCACCACCAATCACAAGGATATCGGCACGCTCTACCTGTGCTTCAGCCTGCTGATGTTCTTCGTGGGCGGCAGCTTCGCCATGCTCATCCGTGCGGAGCTCTGGACTCCGGGCATGCAGCTCATGGATCCGGAGTTCTTCAACGAGATGACCGCGCTGCACGGTCTGGTGATGATCTTCGGCGCCATCATGCCGGCGTTCGTGGGCCTGGCCAACTGGATGATTCCCATGATGGTCGGCGCGCCCGACATGGCGCTGCCGCGCATGAACAACTGGAGCTTCTGGATCCTGCCGTTCGCATTCATCCTGCTGCTGTCCACGCTGTTCATGCCGGGCGGTGCGGCCGGCGCCGGCTGGACCATGTATCCGCCGCTGTTCATGCAATCCGGCGTGGCCATGCCGTTCCAGGTTTTCGCCATTCACCTCATGGGCAT
>JAGWLP010000037.1 GCA_028864905.1 Gammaproteobacteria bacterium
TAGGTACCCGTCATGATGCGGCGCTTCACTTCCGCGCCGAACCCCTCGCCGCGACTGCGGGTGTACAGGTCCATCAGGTCCACGGGACTTTCGCAGCGATGGCCGTAGCGCACGCCGTCGAAGCGCGACAGGTTGGACGAGGCCTCGGCCGGCGCCACCACGTAATAGGTGGGCACCGACAGGCCGAAGTTCGGCAGGCTGACGTCCTGCACACGCGCGCCGAGCTTCCTATATATAGAGAGTGCCGCCTGCACCGCCTGGCCGACACCGGCATCCAGCCCGGCGTCGAAGAATTCCGCGGGCACGCCAATGCGCAGACCCTTGAGCGGCTGCTGCAGCGTCTCGGTGTAATCCGGCACCGGCCGGTCCACGCTGGTGGAATCGCGCGCATCGAAGCCCGCGATCACAGAGAGCAGCAAGGCGGCATCTTCCGCGGTGTAGGTGATCACACCGGCCTGATCCAGACTCGAGGCGAACGCGATCATGCCGTAGCGCGACACGCGCCCGTAGGTGGGCTTGATGCCAGTGAGGCCGGTGAGCGCCGCCGGCTGGCGGATGGAGCCGCCGGTGTCGGTGCCGGTGGCTGCGGGCGCAAGGCGCGCGGCTACCGCCGTCGCCGAACCGCCGGAGGAACCGCCGGGCACGCGCGTCCGGTCCCAGGGATTTTTCACCGGCCCGTAATAACTGGTTTCGTTGGACGAGCCCATGGCGAACTCGTCCATATTGGTCTTGCCGAGCAGCACGCTACCCGCCTGTTTGAGACGCGTCACGATGTGCGCGTCGTAAGGCGCAACGAAGTTGTCGAGCATCTTCGAGCCGCAACTGGTTTTTACGCCCGCGGTGCAGAAAATATCCTTGTGCGCGATGGGCACGCCCGCGAGCGCACCGGCATCGCCTTTCGCAAGCCGCGCATCCGCCGCGCGCGCCTCGGCCAGCGTCGGTTCGCGCAGCACGGTGACAAACGCGTTGAGTTCCGGATTGAAGCGCTCGATGCGCGCGAGATACGTGCACGTCAGCTCTTCACTGGAGATTTTGCGTGCCTTGAGGGCGCGCGCCAGTTCGGTCAGGGTATGCGTGTACATGGTCGGTGATTTTTTCCGGCGCAGCCTGGGACCGCGCCTGCGGTCATTCGATGATCTTGGGCACAATGTACAGGCCGGCCTGCACCTGGGGTGCATTCTGCTGGAACACATCGCGCTGGTCGGTCTCGGTAACGACGTCCTCACGCAGGCGCTGCGCCATATCGAGCGGATGCGCCATGGGCGCGATGTCGCGGGTGTCGGCCCTGTCGAGCTGCGCCACGAATTCCAGGATGCGCGACAGGTTGCGGGCGTAGTGCGGAATGTCCTGCTCGCCGATGGCCAGGCGCGCCAAACGTGCAATGGTCCTGACTTCAGCCGGGGTCAACGCCATACTCGTGCTCCATGGAGCCACCCGGGGAAATTCCGGGGATTTTCAGCAAATTATGCCATGAACCGGCTTGCCGCCACGGGTCGCCGTTGTTAGAGTAATGCGCCTTCAAACGGGGCCGTCATCCATAAGCGCCGCAAAACAAATGCCCATGTTCAAAAGCCTGCGTGGATTCTTTTCCACCGACCTGTCCATAGACCTCGGCACCGCCAACACGCTGATCTACATGCGCGGCAAGGGCGTGATTCTCAACGAGCCCTCGGTGGTGGCGATCCGCGAAGAGCCGGGACGCGGCAACAAGGTCATCGAAGCCTACGGCGCCGACGCCAAGCGCATGCTGGGACGCACGCCCGGCAACATCGTCGCCATCCGTCCGATGAAGGACGGCGTGATTGCCGACTTCACGGTCACCGAACAGATGCTCAAGCACTTCATCCGCAAGGCACACGGCAACCGCTACTTCCGGCCGACGCCGCGGGTGCTGGTGTGCGTGCCCTACGGCGCGACGCAGGTGGAGCGGCGCGCGATCCGCGAATCCGCCGCCGGCGCCGGCGCGCGCCGCGTGTACCTGATCGAGGAACCCATGGCTGCGGCCATCGGCGCCGGCCTGCCGGTGCACGAAGCCAAGGGCTCGATGGTGCTCGACATCGGCGGCGGTACTTCCGAGGTCGCGGTGATTTCCCTGAACGGCATCGTGTACGCCGCCTCGGTACGCATCGGCGGCGACAAATGCGATGAGGCCATCATCAGCTACGTGCGGCGCAACTACGGCACACTCATCGGTGAGGCCACCGCCGAGCGCATCAAGCACGAGATCGGCTCGGCCTACCCCGGCAAGGAGCTGCGCGAACTTGAAGTCAAGGGCCGCAATCTGTCCGAAGGCGTACCGCGCACCTTCGTGCTCAACAGCAACGAGATTCTGGAAGCCCTGCAGGAGCCGCTGGCCGGCATCGTGGGTGCCGTGCGCACCGCGCTCGAACAGACCCCACCGGAGCTCGGCTCGGACGTGGCCACCAACGGCATTGTGCTCACCGGCGGCGGTGCGCTGCTGCGCGACGTGGACCGGCTGTTGCGCGAGGAAACCGGCCTGCCGGTAATCCTGGCCGACGATCCGCTCACCTGCGTGGCGCGCGGCGGCGGCAAGGTGCTGGAACTCATTGACGAATTCGGCCCGGAGACTTTTGCCGTCGAATGACGGCGCCCGCCGCATTCGGCCCGTCTGTGCGGCGCTTGCGGCCGCCGCCCGCTCCCCGGAAAATCATGGCCGCACCAGCGGCGCCTGAACTGCGCCCGGAGACCGGTTTGACTGCTCTGCTGTTTCCCACCCGTGCACGCCGCCGCGCTTGCGGCGGCACGGCCTGACGCGCATGCTCAGACTGCACCGCCTGCAGCGTGCGCCACGCTTGTTCACGCCCAACCCCGCGGGCGCGCTGCGCACGCTGCTGTTGATCGCGGCCTGCATCCTGCTGATGTTCTACGACCACCAGCGCGGCCACCTGGCGCGGGTGCACGCCGCGCTGTCCACCGTGGTCTATCCCATCCAGGCGGCGGTGAACGCGCCCTATGCACTGGCCGACTGGGCCGGAGAAAAACTCGCCACGCACGGCACGCTGGTGCGCGACAACGCGACCATGCACCGGCAGCTGCTGACCGACGCCGCGCAATTGCAGCAATTCCAGGCGCTCGCACAGGAAAACGCCCGCCTGCGTGACTTGCTGCAGGCCGGCAAGCGGGTGGACGGACACGTGATGGCCGCCACGCTGCTGGCCGTGGACATGGATCCGTTCCGCCACGTGATGACCCTCGACAAGGGTACGCGTGCCGGGGTTTTTGACGGCCAGACACTGCTCGATGCGCGCGGCATCGTCGGCCAGATCATCCGCGCGGACCCGTGGTCCTCGGAAGCCGCACTCATCACCGATCCCAATCAGGCCATCCCGGTGCAGGTCAACCGCACCGGTTTGCGCACCCTGGCGGTCGGCGGCGTGGACGTCAACGCGCTGTCGCTGCCCTATCTTGCAAACAACGCCGACGTGCAGGTGGGCGATCTGCTCGTAACTTCGGGTCTCGGCGGTCGCTACCCCGCCGGCTATCCGGTAGCGGTGGTCACCCGCGTGCAGCGCAACCCGGCGGAACCGTTTGCCAGCGTAAGCGCCCGGCCGGTGGCCGAACTGAACGGCGGCCACGCGGTGCTGCTGTTTTTCCCCGCTGTGGCGCCGCCCTCCCCGCCACCACCGCCGGAACGCAAGGTAAAGACTCCTCCCCGGAAGAAGCCGCGATGAACAGCGTGCTGCACCGACGTGCCAACTGGGTCATCGTCCTCACCTACGTGGTGGCGCTGCTGCTCAGCATCTGGCCATTACCGGATTGGGCGGAACCGTTCCGGCCCGCCTGGCTGTTGCTGGCCACGGTTTTCTGGTGTCTGTTCCTGCCCAATCGCGTGGGACTGCTGGTGACCTTTTGCGCCGGCATTCTCCTCGACACACTCACCGGTTCGCTGCTCGGCGAACATGCACTTGCACTGCTGCTGGTCGCCTGGATAACGCTCAAGCTGCACCTCCAGATCCGCGTTTACCCGTGGTGGCAACAGACGTTGGTGGTGCTGCTGTTGATGCTGCTCTATACCTTCGTGCTTTTCTGGATTGACGGCATGCTGGGTTTCAGCCTGGGAGCGCTGTTGCGCTGGATGCCGGTACTGATCACCACCCTGCTGTGGCCCTGGACCGCGCAGCTCCTCGGCATGTTGCAGCAGCGTTTCCAGGTCAGTTGACGTGGCGCGTATCCGCATCCGCAATGAATGGCTGGAGCGCCACCAGTTCAGCCTGCGCGTCATCGTGGTGGGCAGCGTCGGGCTGGTATTGATGCTGGCGGTGGTGGCACGGCTGTTTTACCTGCAGATCGTCAGCCACCAGCACTACGTGACGCTGGCCGAAGGCAACCGCTTGCGCACCGAGCCGGTGATGCCGCCACGCGGGCTGATCTACGACCGCAACGGCGTGCTGCTGGCGGAAAACCGTCCCAGCTATGAACTCGACATCACGCCGGAACAGGTGCCGGATCTCAAGACCACGCTCGCGGCGCTCGGCAAGATCGTGGACATCCGCCCGCAGGATCTGAAGCAATTCGACGACCTGCTCAAAACCAAGAAACCGTTCCAGCCGCTGCCGATACGCACCAATCTGTCCGACACCGAGGTGGCGCGCTTTGCGGTGAACCGCCAGGATTTCCCGGGCGTGGACATCCGCGCCACACTCAGCCGCTATTACCCGCTGGGTGCGGTGACCGCGCACGTGATCGGCTACACCGGCATCATCAGCCAGGACGAACTCGCCAAGCTGGATCCCGAGCAGTACATCAGCACCTCGCAGGTCGGGAAGATCGGCATCGAGGGCGCTTATGAAAGCCTGCTGCATGGATCCGTGGGCATCCGTCAGGTGGAAACCGACGCCCAGGGTCGCGTGGTGCGCATCGTCTCGCGTACTGCACCGGTGCCGGGCAAAAACCTCTATCTCAGCCTGGACGCGCGTCTGCAGGAAGCCGCCGAGAAGGCACTGGGCGACAACAGCGGCGCGGTAGTGGCGATAGACCCGCGCAGCGGCGAAGTACTGGCGCTGGTGAGCACGCCGTCCTTCGATCCCAATCTGTTTGTGGGCGGCATCAGCCCGGCGGATTTCGCCAGGCTCAACAGCGACCCGATGCAGCCGCTGTTCAATCGCGCGCTGCGCGGCCAGTATCCGCCGGGTTCCACCATCAAGCCGTTCCTGGCGCTGGCCGCGCTCAACTACAAGGTGGTGGAGCCGTTCAAGAACCTGATGTGTCCCGGCTATCTGTACGTGCCTCCCAATCCGCATCCGTACCGCGACTGGAAAGCCGGCGGCCACGGCGAGATTGACCTGCCGAACGCCATCACCCAGTCCTGCGACGTGTACTTCTACACCGTCGCCATGAAGCTCGGCATCGACCGCATCCACCAGTACCTCACCACGCAACTCGGCTTCGGTGAACCCAGCGGCATTGACCTCATGGGCGAGCGCGACGGCGTGGTGCCCTCGCCGCTGTGGAAACGCCAGACGCAGCATCAGCCGTGGTATCTGGGCGACCTGGTGATCATCGGCATCGGTCAAGGGTATCTGCTGGTGACGCCGCTGCAACTGGCTGACGGGGTGGCGGCGATTTCCATGCGCGGCCAGCGTTACGTGCCGCACCTGCTGCACGCCATCGGCGACCCGCTCTCCGGCGCCATCACCGACACCCAGCTGCATGCGCTGCCGCCCGTGGAGGAATCCTATGCGGGCGCCTGGAACATCGTGGTGCAGGCCATGAAAAACGTGGTCGCCACCTGGCAGGGCACGGCGCACAGCATCGGCATCGGCGCCAAGTACAGCATTGCCGGCAAAACCGGCACCGCCCAGGTGTACCGCAAGCGCCTCGGGGTCTTCGGCGAAGAAAGCGAAGCCGACATTCCCAAGGCGCTGCGCGACAACGCATTGTTCATCGCCTTCGCGCCGGTCAACGATCCGCGCATCGCGGTTGCCGTGGAAGTGGATCACGGCGGCGGCGGCGGCGCCACCGCCGCGCCCATAGCGCGCGCGGTCATGGACGAGTATCTTTTGCACGAGATCAACCCCGCGCCGAAGCCGCCATGATGTTCAGCATCTTCGCCCCCGCCCCGCCCCGCGGCGACGTCAGCCTCGGTGAACAGGTGCTACACCGCCTGCACCTCGATGGGCAACTGCTGCTGGCACTGGTAATCCTGGCGCTTGCCGGACTCGCGATTCTCTACGGCGCCAGCAACCAGGATGCCGGCCTGGTGTACCGGCAGGCCGTGCGCGTGGCCGTGTCATTCGTGGTGCTGCTGGTGGTGGCGCAGATTTCGCCGCAGGTTCTGCGCCTGTGGTCGCCCTGGCTGTTCGCGCTCGGCCTGCTGCTGCTGCTGTTCACGCTGCATTCCGGCCACATCGGTCGCGGCGCACAGCGCTGGCTGAGCCTCGGAGTGGTGCGCATCCAGCCGTCCGAGATCATGAAGGTCGCCGTGCCCATGATGGTCGCCTGGTACCTGCACGACCGGCCGCTGCCGCCCAACTGGAAACAACTGTTTCCGCTCGCGGCCATGATTTTCATTCCCGTGCTGCTGGTCGCCATCGAACCGGATCTGGGCACGGCGCTCCTGATCCTGAGCGCCGGCGCCTTCGGCGTATTTCTGGCCGGATTGCGCTGGCGCGTGATTCTGCTCATCGCCCTGGCGCTGGCGATCACCACGCCCATCGTCTGGCACTTCATGCACGGCTATCAGCGCGAACGCCTGCTGAGCTTCCTCGACCCGCAACGCGATCCGCTGGGCGCGGGCTATCACATTATCCAGTCGCAGATCGCCATCGGCTCGGGCGGGGTGTTCGGCAAGGGCTGGCTGCATGGCAGCCAGTCGCAGCTGGATTTCCTGCCGGAAAGCTCTACGGATTTCATCTACGCCGTACTCGGCGAGCAATTCGGTTTCATCGGCGCCATCGTGCTGCTGGCGATATACGGTTTCATCATCGCGCGCTCTCTGTTGATTGCGCTACGCGCCCAGGACACCTATTCACGGCTGCTGGCCGGCGCACTCAGCATGGCGCTGTTCACCTACGTATTCATCAACAGCGGCATGGTCTCGGGCATCCTGCCGGTCGTGGGCGTGCCCTTGCCGCTGGTGAGCTACGGCGGCAGCTCGCTGGTGACGCTCATGGCCGGTTTCGGCATGCTCATGAGCATCCATTCGCACCGCAAGCTGCTCGCGACATGAGACGCGCGTGCGCCCCGGCAACATTCATGTTGCTGGCCGCAGGCGCACTGCTGGCCGGTTGTGCCCACCTGATCAAGCCGCCACCCGCGATGGCGCCGCACCCCGCGCCGTCCGCACCGGCGCCAGCGGCATCCGCCGGTTACACGGCGCGTACCGACGTGCAGGCGTTCATCGCCAAACTGGTGCAACGCGACGGCTTCGAGCGCGCCTGGCTGGAGAAAACCCTGGGCGTGGCGCAGAAGAACGACAATATTCTCGCCGCCATCGCCAAACCGTACGAAGCCAAACCCTGGTATCAGTATCAGCCGCTGTTTGTGAACGATCCGCGCATCAAGGCGGGTGTCGAATTCTGGAACGCACATGCCGCGCTGCTCGACCAGGCGCAGACACAATACGGCGTGCCGGCCGCCATCGTGGTGGCCATCCTGGGCGTGGAAAGCTTTTACGGCCGCCAGAAAGGCGGTTATTCGGTACTCAATGCGCTCGCCACGCTGGCCTTCGACTATCCGGCGCGCGCGACATTTTTCCAGTATGAACTCGAACAATACCTGCTCATGTGCCGCGCCGGGCACCTGGATCCGCTGAGCCTGAGCGGCTCCTACGCCGGCGCCATGGGCGCGCCGCAATTCATGCCGGACAGCTACCGGCGTTACGCCGTGGCCTTCGACGGCCGCGATCCGCCCGACATCTGGAATGATTGGGCCGACATCATCGGCAGCGTGGCCAATTACCTGCACCTGCAGGGCTGGCACCCGCAGGGACTGGTAGCGGTGCCGGCGGCCGTGCCTTCGGTGATTGCCGAGCCGCCCGCTGCACTTGCGCCCAGCACTGTCGGTACGCTGCGCGCCGCGGGTGTAATCACCAGCACCGGATTGGCGGACGATACGCCGGCGATGCTGGTCGCGCTGCAGTTGCAGGATAACAGCCTGCAGTATTGGCTCGGGCTGAACAATTTCCGCGCCATCCTGCAGTACAACAGGAGCCCCTTGTATGCCATGGCAGTGTACGATCTGGCGACGCGCATCAGCCAGGCGCGCGCATCGGCGGGCCAGGGTGCGCCGCCCTGAGGGCTACGCGGCGCTGGCGGCGTTGCTGCTGCTCACCGGCTGCGCGCAATTCCCCGCGCAGGATCACGGTCCGGCCAATCCCGTGGATCTGTCGCGGATACCGAACGCCGTTCCCCAGTACATGACGCCGAGCCGCTATGGCAATCAGTCACCGTACACCGTCAATGGCGAAACCTACACGCTACTGCCGAGCTGCGTGGGTTATCACGATCGCGGCATCGCCTCCTGGTACGGCACCAAATTCCACGGCGGCCGCACTTCCGACGGCGAGACCTACGACATGTTCGCCATGACCGCGGCCAGCAAGGTGCTGCCGCTGCCCTGTTACGTGCGCGTCACCAATCTGCAGAACGGGCAAAGCGTGATCGTCAAGGTCAACGACCGCGGGCCGTTTGTCGCCAACCGCATCATTGACTTGTCCTACGCCGCGGCGGCGCGCATCGGCATGCTCGGCACCGGCACTGCACTGGTGGATGTGACCGCCGTCACCCCGGGTGAACCGCAGCCGCCGACCGGGCCGGGCAGCAACCTGCCGCCGCCTGCGGGCGCGACGCCCGCACCGGCCGCAACCGGCATTGCCGGCCAGCCGCAGATCTTCGTGCAGGTCGGCGCCTTCGCCACCGAGAGCAACGCCACGCGCGTGCTCGCGCGCCTGCGCACCGCTGCCGTGAGCCCGGCGTTCATTCTCCCCGAACTCCAGAACGGCATCACCTTGTACAAGGTGCGCATCGGCCCGATTCCGGATGTCAGCCGTGTGGACGCGCTCACGGCTCGACTCGGCACCTTGGGATTTGGCGACGCGCAAGTCGTGATTCCGTAACCCTAAATCATGGGCTTATTCCACCTGTCGGGTTAAAATTGCGCCTCCGGCCGGCGCAATCCGGCCGCCTTTTTGCCCGCCTGTTCCAACGAGGTGATGTCTTGAGAAGCCAGCGTTTTGTCGCTTACATACTTGGTTTGTTGTTCGCCTGGACCGGCGCCGCACACGCTCTCCCAATCCCCGCACCGCCACAGTTCCAGGCCAAGAGCTATGTGCTCATGGACGCGAACAGCGGCCAGGTGCTGGCTTCGAGCAATCCGGACCTCAAGACCGAACCGGCGAGCCTCACCAAGCTCATGACCGTGTACGTGGTATTCAACGCGCTCAAGGACGGCGTGATCAGTCTCGACACCCCGGTCACCGTCAGCGTCAAGGCCTGGCGCATGGGCGGATCGCGCATGTTCGCCAACGTCGGCAGCCAAGTGAGCGTGGAAAACCTGTTGCAGGGCGTGGTCGTGCAATCCGGCAACGACGCCGCCGTGGCGCTGGCCGAACGTGTCGGCGGCAGCGAAGGCAGCTTCGTGGGACTCATGAATGAGTACGCCAAAAGGCTGGGGATGCAAAATACGCACTATGTGGATGCCTCCGGCCTGACCAACGATCCGGCCCATCACACCTCGGCGCGCGACCTGGCGCTGCTCTCGCAGGCCATCATCAACCAGTTTCCGGATTATTACCGGCGGTTCTTCTCCGAAAAGAGCTTCACTTGGGATCGCATCACCCAGCCAAACCGCGTATCGCTGTTGTTCAGCGACCCGTCGGTGGACGGCCTCAAGACCGGCTTCACGGATTCGGCCGGCTACTGCATGGTGGTCTCGGCGCTCAGGAACGGCATGCGCCTGATCGCCGTGGTCATGGGCACGCCCTCGGAAAAAGCCCGCGCCATCGATGATGAAGCGCTGTTGAATTACGGTTTCAATTTCTATGAAACCCATAGGCTGTATGCCGCCGGTACGGCCGTCACTCAGGTCAGGAGCTGGAAGGGCGCGGACCGCCGCGTGCCGGTGGGCGTGATGCACGATCTGTACGTCACCATTCCCAAGGGAACGTACAAGCAATTGTCCGCCAGCCTGCATGCGCGCGCGGGCCTGGTGGCACCGATCGCGGCGGGGGCCCCGGCCGGCCGGATTGAAGTGAGCTACGATGGCAAGACGCTGCTGGATGCGCCGCTCTACACCCTGCACGCCGTGCCCGAGGGCAACATTTTCAGAAGGATGATCGACAGCGTGCACCTGTGGTTCACGAAAAAAGATAATGGCTGAACCGCTGGCGCACGCTTACTTCAACGGCAATTACCGGCCGCTCGCGGAAGTACGCATCTCACCGCTCGACCGCGGCTTCCTGTTCGGTGACGGAGTCTATGAAGTCATCCCCGCGTACGCGAGCCGGCTGTTTCACCTGCCCGCTCACCTGCAACGGCTGCAATCCAGCCTGGACGGCATCCGGCTGCGCAATCCGCACGGCGCAGATGAATGGTCCACGCTGCTGAATCAACTGGTGCAGAAAAACGGCGGCGGCGACCAGGCGCTGTACCTGCAAGTCACCCGCGGTGCCGACCGCAGCCGCGACCACGGCTTCCCGCAGGGCGTACCGCCTACGGTATTCGCCATGTGCGCGCCGCTCGCGCCGCTGCCCGCGGACCTGCTGCAACACGGTGCGCACGCCATCACTCTCGAAGACATCCGCTGGCAACGCTGCGACATCAAAACCACGGCACTGCTGGGCAACGTGCTGTTGCGCCAGTCGGCCGTGGATGCGCATTGCAATGAAGCCGTGCTGGTACGCGACGGCTACGCCACCGAAGGCACCGCCAGCAGCCTGTTCGTGGTGCAGGAGGGCGTCATCCTCACACCGCCCAAGAGCCAGGACCTGCTGCCGAGCATCACCCGCGACGTGATTCTGCAACTCGCGCACCAGCAGCATATGCTGTACCGGGAAGCGCGTATTCCCGCCGCACAGGTCCGCATCGCCGAAGAGATCTGGTTTGCCAGCTCCACCCGCGAGGTGTATGCGGTAACGCAACTGGACGGCCGGGCGGTCGGCGACGGTCGGCCGGGAGCGCTTTGGCGACGCATGTACGATCTATTCCAGCAGCATAAACGGCAACTGGCCGCTGGCTGACACCGTGAACCAGGGTCCAAGCCTGAAATTTCCGGTGGAATTCCCGGTGAAGATCATGGGCCGGGACACGCACGAATTCCACGCCGCAGTGGCCGCGATTCTTGCCGAGCACGTAGCGCCGATGGAATCCCTGAACGTGACGCGCCACGCGAGCTCTGCCGGCCGCTTCGTGTCACTCACCGTGAACTTCACCGCCGAGAGCCGCGCGCAACTGGATGCGCTCTACGGCGCACTCAGCGGCAACTCGCACGTGCTCGTAGTACTGTGATGTGCATCCTCGATCCGCCGCGGCTGCGCGATTTCGGCTGCGTTGACTACCATTCCACCTGGCGAGCGATGCAGGAATTCACTGCGAGCCGCAGCCCCGACAGCCGCGACGAAATCTGGTTTCTCGAGCATCCGCCGGTGTTCACCCTGGGTCTCACCGGAAAGATGGAGCACGTGCTGGCGCCCGGCGACATCCCCGTTGTCTGCATTGACCGCGGCGGCCAGGTGACCTACCACGGTCCGGGCCAACTGGTGGTGTACCCGCTGCTGAACCTGAAACGCCTGGGCCTTGGCGTGCGCGCGCTGGTGGAGGCCATCGAGCGCAGCGTCATCGAGACACTCGCTGAATTCGGCATTCCGGCACTCGCCCGGCGCGAAGCTCCCGGCGTCTACACGCCTGACGGACGCAAGCTGGCCTCGCTCGGTCTGCGCGTCCGGCACGGCTGCACGTATCACGGCCTGGCATTCAATGTGGCCATGGATCTCGAGCCGTTTGCACGCATCAATCCCTGCGGCTACCGCGGTTTGCAAATGACCCAGGTGCGGGATCTGGGTGGTCCGGCGGAAGTCGCGCGTGTGGCGGAAGTGCTCAAACCCAGACTGGTCAAATGCCTGGGGTACAATACGCGACCATGGTCATCGGGCAGCCGCGCTGCCGGCCAGCTCTGAGGAATGAGTGTGACTGAACTCCCGCCGCCTGCCCGCACCCGGCTTGAACCCGGCCAGAAGCTGAGCGCGGCCGAAAAAATGGCGCGCATTCCGGTCAAGATCGAGCCGACCGTAACCGCGTTGCGCAAACCCGCGTGGATCCGCGTGCGTTCCTGGGCCACGCCGGAAGTCGCGCGCTTGAAACAAATCCTGCGCGCCAATCATCTGCACACCGTGTGCGAAGAGGCCTCCTGCCCCAACATCGGCGAGTGCTTCGGCAAGGGCACCGCCACCTTCATGATCATGGGCGACATCTGCACGCGTCGCTGCACATTCTGCGACGTGGCCCACGGCCGGCCGGCGGCGCTCGACGCCGAAGAGCCGCTGAACCTGGCACGCACTATCCAGGCCATGGGGTTGCGCTATGTGGTCGTCACTTCGGTGGACCGCGACGACCTGCGCGATGGCGGTGCCGGGCATTTTGTCGCCTGTATCCGCGCCATCCGCACGCACAGCCCGCAGACCCGGATCGAGGTGCTGGTGCCGGATTTCCGTGGGCGCATGGAGGTGGCACTGGGATTGATGCACGACGCGCCGCCCGACGTGTTCAACCACAATCTTGAAACCGTGCCGCGTTTGTACCGCGAAGTGCGTCCCGGCTCCGATTACCGGCATTCGCTGGCCCTTCTGCAACGCTTCAAACAGGCACGGGCCTCGGTGCCGACCAAATCCGGCGTGATGCTGGGGCTGGGGGAAACCCTGGAGGAAATCCAGGGCGTGATGCGCGACCTGCGCGCGCACGCAGTGGATATGCTGACAGTCGGGCAATATCTGCAACCGAGCCGCTTCCACCATCCGGTCGTGCGCTTTGTCACTCCGGAGGAATTCGCACAGCTTGAAGCCTACGGATATGAAATCGGCTTCCAGCACGTGGCCAGCGGCGCGTTGGTGCGTTCCTCCTACCACGCCGACCAGCAGGCCGCGGGCCTGATGCACATGGCCTGATGCATACTGCTGCCCGCGTCGGTCTGACAGCCCCGGGTAAACTTTAACCGCAGCGGAGCGTTGCCCAGTTCCGGTGCAGCGACACTACAGGAGCCACATACCGCATGCCTGCGAGACCAAGAAAATTGTGCCTGCTGGCCATGATCCTGACGCTCGCCGGCTGCGGCGGCGGTGGCAGTTCGCAGGTGGTCACGCCGACGATCACCCTGGTAACCCCCATCGCCACCACGATTGCGGCCGGCAGCAGTCTGCAGCTCAATGCCGTAGTGTCGAACAGCAGCAACACCACGGTGCTGTGGTACGTGAATTCCATCCCCGGCGGCAACAGCGTCGTCGGCACGATCACGCCCCAAGGACTGTACACCGCACCGAATATGCCCACATCCAACGGAGCGGTGGTGATCAGCGCCTCGCCGCAAGCCTATCCGGCGGCCGTTACCTCGGTGACCATTGGCATAACGTTTTCCAACGCTTCGCTCAACGGCAACTACGTGTTCACGCTAAGGGGTGTGCAATCGGGCAGCCCGTGGGCCGTGGTCGGTAGCTTTACCGCCAACAACGGCCAGATCAGCAACGGTGTGGAAGACATCAACGGTTCCGCCGGTGTATCGCAGGCGCTGGCGTTCAACGGCAGTTACTTCATGGATGCCAGTGGCATCGGTATCGCCACTTTCACCAGCTCTCAGGGAACCATCACCCTGGACTTGGCGTTCAATACCCAGGGACAGGCGGTGGTCATGCGCACGGATAGCGGTACGGCCGCGAGCGGCATTTTCTATCCCCAGCAGTCCACGGCGCTGACACTCACCAGTTTGGACGCGCCTTACGTGTTCAGTTTAAGCGGCAACAATGTATCCGGCACATCCGTCAACGCCATTGGCACCTTCGTGACCGACGGCTCGAACACTTTGAGCACTGCCGAACAGGATCTGAACGTGGGCGGCAGCATTGCCAACGAACCGCTCAGCGGCTCCTACAGCATTGGCAGCAATGCGCGCGGCACCGCAAGCCTCACCGATGCCGCCGGCACGCGTACCTACAGTTTCTACATCGTGTCACCCGGTCAGCTGGAATTCATCGAGACCGATGCGCAGGGCAATCTCAGTGGCTCGGCTTTCGAGCAACAGTCGGTAACCGCAAGCACCACGCTCGCGGGCAGCTATGTGTTCTACGCCGCCGGCAGCAGCGGCAGCGCCGCCTTCGGCACGGCCGGCGGGTTTGCCACCAGCACCACCACCGCCGGCAGCATCAGCGCCGGTACCTCGGATCTCAATCTGGCCGGGACCCTCGCCAGCAACCAGACGTTGACCGGAAACTTCACCATTGGCGCCAATGGCCGCGGCACGGTCACCTTGAGCGCTGCCAGCGGAACCAGCAATTACGTGTTTTACGCGATTACGCCGATTTCCTTTTTCCTGTTGTCGAGCGACCCCGGTATCAACGCCAGCGGCCAGCTGCTGCTGCAATCCGGCGGCTTTTCCACCGTGGCATACAACGGAAGCTTCACTCTGTCCCTGGTGAGCCCGGCCGGCGCCACCCCGAATCTTGCCGTCGGGGTACTGAGTCTCAACGGGCTGGGCGCCATCGTCGGGTTTGAAAACCAGAATGCCAACGGCACCTCATCCGGCCAGCTGTCCGTCGCCGGGGTGTACTCGATAACAGCGCCGACCACCACCACCTCGACACGCGGCCTGATGACACTGACCACCAACGGCGGTGCCAGTACCAATTTTGCCATGTACCCCGTCAACGCCGGCTCGGTCATTTTGTTGGGCGCTGGCGCCAGTCCGGTGACCGG
>JAGWLP010000098.1 GCA_028864905.1 Gammaproteobacteria bacterium
CGCAGATGCTCATGCAGGCTGGCGCCGGTCGGCGCGGCGGGCTCGGGCCAGTCCTCTTCGCCACCTTGACCCAGGGCGGACGCGGGGTCGGCACTGTCCAGGTCGGCCAGCGGCAGATCCTCGGCGTCTCCGGTTTCCGCAGTCGCGCCTTCCTCGGGCGGCTCAGCGGCAGGCTCGGCCGCGTCCGGTAATTGCGTTTCTGCGTGGTCAGCGTCGCTTTCCAGCAGCAGGTTGTGCTCCAGTGCGTTCTGCACCGTATCGCGCAGTTCCAACGCCGACATTTGCAGCAATCCCAAGGCCTGACGCATCTCCGGCGTCATGCTTAGCCGCTGGGTTTGCCGGAGTCCGAGTGTGGCTTTCAAGTCCCTGCGATCCTTTGCCAAACAACAACTTGCGCTTTGGCCGCCTGCCGGGGAAGCCGTGCCCTGTGCTTCGCCTGGGAAGCGGGTCAGGGGCTGCGCGCCATGTATTAGTTATAGCCTAAAATTCTCGCCTAGGTACACGTGGCGAACCTGCTGATTGGCGAGGATGGCCTCCGGCGCGCCGGCGGCGATGACCTCACCGCTGTTGATGATGTAGGCGCGGGCGCAGATGCCCAGGGTCTCGCGCACGTTGTGGTCGGTGATGAGCACGCCGATGTTGCGCTCCTTGAGGTGCTCGACAATGCGCTGGATGTCAATTACCGAGAGCGGGTCCACGCCCGCGAACGGCTCGTCCAGCAGCATGAAGGCCGGATCCGCGGCCAGCGCGCGCGCGATCTCGACGCGCCGGCGTTCACCGCCGGACAGCGACAGGCTGAGCGCGTCGCGCAGATGTGCAATGTGCAACTCCTCGAGCAATTGCTGCAGGCGTGCCTGGCGTTCGGCGCGCGTCAGGCGCGGGCGGGTTTCCAGGATCGCGAGGATGTTGTCGGCCACCGTGAGCTTGCGGAATACCGAGGCTTCCTGCGGCAGGTAGCCCAGTCCGAGGCGCGCGCGTGCGTGCACCGGCAGAGCGGTGAGTTCGGCGTCATCCAGGAAGATGCGTCCGCCGTCGGCCGGCACCAGACCCACGATCATGTAAAAGCACGTGGTCTTGCCGGCGCCGTTGGGACCCAGCAAGCCCACGACTTCGCCGCGCTTGACCTCCAGGGACACGTTGCGCACCACCTCGCGTCGACGGTAGCGCTTCAGCAGCTTCTCGGCGCGCAACGTGCTCATGCGGGCGGCGTATGTGTGGCCGCCTTGGGCGGGATGGTGATGTGCACGCGCTCGTTGTTCTTGCCGCCCAGCGCGATGACGTGCTCGGTGCTGGTGTTGTAATGGATCACGTCGGCAGTCAGCAGGCGCTCACCCTGGTGGAGCTCGGCATTGCCAGACAGGTCCACTTCGTTGCTGTTCTGGTTGTAGGTGATTTCGGCGGCCGTGCCGGTCACCAGCGCGCCGCTGTCCGGCTGCTGCTGGAAGCTGGCGGGGGAGCCGGTGATGTCGGCAGTCTGGATTTCCCCGTTGCGCATGTGCAGCACGGCCTTGTCGGCGGTGATGCGGATGCTGCCTTGGGTGATGAGCACGTGACCGGTGTACACGCCGGTACCGGTATTGGCTTTGGAATCGTTGGTGAAATCGCCGTGATCCGCCTGGATGTTGATGGGCTGGTTGCGGTCGGTTTTCAACGCCGACGCCGACGCGGCCACGCACAACAGGCCGGCCGCCACCAGCCAGCGCCATTTACGGCTGGTGTACATACGCGCCCCGCACCTGGCTTTGCAGCAACAGGCGGTTATCATCGAGCCAGGCTTCCAGTCCCACGCCGGTCATGCGGCTCCCTCCCTGGGTGATTTCCACCGCATCTTCTGTGGTGGCGATGTTGGTGTTGAGGTTCACGTCCATTTTATCCGTCTGCACCACCAACGCTGGACCGCCGTTGTTGGCCGGATGCTGCATCTGCACGTGACCCGCGAGTTCCACGCGCTGGTTGCCGGAAGGCAGCAGCGCGTGGTCTGCCGCCACGTCCCAGGGCGGGCTGCCGCTGATGAAATAGCGGATGCGCGGCGCAAACACCTCGATGCTGTCGTCGTCGGGATGATGCAGCATGCGCGGCGAGCGCAGCACGGCGTGCGGCTGGCCCTGGGCGTTGAGTTCGGTGACCGTGGCGTCGGTGAAGGTGTAATCCGGCACATGCGTAGGTGGGACCGGCGGCGGTACACGAGGCGGCGTGACTTGGCGCAGCAGCCACCAAGTGCCGGCGGCGGCCAGTACCAGCAGCAGGAATCCCACGACGAAACGCGCACTCACGCTTGCGTATTCCGTGCGGTGAGCAGCAAGTCGCAGACCTCGCGTACTGCACCTTCGCCGCCGCGTGCGCGGGTCACGTGGTGGGCGCGCGCGCGCACTTCGGGCTGTGCATCGGCCACTGCGACCGCCAGACCCGCGGACTCGAACAGGGGCAGATCCACGAGATCGTCGCCGACACAGGCCACCTGATTCCAGGCCAGTTTGAGTTGTTGCAGAAGTTTCTGCAGCACTGCCAGCTTGTCATCCCGGCCCTGGAACAGGTGACGGATTCCCAGTTCCCGCATGCGCTGCGCGACCGCCGGCGAGCGGCGTCCCGAGATCACCGCCACGCGCATACCGTGACGCAGCAGGAGTTTGATGCCGTGACCGTCGCGCACGTGGAAAGCCTTCAATTGCTCGCCC
>JAGWLP010000038.1 GCA_028864905.1 Gammaproteobacteria bacterium
CGCCAGCTCATCTTCATTGTCAGTGGCCAGGATCAATCCGCTGTTCACGCCGATGAACCCGCCGGGCAGGGTTACAGCGTTGATCTCCGGGTCATTGAGCACGAAGTATTCGAAGTGCAGGGTCGGATCATCGCTGTGTGACGATAGGTCATGTCCCAGGTTGTCGATGTATTCGTGCACCAGCGGATCGTCCAGAATCGCGCCTTCACCGCGCGCCTGGTTCATGATCTCCACACCAATCTGGTATTCCTGCTGCGGCGACAGCACGTTGGCGCCGGCCATCCCAATCTGCGGGAGGTTGAAATCACTGCGCGATGCATTGCTGGCCCAGGATCTGGCACCGGAACTCGCGCTGTCGGGCGGCGGGGTAGACGGGATGGCCGGTTGCGGACTGGGTAATGTCCGCGGGCCGGGTCCCGCGTAGGCAGGGCTGCTGGTCACAAGAATCGGGAATGCGACGATGGCCATCGCCAGAAACGCCACAGTGAAAAATTTACGCATGCGGTGATGGCGAACTGCCCGCCACCGGCGGGCCTGATACAGTCAACTCCATTATGGCACGGCGGTTGACGCAGAGCCGCCAGGATTTTGCTGGACAACAAATTCGACCGCAGCGGCCCGGAAAGGTGCCGGCGGCGACCGGCCCGGCTCTTCAGACGGGAGCCGGGCGGCGGGGAAGGCGGGTCTCAGAATTTGTAGATGTACTGGATGCCGAGAATGTCGGCGTCGCCCTTGAACTGGCCGCTGATATAGTCACCGCTGCTGCCATTCAACTGGCTGAAGGGGATGTGGCTGCTGATGAACAAGTGCGCATAACCGATATCCCACTGGCTATGGTCCGAAACCTTCCAGCTGGCGCCGACGGCTACCCATTTACGGTCGGTGTCCGGCAGGCGCGCAGTGCGGCTGGCATAGACCGAATTGTTGCAGGTGGCGAATGCCGGAGGTGTGGCGGTGTTGCACGGTGCGCTCGGATTGGGTACCGGTGATTTGTCGAGTGCCACGCCACCGCGGAAAGTCCACTGGTCATTGAACTGGTAATTGGCTCCCACCGCGAAGCGATTGCTGTTGCTCAGGCCTTCCTGCACGGTGGTGGAGGGCATGCCGGGATCGGAGAATTTGATGGTCAGATTCTGGAAGCTGCTCCAGCCGGTATAACTCCAGTCGGCCATCAATGACCACTTGGCATCAAGCTGCTGGTATAGGCTCAACGATACGATTTGCGGCGTGGTGAACTGGGCGTTGATTCCCTGGTTCTGGAACAGTCCCTGGCTGGAAAACAACGCCGGCACGTTGGTGAAACTGGCGCTGCCCGTGAGGTTGTGCTTGACGCGCGAGCGGTAGGCAAAGCCCACGCGCGTGGTGTCATCCTGCCACAAAACGCCGAAGTTGAAGCCGACATGTGTGTTGCTTGCCGTACCCTCGAAAAACCCGTCATGTCCCTGCGGCACCAGGCCCATGGCGGTGCAGTTCACCGGGTTTACCTGGGCGAAACACACGGCGCCGAAGTCCACGTCGTTAGTAAGTTTCACGTCCATTTTCTGCACATCCACGCCGAAACCCGCCGACCAGTTATCGTTGAATTTGTACGCCAAGGTGGGATTCAGATTGAATACCATGACCGAGGTGTAAATCGCCTGATAGCGGAAAATCGAATTGGCCTGGTAACTGGTCGCCAGGCCGAAAGGCACGCCAAAGCCGATACCGAACGCCAGCTTGTCGTTGATCGGCGTTGAGTAATAGATGAACGGCACGCCACCGAGTTTGCCGGGGTTGCCGCCGTTGTTGCCGGTGAGCGGCCGGCCGGCGGCATCTACCGCCGTAGTGGGCGTGAAGTTGAAGCCGACGCGGATCAGGCTCAGTCCGGCATCCAGCTCCGGAGTATTGAGGCGCGTCAGGCCCGCGGGGTTGTACCAGATCGTGGAGGCATCGCTGGCATAGGCAGCGCCGGCGGCATGCGCGCTGCCCAGGCTGGTGACACTTTGTTCGGTCAATTGAAAGTTGGAAGCCCGGGCCAGACCCGGCAGCGAAGCGGCGATTGTGATTGCGCATGCAGTCAAAATCCATTTGTAAACCGGCTGGCTTTTCATCGGCGGCTCCTCGTGAGGTAAGGCGGTTCGTATCGCAAGATTTAAGCACAAGCCCGCTGGCTTGTCAGTACCCGCGGCCCGAGGTGCGGCTTACAGAATCTCGGAAGCGTAGTCCGCGAGCCGCGAGCGCTCGCCCCGCAACAGTGTGATGTGGCCGGAATGCGGCCAATCCTTGAAGCGATCCACCACGAAGGTCAGGCCGGAGGTGGTTTCGGTCAGATAGGGCGTGTCTATCTGGGAAATGTTGCCGATGCATACCATCTTGGTACCCGGGCCGGCGCGGGTCACGAGGGCTTTCAATTGCTTGGGCGTGAGATTCTGGGCCTCATCCACGATGATGTAACGGTTCAGGAACGTGCGCCCGCGCATGAAGTTCATGGAACGGATCTTGATGCGGTTGCGCAATAAATCGCCAGTGGCGGCACGGCCCCATTCGCCGCCTTCGCCGTTCGACTGCGTGAGCACTTCGAGGTTGTCCATGAGTGCGCCCATCCAGGGCGTCATTTTTTCTTCTTCGGTGCCGGGCAGGAAGCCGATGTCCTCGCCGAGCGGTACGGTGACGCGCGTCATGATGATCTCGCGGTAGCGGTTCTGTTCCAGCGTCTGCGCCAGCCCCGCGGCCAGGGCCAGCAGCGTCTTGCCGGTGCCGGCGGCGCCCAGCAGCGTCACGAAATCCACGTCCGGCTTGAGCAGCAGGTTGAGCGCGAAGTTCTGCTCGCGGTTGCGCGCATTGATGCCCCACACCGTATGGCGGACACCGCGGTAATCCCGCGTCAATTCGAGGAGCGCGCCGCGCTGGTCCAGCCCGCGCACCATGGCCTCGAAGTTGTCGGCCTCGCCGTACAGGAATTCATTGGGATGCCAGGCGCGCACCTGCGGACCCTGGATGCGGTAAAAGGTGTGGCCCTCCTGTTGCCAGGATTCCATGTTGGTGCTGTGCTCATCCCAGAAATTCTGCGGCAGTTCGCGCACGCCGCTGAACAGCAGGTCCAGATCGTCGAGCGCCTTGTCGTTGTAATAGTCCTCCGCGTGGATGCCGAGCACCGCCGCCTTGATGCGCAGGTTGATGTCCTTGGACACCAGGATTACCCGCCGTTCGGGGTGCTTGTGTTGCAACGCGAGCGTCGTGCCGAGGATGTGGTTGTCTGCCGTGTTGCCCGGCAGGGTTTCCGGGAGCACGGTGGGCAGGAGTTCGGTCTGGAAGAACAATCTGCCCATGGTCGCCGCCGGTTCGCTTACCGCCGCGGCACCGGCATCGCGGTGCAATCCGGGAATCGGCAGGCCGCGGTCAATCTGCGGCTTGCCGACAGCGTGCATCATTTCATCGAGAAAGCGGCTCACTTGGCGCACGTTGCGCGCGGCCTCGGACACGCCTTTCTTGCCGGCGTCCAGCTCTTCGAGCACCACCATGGGCAGGTAAATATCGTGCTCCTGAAACCGGAAAATGCAGCTCGGGTCATGCATCAGCACATTGGTGTCGAGCACGTACAGACGCCGCACGGCCGCACCTTGCTGCATGCGTGCAGGAGTATCAGCCGAGCGCCTTGACGGCATCCAGGACCTCGTGTGCGTGTCCCTTGATCCTGACTTTGCGCCATTCGCGACGCAATACACCGCGGGTGTCAATCAAAAACGTGCTGCGTTCGATGCCCATGAACTTGCGGCCATAGAGGCTCTTTTGCTTGAAGACGCCGAAGCGCCTGCAAATTTTCTTTTCTGCATCGCTCAACAGGTCGAATTTCAAGCGGTACTTCTGCCGGAATTTGTCGTGCGATTGCAGGCTGTCGCAGGACACGCCGACTATCAGCGTGTTACGCCTTTTGAACTTTGTCTGATGGTCGCGAAAGTCCTGGGCTTCCAGCGAGCAGCCGCTGGTGTTATCCTTGGGATAGAAATACAGCACCAGGTTGTGGCCCTGAAATTGCGACAGACTCAGCTGTTTGTCGCCGGCAGCGGGCAGCGTAAAGTCGGGTACCGGCCTGTTGAGTCGCGCTTTACTCATGTATCAGCCCGGGTATGGCCACGCTCTCATCCCTTGATGGGTTCGAGGATGGCGTCGAGATTCAATCGATCGCAAAAATCCATGAATTCGTCCCGCAGCGTGCCGATGTGCAGGTCGGCGGGAATATTCACCGCCATCTGCACCGCAAACATCGGTGCTCCGGTATGCTCCGCCAGATAGGTGCGCGTTGCCAGGTCGGCCACGCCGATGTCGCGTTCCGCAAAAAAATGCGCGAGATTGAAAACAATGCCGGGCTGATCCAGGCATACGGCGTCAATCGCGTACGGGATGAGGTCGTGGCGCGGCGCGCATTCTTCCGTGCGGCGTGCGGCTATCGTCAACTGCGGGTGCTTTCCGAGTTTCGGGATCTGGTCTTCCAGTTTTGTCAGCGTGTTCCAGTTACCAGACACCAGCAGCAACATGCTGAACTCGCTACCCAGCACAGTCATGCGGCTTTCCGCGATATTGCAGCCACAGACCTGCACGGCACGTGCAATGTCATGGAGGACGTCGGGGCGGTTTTCCGCGAGTACCGACACCGCCAGGAATTGTTTCGTGCGGACGCGCGGCGAACGATCCGGCTTGGGATGCACGCGGCGCAGTGTACCGGGTTTGTCGTCTGGCGCAACCGCACGCGCAGCTTGAGCGTAACGCGGGAAAGCCGGTAACATAGGCTTTTCCGCGGTGTTCGGCATGTTTCACGGCAGCCTGGCGGCGCTCATCACGCCCATGGCCGACGACGGCCGGGTGGACTACGACGCGCTCGAAGAGCTTGTACGCTGGCACCTGAGCGAGGGCACGGATGGCATCGTGGCGGTCGGTACCACCGGCGAAGCCGCCACGCTGGAATCGGCCGAGCAGATGCAGGTGGTGGATTGCTGCTTGCGCGCGGCCAGCGGTCAGATTCCGGTGATTGCCGGCATCAGTTCCAACTCCACGGCGCGTGCCACGGCCCTCGCGCGTCTTGCCCAAGCGCGTGGTGCCGCCGCCGGGCTGGCGGTAGTGCCGTACTACAACAAGCCGACCCAGGAAGGTTTGTATCGGCACTTCCGCGCGATCGCGGCAGCGGTATCGCTGCCCATCATTCTTTACAACGTGCCAAGCCGCACGGTTGCGGATCTGCTTCCTGAAACTGTGGCGCGCTTGGCGGCGATTCCGAACATCATCGGTATCAAGGAGGCTACCGGCAAGCTGGAGCGCCTCGAGGAGATCCGCAGGCTTTGCGGCCAGGAATTCCTGCTGTTGAGCGGGGATGATGCTACGGCCATGGAATTCATGTTGCGCGGAGGCCGCGGCGTGATTTCGGTGACAGCCAACGTGGCTCCCAAGCTGATGCATGCTCTATGCACCGCGGCCTGTAACGCTGAGCGCGGCAAGGCCGAGATACTTAACCAGCGCCTGGAGATACTGCACCGGCAATTGTTCGTGGAAAGCAATCCCATCCCGGTAAAATGGGCTTTGACGCAAATGGGTCGTGCGCCTGCCGGCATTCGTTTGCCGCTCACGCCCTTGGCACCGGGCCACCACGCGGCCATGCTCGAGGCGTTGCGCTCGGTGGGCGCGTTGTAGTTCGATATCCGCATTACCCTGGACGACAAAGTCATGTACAGAATTTTTACTGGCGTATCCCTGCTGCTGACAATGATCGTGGCCGGCTGCAGCAGCCTCGGTTGCGGCGATCCGCATCCCTATATCAACAGCCCCAGCCGGCCAGCGCTCAAGGCTCCCGAAGGATTGACCATACCCACACCGGATCCGGCCTACGTCGTCGGCAGTGTCACGCCCGTGACTGGCAAGCATCCGGATCGTGATGCCAAGGGTGTGTGCCTGATCTATCCTCCGCAGGTGGTACCGGTCGGTAACACTGCCAAACCCGCAGATCAAAAAACACCGGCCATACTCAAGAGTGCATCGCCACAGGGCGTACCGGCTCCGGAGAAACCGGCAAATCCCGTTCACACACCAGCGCCTGCCGCGGGTACCGCAGCCGGACTCGGGCAATGGCTTGCGGTCGCCGGTCGTATCCAGTAGCCTGCCGCGCCTTTTTACACTTGCGCGAGCCGATAATCCGTTATGACGGGCGCATGTGAGGCGGTTTGAGTTTCGGAGAGGTGTCCGAGCGGTCTAAGGAGCACGACTGGAAATCGTGTATACGCCCAAAGCGTATCGCGGGTTCGAATCCCGCCCTCTCCGCCAACTTAAAATAGCTGCAACATTGCGAGTCGGTGCTGTTAGAAGAGCGTGGGCGGGGTTCGAACCCGCGATGTTGGGATGGGTCGGGTTCGACAAAATCGCCGGGGTTCGGCGCAACGCGCCGAACGGGTTTATCAGGACGGCAAACCCTGGAGTTCCTGGCGAGGCAGGGATTGCCGAGCCTGGAGCTGATTTTGGACCGCGCGCAGCCCGGGCCGCAAAGCGGCGAGCCCCAAGGATGGGGTGAGCAATCCCGCTCGCTGCGCGGCGAATTCAGTTGGCTCGCACTAAATAGCCTTTTTTCCAGGATTCAGACCTCGTCAGCACTGCCGCGCATACAATAATTTGGTGGCGGCCTGTGCCGGCAACTCCGCGACGGCAAGCTGTGAACCCCGTCAGGCCCGAGAGGGAGCAGCGGCAGCAGCGAACTCGTGCGCTGGGCACGGCTGGCGCAGGCTGTCACCCTGAATTTGTCGCTGTGTGGACGGCCAGCGCCGTCTGGTAAAGTAGTCGCACACGCGTGGTACGCAATCAACCGGCAAGTTTCACTTCCCATGTCCTATCAAGTGCTGGCAAGAAAGTGGCGACCGCGTAATTTCGCGGAAATGGTCGGCCAAGAACATGTGCTCAAGGCACTGATCAATGCGCTGGACCATAACCGCCTGCACCATGCTTTCCTGTTCGCCGGCACTCGCGGCGTGGGCAAGACCACGCTGGCGCGCATTCTTGCCAAGTGTCTGAACTGCGAGCAGGGCGTGAGTTCGCGCCCATGCGGGGAATGCAGCGCCTGCCGGGAAATCGAGGCCGGACGCTTCGTGGACCTGATCGAGGTGGACGCGGCATCGCGCACCAAGGTGGACGATACCCGCGAGTTGCTGGACAACGTGCAATATGCGCCGAGTCGCGGGCGTTACAAGGTGTACTTGATTGACGAAGTGCACATGCTTTCGGGCCATTCCTTCAATGCGCTGCTGAAAACCCTGGAAGAGCCGCCGCCGCATGTTAAATTCCTGCTGGCCACCACCGATCCACAGAAATTGCCGGTAACCGTGCTGTCGCGTTGCCTGCAATTCAACCTTAAGCGCCTGCCGGTGAGCCTGATGCACAAGCACCTGGCTCACATCCTTGAAGCCGAAGGGATTGCGGGGGAAGACGCGGCTATTGCCCTGATTGCACAGGCGGCCGACGGCAGCTTGCGTGATGCCTTGAGTCTGCTGGACCAGGCAATCGCGTACGGAGCCGGTGCGTTGCACGTGGGAGAGGTGCGCAGCATGCTGGGCAGTATCGAGCAAACCCATGTGCTCAGTCTGCTGCAAGCGGTGGCCAACAAGGATGGCAAGGTACTGTTTGAAATTGTGAGCAAGCTCGATGAGCTGGCTCCGGATTACGAGACGATTCTGGGTGACTTGGCGTCCTGCCTGCAGCGCGTGGCGCTGGCACAGGCGCTGCCTGAGGCGCCGGCGGATTTGGCCATGGATGACGCAGTACGGATCCTGGGCGGGGAATTCACGCCTGAGCAAGTGCAGCTTTGCTATCAGATCGCACTGTTTGGCAAGCGCGACTTGGCGCTTGCACCGTCACCGCGCGGCGGTTTCGAGATGACCTTGTTGCGCATGCTGGCGTTCATTCCCGTTCAGGCCGAGACCGCGCAGGCGTCGGCGCTTGCGGAGACCGCGGCGCATCCGGTTGCGGCCAGCACTGCGCAATCCGCCGCAGCGCGACCGAATTCGGTGTCGAAGGCGGCGCAAACCTGGAAAGACCCGGACTGGATCGGGCTGGTGGAGTCTCTGGAGCTGCGCGGCGCTGCACAGCAACTGGCGCTCAATTGCCAGTATCGGCAGCGCGAGGCCAACACCCTGCATTTGGAACTGGATACCGCGCACGCGCATCTCGCCACGGAGCAGCTGATTCAACGCCTGCAGGAAGCCATCGCGCGCCATTACGGCGAGCCGCTGAAGATCCGCATCCAGGCGGTACACGCGGACTTGGATACGCCGGCCAAGCGCGATGCGCGCCGCCAGGCGGAAAATCTGCAGGCTGCGCAGGCGGTCATCGCGGCCGATCCCAACGTGCGCAACCTGTGCGAGACGTTCGGGGCACAAGTCAATCCCGAACTCGTGAAGCTGACGGAATGAGCTGAGGTGAGCCGGTAATGAAAGGCGGACTCGGCGGGTTGATGAAGCAGGCCCAGGAGCTGCAGGCCAACATGCAGAAGGCGCAGCAGGAACTGGCGCAGGTGGAAGTCACCGGCCAGGCGGGTGGCGGCATGGTAAACGTGGTGATGACCGGTCGCCACGAGGTCAGGCGCGTGCGCATCGATTCCACACTGCAGGGTGACGACCGCGAGATGCTCGAGGACCTGATTGCCGCGGCCATGAATGACGCCGTCAACAAGCTCGAGGTCCTCATGCGCGAGCGTTTCACGGGCTTGGCCGCCGGCATGACGCTGCCGGGCGGCCTGAAGCTGCCATTCTGATTGCATGCTGTACACGCCGCTGCTGCAACAATTGATGGATGCGCTGCGCTGCCTGCCGGGCGTGGGGCCCAAGTCCGCGCAACGCATGAGCTTCTATCTGCTGGAGCGCAAGCGCGATGCGGCGCTGGCGCTGGCCAAGGCGCTGGAGGCGGCGGTGGCCGGGGTGCGCCACTGCGAGCGCTGCCGCATGCTCACCGACAAGCCGGTCTGCGAGATCTGTGCCTCGACGCGCCGCAACGACAGTCTGTTGTGCGTGGTTGAGACCCCGGCCGACGTGTATGCGATTGATGCGGCGACCAGCTTCGGCGGCAAATATTTTGTGCTCATGGGGCATTTGTCGCCGCTCGACGGCATCGGCCCCGAGGAGCTGGGTCTGCGGCAACTGGAGTCGCGTCTGGACGCGGGCGGCATCACGGAGATGATTCTGGCCACCAACCCCACCGTCGAGGGTGAAGCCACTGCGCATTACCTCGCGGAACTGGCGCGCACCCGCGGTATCCGCGCCACGCGCATTGCGCACGGCGTACCGCTGGGCGGCGAGCTCGAATTCGTGGATGGCGGTACGCTGTCACATGCATTTTCTGGCCGACGGGATGTGGCCTGACTGGCAGTGGTGAACAGCGCGTGAAACTGAAGGAAGTGTTTTTTGGATTGGGAATGAAGCCGCCGGCCCGGGAATATGGCTTTGACATCCAGACGTTTGAGCTTGAGAGGGACGGCGTCATTGAATACGCTGCGTGGCGGCATCCGAAGGAAAAGCCCAAGCGGTTTTATCAGACGCAGGTTGACGCGCTCCGTGAATTTTTGTCCGTCGGGGATTTTGCCATCGACATCGGCGCACATACCGGGGATTCAACCCTGCCGATTGCGCTTGCGGTCGGAGCCCGGGGCGGGGTGCTGGCGCTGGAGCCCAATCCTCATGTCTACAAGGTGCTGGTCGCGAACGCCGGCCTCAACAAGCACAAAACCAACATTCAGCCGCTGATGTTTGCGGCTACTGCTGAAGATGCCGAAATGGAGTTCGAGTATTCCGATTCCGGTTTTTGCAACGGAGGATTGCACAAAGACATCAGCCCGTGGACACATGGACACTTTTTCAAATTGCGCGTACACGGCAGGAATCTGCTGCGCTATCTGGAGCGTGAGTATCCCCAAACCCTGAGCAGGATACGCTACGTGAAAATCGACACCGAAGGCTATGACCCGGATGTGGCAAGGTCCATTCACGGCCTGCTGGAACGCAACCGGCCTTACATCAAGACCGAGATCTACAAGCACCTGCCGAGCGCGCGGCGCGTGCAGTATTTGCGCGAGTTGCAGGCCCTGGGTTACCGCCTGCATAAATGGGAGAGCGAGGAAAATTACCGTGGCGAGGTCATATCGGAACATGATGCCGACAAGTGGCGTCATTACGACGTGTTCGCCGTGCCGTCCGCGGACGGATGAGAGGCGCCCATGAACGACTGTCTGTTCTGCAAGATGGTGCGTGGAGAAATCCAGCCGCGCATGGTCATGGAAACCGACGAACTGATTGCCTTTCACGACATCAATCCGCAGGCGCCGACGCACATTCTGGTGGTGCCGCGCCGGCACATTGCCACGCTCAACGAAGTCGGCGACGCTGACGGACCGCTGCTCGGCAAGCTGGTGTTGGCCGCCTGCCACATTGCACAGGACCGGAAGCTCGCGGAATCCGGCTACCGGCTGGTGATGAACTGCAATCGCGGTGCCGGGCAGACGGTGTTCCACATCCATCTGCACCTGCTCGGCGGGCGCCTCATGACCTGGCCGCCCGGTTGAGGCGGTTTTTATCCGGAAGCTTCCACTGTGCCTGAGCGGATTTATCGGGTTAGCGCCTGCAGCGCCATGATGCGCGCCAGGGCGGGCGGATGCGAATCGTGGAACGCCGAGTGCAGGGGGTCGGGCGTGAGTGTGGCGGCATTGTCGCGATAAAGTTTCACCAGCGCGTGCACCAGCGCGCTGCCGTTCACTTGGCTGGCCGCATAGACATCCGCCTGAAATTCATGCCGCCGTGACCACGCCGCGCTCGCAGGTTCCAGCAGCAGCAGGAACGGCGGTGCCAGCAGCGTGAACAACAACAGCGCCATGTGCGCCGCTGGCAAGTGCACCCCCAGGCCCGCATAAAACCATGGCTGCGATGCGAGCCAGCCAAGCACCGCCAGTCCCGCGAGGCTCAGCACAGCGCTCACCCACAGCCGCTGGGCCACGTGATGCAGGCGAAAATGACCGAGTTCATGCGCGAGCACCGCCTCGATTTCCTCGGCAGCGAGCTTGTTCATGAGCGTGTCGAAGAACACGATGCGTTTGTGGCGGCCCAGCCCGGTGAAATACGCGTTGCCGTGCGCGGAGCGCGCCGAGCCGTCCATCACGAACACGCCACGGCTGGTGAATCCGCAGCGCGTCACCAGTGCTTGAATGCGCTGTTTAAGTTCAGCATCGGCGAGCGGCGCGAACTTGTTGAACAGCGGCGCAATCAGCACCGGCCAGGCCCAGGTGATCAGCAGGCTGAATGCCAGCCACAGCAGCCACGCATACAACCACCACAGGCGGCCCGTGCGCTGCATCAGGAACAACACGGCGTACAGCAACGGTACGCCGAGCATCGCGCCGAGCAACAGCATCTTGAGGCGATCGAGCATGTAGGTCTTGAGCGTGGTGCGATTGAAACCGAAGCGCGCTTCGATGCCGAAAGTGGCGTAGGCGCCGAGCGGCAGTTCGATCAGTGCGTTAATCAACACGTAACTGCCGATAACCGCGACACCGGCGGTGAGCACATCCAGACGCAGGTTGTGCCAGGCGCTGTCGAGCAGCGTCAGGCCGCCGCCCAGGGTCCAGAGCAGCGCCAGCACCGGTTCGAGCGCCGTGCCCAGCAGGCTGAAGCGGCACTTGGCGACCGTGTAGTCCGCGGCTTTTTGATGTTGCTCCAGGCCGACGCTGGCCGCAAAGACCGCGGGTATGGCTCTCCGGTGGCCGTGTACGTGATGGATCTGACGGCCTGTCAGCCAAGCGCGCAGCGCCGCCGAAAGCGCCAGCGCGATGACGAAAATTACGGTGAGGGCGTTCATGCGCAACCGGGGGAAAACGGGACGCGCATTGTACGCGACCGCGCAGGTGGGCAGAATCGCCGTGCAGGTTTAGACTGAAGCTTGCGTGCAGACCAAGGTAGGGTCATGGCGTTGAATGCCGAAAATCTGGTATGGCTGGATCTGGAAATGACCGGTCTGGATCCGGAACGCGACCGGATTCTCGAAATTGCCACGCTGGTTACCGACAAGCAGCTGAACCTGCTGGCCGAAGGTCCGGTGGTCGCGGTGCACCAGAGCGATGCAGTGCTCGCCGTCATGGGCGAGTGGTGTACCCACCAGCATGGCCGCTCGGGCCTGACCGCGCGGGTGCGCGCCAGCCGCGTGAGCGAAGCCGAAGCCGAACACCTGACGTTGGCGTTTGTACGCCAACATCTGCCGCCCAATGCTTCACCCATGTGCGGCAACAGCATCTGTCAGGATCGGCGCTTTCTGGCGCACTACATGCCGGAGCTGGAAAAGTTCTTCCATTACCGCAACCTGGATGTAAGTACGCTCAAGGAACTTGCAAAACGCTGGGCTCCGGGTCTGGCGGAGGGCTTCACCAAGGAATCCACTCATTTGGCGCTTGACGACATCCGCGATTCCGTGGCCGAGCTCAAGTATTACCGCGAGCGTCTGCTGCGCCCGGAATTTCTGGGATCCTGAGCCTGATATGCAGGAGGTTTTGACTTTCGCGGATATCCGCGCCGCCGCGGTGCGCATCGCGGCGCAGGTGAATCGCACTCCGG
The DNA here is from genome assembly GCA_028864905.1 of Gammaproteobacteria bacterium. Taxonomy (GTDB): domain Bacteria; phylum Pseudomonadota; class Gammaproteobacteria; order Natronospirales; family REEB76; genus REEB76. The sequence continues at coordinate 12,597 of JAGWLP010000038.1, forward strand.
TGTTGCGCTGTGCGCCACTCGAAGCTGAACTGGATACGCAGATTTTCTGCAAGTGCGAGAACTTTCAGGAGATGGGCGCTTTCAAGATCCGCGGGGCGACGAATGCGGTGTTGTCGCTTTTGGCTGCTGCGGCCGCGCACGGCGTGGCCACGCATTCGTCCGGCAATCACGGCGCGGCGCTGGCGCTGGCCGCCAGGCGCCGCGGTATTCCCGCCTGGGTGGTCATGCCGGAAAATTCGAGCGCTTTCAAAAAGCGCGCGGTGGCCGGCTACGGCGCGCAGATCATTTACTGTGAACCGACCATGCAGGGCCGCGAAGCGGCGCTGGCACGCTGCGTTGCGGAGACCGGTGCGGCGGTGGTGCATCCTTTCGACGATCCGGTCGTGATGGCCGGGCAGGGCACGGCGGCACTGGAATTGCACGAGGAAATCCCGGACCTGGACCTGGTTTTGGCACCGGTAGGCGGCGGCGGATTATTGTCCGGAACCGCGGTAGCAACGCGCGCGCTCCGTCCCGCCTGCAGAATCATCGGCGCGGAACCGTTTGGCGCCGATGACGCCTGGCGCTCGCTGCAGGCGGGTCACATTGAGCCGGTGGCGCACCCGGATACCGTATGTGACGGACTGCGTGCCACCATCGGGCCGCTGACCTTCGCAGTGCTGCGTATGCAGGTGGACGACATCGTGCGCGTTACAGATGCGGAAGTGATTGCCGCCATGCACTTTGCATGGGAGCGCATGAAAATCATCATCGAACCTTCCGCGGCTGTGGTGCTGGCGGCGCTGCGCGCCGCGCGCGTGCCGGTGAAAGGGCTGCGCGTTGGTGTTATCCTCAGTGGCGGCAATGTGGACCTGGATCATTTGCCCTGGTGAGGTGAGCAATGCGCGGATGGCAAGCTGGTGTGGTGGCCCTGTTCGCGATCTGCGGTTGCAGCGCAACGCTTGCGGCGTCGCCCGCCGCCACGCCGCTGGATGTGCGCAATGTCATCACCGTGTCGGAATTCCATCAGACCGGCCTCGACGTACTTTCACCTGACGAACTTCAGGCGTTTAACCGCTGGTTGAGCGCGACGCTGAATGCAAACGCCGCGCTTGAACCTGCCTCAGTGAGTGCAACGTCCCTGGACGCGCGCGATCTCATGTCGGTCACCGAGTATCACCGTACCGGAGTTGACAAGCTTTCGCCTGGGCAACTCAAGTCCTTGAATGCCTGGCTGAATCAGTATGTGCAGGAGCGCGCCGGGACGTCACCCGCAGCTGCACCGCCGGCACCCTCGCCAAATGCACACGCTGCGGTTTCCGGAGCGGCTGGTTTCGGTGCAGACACCATGGCGCCCAAGGAAAACCCGGCGGCGCCGGAGCACATCGAGACGCGCATTGCCGGCCGGTTCACCGGCTGGACCGGCAATACGGTTTTCAAGCTGGAAAACGGTCAGGTGTGGAAACAAGCCGGTACCGGATATTTCACCGACATTGAACTTGATCATCCGCAGGTGATCATCAAAAAGCTGGGATTTGGGTATCTTTTGACGCTGCCTGGCCATGGGGCCACGGTGTTCGTGCGGCGCGTCAAATAAGGATTTGGCATTTGCAGCCTGCGCACGAGAATCTGCTCGCCGATCTGCGTCTGAGCTTGCGCCCCGGAAGGCGGCAAGATGCCAATGGTTTGCGCGCGCTGGTGGGCGGCATTTTGCAAAGCTATGGCTTGCCGGACAGCGTGGCGCGGGACGGTGATCTGGATGACGTCGCGGTCTGGTATGGAAGCCGCCATGGCGTGTTTGACGTGCTGGTAGACAGCAGCGGCGCGCTCGTGGGTTGCTGCGGTGCGTGTGGCCGCAGTCAGACGGTCTGCGAACTTCGGCGGCTGTACCTCGCCTACAAGGTGCGGCATCGCGGCCTCGGCCGCGTGCTTCTGCACCGGGTAGTGGATTGGGCACGGGCGCGTGGATTTGAAACCATGGAATTGTTCACCGCACCGGTGCTCAAAGAGGCGGTGCAGCTCTATGAGCGCTTCGGTTTTGCGCGGCAAGCGCAGACCGCCGCCGAAGGTACGGTCTGTGATCTGCATTTCAGCCTGACGCTGCGCAAATCCGGCGATTGATCAGTCCTGGGTCTGCGCTGAGGGGGCGGGGCTGCTGCTGGCGCTGGTCTGTGCCTGGACGGCACGGTCGAGCGCCTGTTTCTGCGCATTCACGGTGTTTTGCACCTGTTTGGCCTTGTTGACATCATTTATGTAGGGCGCGAA
>JAGWLP010000099.1 GCA_028864905.1 Gammaproteobacteria bacterium
CCACTGTCTGTAACCGCGATGACAGTCTGAACCCCATCAGCGGCGAGGCTGAGCGACACCTGCCCACCGGCTGGCGTGTATTTGATGGCATTGTCGAGCAGGTTGCCCACTGCTTGGGCAAGCAACTGGCGATTGCCCGGAATTGGCGGTGTGTTGCCGATGTCGACGGAAAATTTCAGGGGTTTTTCCTCCGCCAGCGGTCCATAGAGCTCCGCTGCGTCGCCGCACACTGTCGCCAGATCCACTTCGGCCCAATCGCGGCGTGCACCGGATTCGATCTGGGCAATGCTCAAAATGGCGTTCAGAGTGGCGACAATGCTGTCGGTGTCCTCGATGGCCTTGTGCAGCGCTTCGCGCTGGCGCGTCGCGTCGTCGCTCTTCATCAGCGCCATCTCGGCGCGGCCGCGCAGGCGGGTAAGGGGACTGCGCAGGTCGTGGGCCACGTTTTCGGTGACTTCACGCGTGGCCTTCATGAGCTGCTCGATGCGCTCCAGCATGGCGTTGAGTTTGGCGGCGAGCGCGTCGAATTCGTCTTCACCGCGCTCTTCGGGAATGCGCTGCGAGAGGTCGCCGGCCATGATAGTGTCGGCGGTACGCGTGATGTTCTGCAGCCGCCGCAGCACTCCGTGACCCACCAGTGCACCACCCAGGAAACCCACGATCAAAACCAGGATCACAGCGGCCACGGTAAGCGCCAGGATGGTGTTGCGCAGCTCGATGAGTTCGTCGAGCGATTGGCCCACCAGCAGGTGATAGCCGCCGGGCAACGCCAGCGCCACCGCACGCATTTCGAAACGATGATGTTCGGCGTCCAGCCCCGGCTGACCCGCCGGTGCGCGCAGCCGCAGTGTGGTCCAGACTTCGTCCTGAGCGGCAATGCCTGCCGGCCAATCGGTGAGCGATCCAGCCAGTGATCGGAAGTGCGCATCGGCCAGCAGATACTGGCGTGGACCGGCGTCGCCGGTGTCGCTGGCGGCAAGGCCCTTGGTGGTGCTGAGTGCGGCAATGGTTTGTTGCAATCCGCCGATGCCTTTCAATGCGTACAGGCGCGTGAGCGCCGTGCTCTCGGCGCGCAGGCCGGCATCGATCTGGGTGTTGAGCTGCGAGATCGTGACCCAATAGATGATGGCAAAACACACGATGGTGAGCAGGCACACGAAACCGGTGTAACGCAGCGCCAGCCGGAAGGCAGTGGTGTGAATGAGCCTGATCTGGTTCACGGCGTCGGGGTGCGCAGGCAATAGCCGGTGCCGCGCAGCGTGTGGATCAGCGGCTGTGCGGAATGCTTGTCTATTTTGGTGCGCAGCCGGCTCATGTGCACGTCAATCACGTTAGTCTGCGGATCGAAGTGATAGCCCCAGACCTGTTCCAGCAGCATGGCACGAGTTACGGTTTGGTCGGCATGCAGCATCAGGTATTCCAGCAGCCGGAATTCGCGTGCCTGCAGGGGAATATTTTGGCCGGCACGCGTGACGCTGCGCTTGAGCCGGTCCATTTCCAGGTCCGCGACCCTGAGCCGCATTTCGCCGGCCGGGGCACTGCGGCGCCGTACGATGGCCTCAATCCGCGCCAGCAGTTCGGCGAACGCAAACGGCTTGGCGAGATAGTCATCGCCGCCGCTTTGCAAGCCGGTAACGCGGTCATCCACGTCCGCGAGCGCGGTGAGGAACAGCACCGGGGTGGTGATGCCTGCGGCGCGCAACTTTTGCACCAGCGTAAGACCATCGAGTCCCGGCAGCATGCGGTCCACGACCAGTGCGTCGTAGCGGGCAGCTTGGGCGGCTTGCAGGCCGGCGGGGCCGTTGCTGGCGTGCTCCGCCGCGTGGCCGCTTTCCTGTAAGCCCCGGGTCAGATACGCGGCGGTCTCGGCGTCGTCTTCAATGATGAGGAGGCGCATGCGCAAAGCATAGGGCAAATCACGGTTTTGCGGCCAGCGGCACCGGAAGATTAACAACTCTTAATGCGCAGCGGCGCGGACAGCGGGGCCGCGAAATTTACAATGATGATTCATGATTCCAAGCAACGGGGAAATGATCCGCACATGAACCGTCAGGACTTCTGGCGCTGGATTTTGCTCTGTCTGGTATTGACCGGCCTGTCCGCCTGTGCCCTGTATCACAGCCGGCCGCTGCCGCAGCAACCGGATTTGCAGCCACAGCTCGCGCCCGTGCGTGTGGATCTGGGCAGGATTCACTTGCCTGGTCTCAAGCCGCATCCCTTCGATCCTGCCAAGGGTCTGGACGCCACCGACGTGGCAATCCTCGCGGTGATCAACAATCCGGCGCTCAGGACCACGCGCGCCCAGGCGCACGCCGGTGAAGCACAGGCGTTCGTGGCCGGAATGTTGCCGGGGCCGCAGCTCAGCTACAGCCTGGATCATCCCCAAGGTCAGGCGCCGCTGTACGTCAACGGCTACAGCGCGGGTATTGCCTACGACCTGAGCGTACTGGTCGAGCACAGTGCAGCGAGCGCCGCAGCGCGTGCCGGCGCCAGACAGGTTGACCTGGATTTGCTGTGGCAGGAATGGCAGGTGGCGCAGCAGGCACGCTTGCAATACCTCGACTGCCTCAATAATCGCCGCAAACTGGAACTGCTGGAAAACTTGCAGCAAGGCATGCAGAGTCGCTATGAGGCAGAGCAGCATGCTTATGCGACAG
>JAGWLP010000100.1 GCA_028864905.1 Gammaproteobacteria bacterium
GGTCCGCCTCGGCAATCAGGGTATCCACATCGTACTCGGGCGGCGCCGCGGCCACGCCCAGGCTGATGGTCACTGCGAGCCCCGGCTGGATTTTGCCCCAGTCGTGGGACTCATCCTGCTGGCGGATTTTCTCGCATACCGTGGCAGCCGCGTGCCGCGCGGTTTCCGGGAAACACAGCAGGAATTCCTCGCCGCCGTAACGCGCGATGACGTCAATTGAACGGCACTGGGCACGCAGGATGTTGGCGATGGTGCGCAGCACGTCGTCGCCCACCATGTGGGAAAACCGGTCGTTTACCGACTTGAAATGGTCGATGTCGGCCATGACCACTGCGAGCGCGCGCTTGTAGCGCTGCGCACGCACTACTTCCTGGCTGAGCCGGTCATCCAGAGCACGTCGATTGTACAGGCCGGTGAGCTCGTCGAGACGCGTCTCGCGCTGCGACTTGACCAGCTCACGCTCGATTTTGCGCTGCGCCGAGCGCAGGGATTCCGCCAGCACGTCGGCGCGTTCCTTCTGGGCACGCAATTCGTCGTTCTTCTCGGCCAGATCGCGGGTGCGCTCGGCCACGCGATTTTCCAGCTGGTTGCGGTTGCGCTCGAGTTCCGCGAACAGGCCGGCGTTGGCGATCGCCACCGCCACCTGGCTGGCGAAACTCATGAGCAGACTGACGTGCGATTCGTCAAACTGGTCAGCCGCGTAGCTTTGCACGCTGAGCACGCCGAGCACACGCTCGCGGTAGGTCATGGGCACGGCGATCAGCGACAGGGTCTGCGGGGTGTGACCGATCTGGTAGAGGATGCGTTTCAGTTCACCGGTTTCGCGCTGCCAGTTGCGCATGAACGCCGGTTTGTTGTGGCTGATGACCCAGCCGAGTATGCCCACGCCCAGATCCTGGCGGCGCGGCGGCTGGCGTCCCTGGGGATTGTGATGCAGGCGCACGTCGATGCTGTGGGTGTTCTCGTCATACAGACCGAGAATGAAAATCTCGAAACTCATGAGGTTGCGGCTTTCGCGGAACACCATTTCCAGCAGTTCGTCCAGCACCAACGAACTGCTGAGCGCTCGGCCCACGCGGTTCACCGCCACCAGCGTGCCGAGTTTGTCTTCCAGCACGCGGCGCGTATCCGCGAGGCGGCGCACGATGAACACAATCATCGCCAGCACCAGCAGAAACAGCGCAAAGGCCTGCCAGAACAGGCTGTTGTAGATGAGTGCAGTGAGCACCGCCAGGGGAATGGCCGCCAGGTCTACGCTCGCGGCAAACGGTCCAAACGCCCGGCGCCAGTCGTAGCCTTCCAGCCAGGCAATCACGGCCATGAACAGCATGTTGAGCAACTGCAGGAACAGCGCGAGCAGCACGATCAACAGCACGTCGTGCGGATCCAGGCGCAGCAGCGGCAGGCTGCCGCCGAAGAATTCGTACAGGTAGCCGACGCACAGGATGATGAAAGCCATCATTCCGGCGTTGTGCAGGCAGCGCACCAGGGTGAGGCGCACGCCGCCGGTGCGCACCCTGCGCCAGGCCAGGAGGGGCGCGACCAGGGCGGCCAGGCCCACGATCCAGGCGGCCTGCAGCGCACCGAAAATCAGGATGCTGGCAAACTGCACCACCCGGTCGAGCGACACGTAGCCCACATGCGGCGCCGGGAACCCGAAGGACGCGACCGCCAGCCCAAACACGATGAATCCGACGAACGCGACCGGATTGGCGATGACCGTACCGGTGTACCACGACAGGAATACCAGCACGGCCGCAGCCGCGACCGCCAGCACTGCAGCGTAGGCCAGGGACAAGTAGGGAATATCGGCTACTTTCCTCATGTTTCCCTAGACATCTTTAGTTACGGCGACGCATTCCTGCACCCGCCAATCCCCAAGACCGGGGAGTGTACATAACCCACATTCGTGCGCAAACCCACGTGCTAAACTCGTGGCACGGACACCGGGAAATCAGGATTTTCGAGGTTCCGCCCGCATGCACAAGCTCCTTTTGGCCCTTTCACTGTGTTTGGTCGTGGCGCTCGCCGCCTGTGCGCCGCGCGTGTACGTTGAGCAGGACAACAGCGTCAAACTCACCGGGCTGCGCACCTTTGCCTGGGTCAGCCCGCCCATCGGTCCGGTAAGCAATCCGATCCTTGACAGCCAGATTCTGGAGGAGCGCGTGCAGCGTGCCGTGGTGGCGGACTTGACCGCGCGCGGCTTCACCCAGGTAGCCGCCGATAAGTCGCCGGATTTCACCGTTACCTATCACACCGTGAGCAAACAGAAGCTGGAAAGCAGCGGCGCCAGCTTGGCCATCGGATTCGGCGGTTACTACCCGTACGGCTTCGGCAATGTGGTGGTGCCCGTGGCCCCGAGCGTGCAAAGCCGTGACCAGGGCACCCTGATGCTGGACATCATTGACGGCCGCAGCAAGCGCCTGGTGTGGCGCGGCTGGACCAAGGACTGGATCAGCCAGGAGAATTACTCCGAGCAGGCCGTGGCCCAGGACGTACACAAGATTCTGGCCAAATTCCCCGCCTTCCCGGGCGCGTGAGCCTGAGCACGGCCGGCTTCGTCAGCTTCAAGGAACTGGACGCGCGCTGGGCGACACCCAAAGGCACTGCCTTCCGGGCTTTCAAACGCGCTCTGCCCGCGCTGCAGGA
>JAGWLP010000039.1 GCA_028864905.1 Gammaproteobacteria bacterium
CGGGCAAGACGTGGCTCACGCAATTCGGCCTCAAGGGTGAGCCGCTGTTCGTGACGCTGGATACGGATTTCACCTGGGATTTCACCTTTCAGCCCGCACCTCATTCCTGAGCGTTCAACAGAGAGTATTGGCATGAGCAACCCCCTGCCTCAGCCGGAAGCCGAACGCTGCGAAGCCGAAGGCGCGACCCGCGCGGAAATCCTGAGCTGGCCGGCGCGCAGCGCGGAGCTCGGCGGCGGCCTGACGGTGGTGCGTGCGCTGCCGCTGCGCCAGCACCGTCTGGTCGGACCATGGTGCTTCTTTGACTATTACGGGCCGCTGTCATTCAGCGGCCGCAAAGCCATGGACGTGGCGCCACACCCGCACATCGGTCTGCAAACCGTATCGTGGCTGTTCTCGGGTGAAGTACTGCACAACGACAGTCTGGGTTTCACCGGCATGGCGCGGCCCGGTGAATTGAATCTGATGACGGCCGGCCGCGGGATCGCCCATTCGGAGGAAACTCCGCCGCAGAATTCCGGCAAGCTGCACGGCCTGCAGTTATGGGTGGCGCTGCCGGAAGCGGAGCGCCGGCGCGAACCGGCGTTCGATCACTACAAGAATCTGCCGGTGTTCGAGCCGGGCGGCGGACACGTGCACGTATTCATGGGCGAGCTGGACGGCGCGCGCGCCGGAGCGCGCGAGTTCTCGCCCATGGTGGGGGCGGAACTCAAGATTGGCGCCAACGGCAAACTCGGATTGCCGCTCAATCCCGCTTGGGAGCACGCGCTTGTCATCATCGACGGCGAACTCCAATTGGACGGCACGCGGCTCGCTCCCGGCGCCCTGCATTATCTGGGCACACAGCGTCATGGTCTGGAACTCGTCAGCAAAGCCGCGGCGCATGCGGTGCTCATCGGCGGCGCGCCCTTCGGCGAGGCCGTGATTATCTGGTGGAATTTCGTGGCGCGCACCGCGGAGGAAATCCGCCAGGCGCGCGATGACTGGGAGGGCCGCCGTCAATTCAGCGAAGTCAAAGCGTACAAGGGAGAGCGACTCAAGGCGCCACCGTTCACCGTGCGTCCGATTGCCAGCCGGTAACGCGGCTATGCCGTAGGAAGCCCCATGCCCAACGTGAAACTCACTGCGAAGCAGCGCGATTCAAAACTCTGCAAGCACACTAGCACAGCGCACGAGGTGAGTTACTCGGAACACGTGTGCCCGGAGTGCGTCGCCAAAGGCGACGCCTGGGTGCGCCTGCGCATCTGCATGATTTGCGGGCACGTGGGATGCTGCGACAGCTCCAGGAACCGCCACGCGCGCGCCCATTACCAAAGTACCGGACACCCGATAATCAAAACGATTGAAGCCGAACCGGATTGGGCCTGGTGTTATCCCGACGACACCTATCTGAAATAGGCACGGTCATCCGCGCGACGAACGCGGAGTGCTCAGCGTTCTGTGCAGCGCGGCGATGCGTGGATAGAGAGGATGGGCGGTTTCGGAAAGCAGCGGTTCAAGACTTCTGAGCGCGCCGGCTTCGTCCTTTGCCACCTCGATCAGGTAACGCACGCGGCGAAACTGCAAACCCACCGCCTCGTCCGTGCCGGGGTGCTGCTGCACAATACTGGAAGCGATCTTGTCGAACATCGGCAGGCGCCCTTCCTGCAAGGCCGATTCCGCGAGTTGCAGAGTTTCAAGCAATTCCCGGGGCTCGAAGAAGCCGGAGACGGCCAGGCACTGCTCATACACCACCAGCGCGCGCCCTGTCTTGTTTTGCTGCATCAATAAATGTATGAGCCGCTTGCCCTGCACCAGCATGAGGATAGGCTGCCGGCGGCTGCGTAGTGCTTCATACAGATCCTCATGGAACTTCTGCGCATCATGCAGTGGTCCGGGGTCAATGAACATGGCGTCACAGGCGGCGCGCTGATCGCCCGCGGCCAGCAGTAGATCCACCTGCAACAGCAGCTCCCCGAGCTTCGCTTGCTGAGTTTCCTGCTGGCGTTCATCCTCGGTTTTCTTCAATTCTTCCATGCCCACGTTCATTTGCGCATAACCGTGGAACGCGACAAAACCCAGCAGGTGGCAGGTCACCATCAGCAACCAGACCGCACCCAGCGCGGCCAGCAGAGAAAACACGCCGCCGCCCAGCGCATAGGCCGCGATCACCAGCGCCGCCAGGGACAGGCCGACGACCAGATACGCATCGCCACCTTGGAGAATGAAATGCCTGAGCTTCAGGGGCTGGCCGGCCTCGCGCACGTCGTCCGCCAGCGCCAGCACCGCGATGAATGCCGGCAACAGGAATGCGCCGATTGCAAGCAAGGGATAGGCCAGCCAAGCGAGCCGAAAATACGCCGCGAACAACACCAGGAGCGTCAGAGGCACGAGGTACAGCACAAGCGCCAGCAGGCGAAAATAATTCGGCTGGGACAGGATTTCCCTGACGAACGGCGGCGGCGCAGCGTAACCCAGGGCCGTGCTCTGCACTACGCCCAGCAGGTATTGCGTCACGAACGCCATACCCAAAGCCAGCGGCAACACCAGATACGCGCTGCTGAACAGCATCAGCCACAGGCCCAGACCCAAAATCAAAACCACGATGAACGCATCGCGGTGCAGCGGGTAGCGCGCGAGGCTGGGAAAATACCGCCACACCGAGGGCGCGGCGGCGAGCCGCTTGTCGGCTTCCGACAGGCGCGTGGCAGAACGTGAATGGGTTTTTGCGTTCATGCGACCTCGAAAGAATGGGCGGGAAGTCAACATAGCACAAGCGCAAAGGGTGTTCAGCCCGGACAGCGCACGCCCGTGCCGCGCAGGCCGCAATAGCCGTCCGGGTTTTTTGCGAGGTATTGCTGATGGTAGTCCTCGGCGTAATAGAACTCGCCGGCCGGCCGGATTTCCGTAGTGACGGCCGGGTACCCCGCTGCACGCAGCGATGCCTGGTATTTATTCACTGATGCTTCGGCGGACTTTAGTTGCACGGCGTTGCAGGTGAAAATGCAGGAACGGTACTGACTGCCGACGTCGTTGCCCTGACGCATGCCCTGCGTCGGATCATGTGCTTCCCAGAACACCTTCAACAACTGTTCGTACCTGACGGCTTTGGGATCGAACACCACGCGCACCACTTCCGCGTGGCCGGTACGATTAGCGCAGACTTCCTCGTAGGTCGGGTTGGGCGTGTAGCCGCCGGCGTAACCCGCGGCGGTCACGTACACACCCGGCTGCTGCCAAAACTTGCGCTCTGCACCCCAGAAACAGCCGAGGCCAAATACCGCTTCCTCCATTCCGTCTGGAAACGGCGGCTTGAGCGCATGGCCGCTGACAAAATGCCGCTCGGCCGTGGGAATGGGCTCGGTCCGGCCCGGCAGCGCCTGAGCTGATGCAATCATCGTGGTCTTGCGTTGCGCAAACATGGGGCACCCCGCGGATAACCGATACGGCTACTTTCAGACCTTAATATAAGGCGTATTGTTTCCATTTCCAGTACAGGAATATTCAATGCACAGCAGGCGCATCGCCGTAGTCACCGGCGCGAACCGCGGCCTCGGGCTGGAGACCGCGCGCCAACTGGCCGAGCGCGGGTTTCACGTGATCCTGACCTCCCGCAATCCGCAGGCCGGCGCCGAGGCGCTCAAGCGCCTGCAAACGCAAAATCTGCCGTTAGAACTGCGCAAACTGGATGTGAACTCCACCGAGGACGTTCAGGCGCTGGCGCGCCATATCAAGGAATCCCACAGCCGCGTGGATGTGCTGGTAAACAACGCCGGCATCCTGCCCGAATCCTCGCGCGACGCCGGCGCGAAGTCCGCCAATCCGCTCAAGGTCTCGCCGGTGACGGTAATGGAAATCTTCAATACCAATACGCTGGGCGCGGTGCGCCTGATCCAGGCACTCGTGCCGCTGATGCCGGAAGGCGCACGTATCGTGAATGTATCCTCCGGCATGGGCGCGCTGAGCGACAGCGGCGGCGGTTATCTCGGCTACCGCATCTCCAAGGCCGCGCTCAACATGGTGACGCGCGTGTTTGCCGCCGAACTTGCTGCACGCGGCATCTTGGTCAATTCGGTCTGCCCCGGCTGGGTACGCACCGACATGGGCGGGGCCGGCGCCAGCCGCTCCATTGAGAAAGGCGTGGAGACTATCGTGTGGCTGGCGAGCGCGCCGCAAGCCACGGAGAGCGGATTCTTCTGGCGCGATCGCAGCAAGATTCCCTGGTGAAACCGCCGTGGCTACCGCGCATAAAAAAGCCGGCGCGTCGGAGATGAAACAGCGCGCCGGCAAGCTCCGGGCGTTGGGTGGCGCCCGCCCGGCCCTCAGGGAGGGAGCTAGAGCCGGTCACGCAGCGATATGCTGCGCGGAGCAAGACTTATTCAAAGCTCCATCCCAGCGTCACCAGGTTTTCGCCGATGTTGTCGCCGCGGGTGCCGCCGTTGGAAATGTGACGTACCGCGAGCTCCACGTTCCCGTGGTGCCAGCCAAAGGTGGTGATGAACTGGTACTGGCTGGTAAGCGTGGATGTCTGGCGCGAAATGACTGCCGGGCCGAAGCCGGCAAACAGGTCACGGTCAACGATCATGTACTGCACACCCACCCAACTCGTGTCGCGGTTGAGCGTGTGTGAGATGTTGCCCGCGCTGAAATCCCAGTGCGTGTTCTCGGGGCGGTAATCAAAGATCAGTGCACGGCCACGCTGGGCGTCGTGCATGCCGGTGTAGCCGATGCTGATGCCGGTCTGCGCATGCACCGCGGGCGCCGCCAGCAGCAAGGCCGCCAGCAATGTAACCAGGATGCGAGGGAATTTATGGTTCAGGATACTGTTCATAACGCTAACCTCCTTGGGGTTGGGTTGTTGTTGAGAAGTCGGGAACGGCACCGCGCATTGCGGCAACGTTCGGAGACGGAAAAAAATGTTCAGATATTCATTTATCGGAAACTCCAGATATAAAAGCGCGTAACTGTTCTCCTGCGCGCAGCGCAGAGTCTGGATTCTGGTCTCGTGAATAGGCGGCGCGAAACGCGCCGTTTTCAGCTACCGGTCAAATACGCTTCGGTAGCGTGCGCGAGGCAAGTTGAAAAACGCATCTTGTTTCTGTCTGTCCATGCGTATCCTCAATGAGGAAATGCCAGCCATCCCTGGCCAGCGATATTCTTGAAACTCACGCCGCCAGTTTCTCCTGATGCGCGGTGCTGCGTACCGAGGGGCGCGCAGCGATACGCCGCATGTACGCCTGCAGATGCTTGTAGGCGCCGAGATCCAGCTTGTGGTAGTAACTCCAGTTGATGATGGTGTAGGCGTAAGCATCCGCCACCGTGAAATTCTTGCCCATCAGATACTCGTGATCGGCGAGATGCTTGTCGAGCAATGCGAAACGCTTTTTGAGTTTGTCGAGTCCATACTGTTTGTCGGTTTCCGCGACCGGCGGATGCCAGAGCACGCCGAAACCCTTGTGCAATTCGCTGCTGATGAAGGTCAGCCATTCGATGGTGTGGTAGCGCTCCATGCTGCCGGGCGTGGCCAACAGGCCCGTTTCCGGTTTGCGGTCGGCGAGGTACTGGAGAATGGCGGCCACTTCGGTAAGCAGTGAGCCGTCGTCCAGTTGAATGGCCGGCACATATCCCTTGGGATTGATGTGAAAGTAATCCTCACCGGTTTTCACCACTTTGTGGGTCTTGGCGATATCCACTTCCACCGGCTCGTAGGACAGGCCGAGTTCGTTGAGCACGATGTGGGGCGCCATTGAGCAAGCGCCGGGGGAAAAGTACAGCTTCATTTTCATTCTCCTGCGTTGAGTTGAGGGACAGAACCGCTCAGGCGGCTTCGGCCTGCAATGGCGGATAATCGATGTAACCGCGCGCGCCGCCCTGATAGAAGGTATTTTTGTCGGCCTGCGCCAGCGGCGCATGGGCGCGGAAGCGCTCGACCAGATCCGGGTTGGCAATGAACGGCACACCGTAGGCCACAAGGTCCGCGTCCCCGCGTGCGATCACGGCGTTGCCGCGCTCGCGGTCAAAGCCGGTGTTGGTGATGAGCGTGCCGCGATACACCGTGCGGTAGTGTGCCGTCACGTTCTGCACCATGTTGGGAATGGCGGACAGATCGCCCTGGGCTTCGCGCAAGTGCAGATACGCCAGCCCGTAGCTCGACAATGCGCCGATCACAAAATCGTAGAGCACGCGCGTGTCGGAATCGGCCGGCACGTCAAAAGTATTGGCGGGCGACAACCTTACGCCCAGGCGGTCCGCGCCAATGGCGTCGGCGATGCCGTCCACGATTTCGAACAGGAAGCGTGCACGATTCGGAATGCTGCCGCCGAATTCATCGCCGCGATGATTGCTGCTGTCGCGCAAAAACTGCTCGACGAGATAGCCATTGGCACCGTGGATCTCCACGCCGTCGAAACCGGCTTCGATGGCGTTCCTGGCCGCCTGCACGTAATCCTGTATCACGGCACGCACTTCACGGGTTTCCAGCGCGCGCGGCGTAACCGTATCTTTCAAACCCTGAGGGGTGAAAGATTTGGTGCGCGGATTGACGGCCGAGGCCGACACCGGCAGCGCACCGTCGTGAAAATCCGGATGCGACACGTAGCCCGTATGCCAGAGCTGACTGAAAATGCGGCCAGCGCGCGCGTGTACCGCAGCAGTGACTTTCTGCCAGGCGCGGATCTGTGCGTTTGAATGGATACCGGGCGTGTACACGTAACCCACGCCCTGCGGAGAAATCTGGCTGCCTTCGGTGACAATGAGACCGGCCGAGGCACGCTGCGCGTAGTACTCGGCATGCAGCTCGGTGGGCACGCGGTCGCGGTTGTAGGCGCGCGAGCGCGTCATCGGCGCCATCACCACGCGGTTGGGCAGTTCATAGCGGCCGAGTTTCACCGGCGTCAGCAATGGTTGCGCGCTCATGCGAGTCTCCTGTTGTTATTCAGATGTTTTTGCATATTTAATAATCTCGATATAACAAATCCGAAAAAAACCCCATGTGGGGTTGTCTTGGGCGGCTCACAAATCCTTCTTGAGGAAATCTCCAAGTTCCTTGAGGGCTTCCTCATTGCGCTCGTAAAAAGTCCATTGGCCCTCGCGCCGCGCCACCACCAAACCTGCGTCCTGCAGAATTGCGAGATATTGAGAGGCGGTGGACTGGGACAAACCCAGTTTCGACTGGATTTCCGTCACACACACCTTGCGTCCGCGGGCTCCGCCCGTGGGGCAGTCACCAAAGTGCTTATCCGGCTCCTTCATCCATTGCAGGATCTTGAGCCGGGACTCATTGGCCAGTGCCTTGAAGACTTCCACCTGTTCCATATCTTTATTATATCGTCTTTTTCCGATATGTCAATGCCTTTTACGTCCCTCCCGTTGATGGAAAAGGCCAATGTTGCGCGCCTTGTTCTAAACACTCGTAGCGCGAGCCGAGCACGGGAGCAAGCAAGGTTAGCCCGACAGGGACGAAGGCAGGATGCCGAGTTTGCGCGACCGGCACAGGGATGTGCCGTGAGCGCGACTCCGCAGCGAGCGAAGAGCGCAGGGCAGTCGCCATCTGCGGCGACCCGCGCTCCGGGGGAATGGTTTTGGTGACTTTTGCCGAAACAAAAGTCACCCGTCACGCGGGGACGGGACCCCGCTATCTAAAACTGGTCTTCGGAGAGCGCCAGCACGCCTGCGGCACCGGCCACGATGGACTCCTTGAACGCCGATGCCTTGGTCAGCTCGTAGTCTGCATAGAAACGCGCAGTGCCGATCTTGGCCTTGTAAAACGCCGCATCCCCCGTCCCTTCCGCCAAGCGCTGCTGCGCGATCAAGGCGGATTGGGCCATGAGCCAGCCGCCCGCAACCGTGCCCAGCAACATCAAGAACGGCACTGCACCGGATGCGGCGGCGCGTACGTTGGCCGCGTAATTCGCCACCAGCCAGTTGGCTGACTCTTCCAGCGCGTTGATGCCGGCGGTCAGTCGCGTACGGATGGCTTTCAGATTCTCGTCGCCAGCTTTGGCAAGTTGCGCATCGAGCTTGCGCATCTCGGCAATCAGCGCCTTGACGGCCTTGCCCTGGTCACGCGCGATTTTGCGGCCAAGTAGATCCTTTGCCTGAATGCCGGTAGTACCTTCGTAAATCGTGCTGATGCGTGCGTCGCGGTAATGCTGTGCCGCGCCGGTTTCCTCGATATAGCCCATGCCGCCGTGCACCTGCACGCCGAGCGAAGCGATCTCCACCGCATTCTCGGTGCACCAACCCTTGACCACCGGAATCATCAGGTCCATGAACTCCTGCGCCTGCTCGCGTGCTTTCGCATCCGAGTGACGCACGGCGCGATCCAGTTGGGCCGCGGTCACGTACGCCAAGGCACGCATCGCCTCGATGCGCGCCTTCATGCTCATCAACATGCGGCGCACATCGGGGTGATGGATGATGGTCACCGGCGGGCCGCCGCGCACGCCGATATCCGCGCTCTGCACACGTCCCTTGGCGTAGTCGCGCGCCTGCTGCCAGACGCGCTCCGCAATGCCCAGCCCCTGCACGCCCACGGTAAAGCGTGCCATGTTCATCATGATGAACATGTATTCCAGGCCGTGGTTTTCCTCGCCGATAACGTAACCTACCGCGCCCCCGTGCTCTCCGTAACTCATCACCGCGGTGGGACTCGCGTGGATGCCAAGCTTGTGCTCGATGGACGCGCACTGCACGTCGTTGCGTTTGCCGAGCGTGCCATCCGCGTTCACCAGCACCTTGGGCACCACGAACATGGAAATACCCTTGACGCCGGGCGGCGCATCCGGTGTGCGCGCCAGCACCATGTGGATGATGTTCTCGGTCCAGTCGTGCTCGCCGTAGGTTATGAAAATCTTCTGGCCAGTGAGCTTGTAGTGGTCGCCTTCGCGCACTGCGCGGCAGCGTACTGCGGCCAGATCGGAACCGGCCTGTGGCTCGGAAAGATTCATGGTGCCGGTCCACTCGCCCGAAACCATCTTCGGCAGGAAGCGCTGCTTGAGCGCGTCGCTGCCCGTCAGCAGCAAGGCATGGACCGCGCCTTGGGTCAGCAACGAACACAGCGCGTAGGACATATTCGCGGCCTGCCACATCTCCTGCACCGGCGTGGACATCACCTGCGGCAGTCCCTGGCCGCCAAATTCCGGCGGTAGTGACAGCGCGTTCCAGCCGTCGGCTACAAAGCGCTGATAGGCAGCCTTGAAGCCTTTGGGGGTGGTGACCGCGCCATTGTTGAATTTCGCCCCTTCCCGGTCGCCACTTTGATTGAGCGGCGCGAGCACTTCGGCAGCGAACTTGCCGGCTGCGTCCAGCACCGTATCCAGCAGATCCGGCGTGACTTCGCCGCAACCCGGCAGGCGCGCCACCTCGTCCAGGCCGGCCAGTTCAGTCAGGACAAATTTCATGTCACGCAGGGGGGCGGTATAGCTGGGCACGGAAAATCTCCTGACAAAAGATCACGGTCGGCGCCGATACGCCTATTTTACAGTCTCGTCCCCACTCGCAGGTAACAACTCGGCACCGTCAACTTTGGTGGCGTCCGTCACCAGTTGATGGAACAGCGAGGACTCGCGCTGGTAGAAACCCGCGGTATGAAATGAGTCGGCAAGCTTGAAATGGGTGTAATCGAAATGATGGCACAACTCGTGCAACAAGGTGCGCAGGAAACTGCGGAACGCGACCACCTGCCGGCGCTGGGCGGTGCGCATCCACAAGGTGATCTTCGCCACTTTGAGCGCGCCCTCCACGCCTTCATACAGGCCGTGCAGCTCACCGTAACGGCTGGACGGTCGTTTCGCCAGCACCTTGACCGCTACCGGCGGTGCTTGCAACTGGCCGCACAGTCCGTCCGCCAGAACCTGACAGGCCTGTCGCACCGCGGCCGACTGTGTGGATTCGAGCGCGGCCTCCAGTGCCGACACGCATGCCCACAACTCTGCGGCAGCCTGCAACTGTAACGCGACGATGCGCTCACTGGCATCGTAAATGCGTTTGTTGCCAGCACTCAGACGAGCGTAATAGCTGAAGGGCATGCGCTACCTATAATAGTCAGATGTTGACTTCGGCTCGAGTGACAGGTTTGACGCCCTGGCTCGGCAGGCTGGCGCTGCTCGGAGTGCTGTATTTCTTCCTGGCCTCGGCGGTGGTGCAATTTCTGCGGCCGGATTACAGCTTCATGGGCACGCCACTGAGCTTTTACCTGCTCGGCCCATACGGTGGCTGGTTGCATTCTGCGTTCTACGCCCTCGCTGCCGCCATCGCGCTGCTGGCGACCGGACTGTTTCTCGGCAGTGAACAGGGGGCGCGCACTGCTGCGACCCTGCTGCTGTTCACCCTGGGCGCTGCGGGCGTGGCGGTCACGGCCATTTTCCCCACTGACAAGACTGCCGCACTCACCCTTGATGGAGCCATCCACATTTTCGCCGCGGTCGTCGCCTTCCTGTGCACCAGCGTTGCCATGCTGATTCAATCCTGGTATTTCCGTCGCACGCCCCGCTGGCGGCCGCATTTCCGTCCTGCCATGGAACTCGCGGTGTTCGAATTCGCGGTGCTGTGGTGGTACGCCCTGCTGCACTTTCCAGCGCGTGGTTTCATGGAAAAGCTCACCATCCTGCTGATTCTGCTGTGGCTGGCGCTGGCGGCCTGGTGGCTGCAATTGCCGCCGCATCACCGGCGGCAACTATAATTTGCCGTATCTTTCCGCATCGCCGCAACATCCATGAGCCGCTGGCGTCCTCCTCCGCCCAAGTCCTCACCCTACATCACCGCGGCGGGCTATCGCCGGCTGGAAGCCGAGTTGCAGCAACTCTGGCAACAACGCGCCGAGGTAGTGCAGGCGCTGTCGGCCGCCGCTGCCGAAGGCGACCGCTCGGAGAATGCGGAATACATTTACCGCAAAAAACAGTTGCGCGAGATGGACGGGCGCATCGGTTACCTGCAACGTCGCATGCCGGAATTGCACGTCGTTTCCGATCCCCCGCCGGACCGGACGCGGGTGTTTTTCGGCGCACAGGTGACGCTGGAAGACGATCACGGTACGCAGACCGTGTATCGCATCGTGGGCGCAGACGAATTCGATCCGGCCGGCCACTGCATCAGCATTGATGCGCCGCTTGCGCAGGCACTGCTCAAGAAAACCGTGGACGACGAAGTCGAAGTGGTCACGCCCGCGGGCAAAACAGGCTTTTACGTGGTGGAAGTGAGTTACGAATGGTAACGAGCGCGGCGCCGATGCACGCTCACTCATTTTCCGAATAACTTGTCCAATTCCGCCTTGGCCCGGTCCGCGGCGCTCATGTCACTTGGCTGGAAGGCATTTGCACGCGGCTCGAAATAGTCGCAGAAATTGGCGCGCTGCTTGTCCTTGGGCGGATCGGCGCGTTCCTCGGCGCAGCTCTCCGGCTTGTGCAGATCGTAGAACCGGCACATTCGGCAAACGTGCAGCTCGGCGTGACAGGCAAGGCATTCCGACAGCCGTGACAGCGGCATCGGCACGTCCTTGAGCGGTGCGCCACATTTCCAACAGGCGAGTGAATTATCTGATCTCACGCTCCGCCACCTCTCCCTGAAAGCGAGGCCGGGTGAGGGAATCAAGCCCGCGCGGCGTTGGAGTCCGTGGGTGTGTGGTAGTAGTCGCTGTCCTCGGCGAACTCGCGGATCAACTTCTCAAGTTTCGCCTGGCGCAGTCCTGAGGTGGATACCGGCGCGCAATCCTCGCACATGGGATCTTCGCAGGGCTGGCGCGAGTACAGCCAGAAATGCACCGCACCGGCCAACAGCCCATCCGCGATATCCCAGAGATCCGCTTCGGGATGGTCGTCGCTGACGCGATTGGCAAGCTCCACCGCCTGCTCGGCCGTGGAGTCGAAGGAGGAAATCTCGGCGTTCATGGCGTAATCCGGGTACCGAAAAAGGGCCGGTATTCTAGCAGACCCGGCTCAGGCGTCGCTCACTGCGCACTTACGCGGTGGCGATAGTGCACGCGCCGTTCTTTCAGATAGGCAAGAACGTATTCGAAGCAATCCGCATTGCGCCCAACGATTTCCGGCGGATGCACGCCGGGCTCGCGGAACCTGCCCTCCAGCAGCAGATTGGCAGCCGCCGTGCAGGTGAACCCCGTGGTGCGCGCCATCGAGGAAAAACCAGTGACGGGATCGTATTCGTCATGCACTTCCCACACGTGACACAGGCGCTTGCCGTCTTCCTCACCCTCGACCGTGACGCGCATGACGGTGAATTCCGGCTCGTCCGGCGCCAGTTTCCACTGCTCCAGCAGCAGCTTCACCGCCAAATCCAGCGGCCGTACTTTGACTGCACCGATGTCCAGCGTGTCCGTGGAGAAAAACCCGGATTGTGCAAGAGCTTCAATCAGCGCCGCGTGGCCCGGATAGCGCAGGGTCTTTTCGGCCATCTCCGGAACATGCGCCATGGTCTTGAGGAGTGAACGCAGGCCATCGGTATTGAAGGCTTCGATCCGGCCCACGCCCTCGAATTCCACGGTTTCGCGCTCACTCAATGCCGGCAATGTCACTACCTTGCCGGCACGCTGCAGGCGTGCCGGCCGAGTGTATTCCTCGATTACGTCTATCGGGGAAAACGGTGCCTTGTAATTGAACGGCGGCCGCGGATGTTTCGGCAGTCCGCCTACCAGACACTCGAAACGGGTGACCCGCATGTGCGCGTCGTGATGGCCGAAAATCAGGTTATCCATGCCCGGTGCCACGCCGATATCCACCAGCACGGTGACACCGCGGCGTTTGGCCAGCGCATCGAGTTCCAGCGCGTCCTCGGGAAAAAACGAAATGTCAGCGACGTTTTTGCCGGCTTCGATGAGCGCCTTGAGAGTGCGGAAGCCCATGAACCCCGGAACCGCCGACACTACCAGATCGAAAGGCCGAACGAAATCCACGAATGCCCGCGCGTCCGCGAAATCCAGTTGGCGCGTGGCAATGCCGTGCGGCGCGAGCCGCGCGAGCGCCGTTGCACTGCGGTCGGCCGCAGCGACCTCGTGGCGGCCAGCCAGATCGCGGGCCATGACACCACCGACCATACCGGCGCCAAGTACGCAGATTTTCATGTTGCTTGCCCTTGCCGTTGCGCAGCCTGGCCCCATCTTGTTGCAGAAGTCGGCTCATCGCAAGCGCTGTCGAGGCCGCACGCATTTCTGCTAACCTAGTCGCGCAAGCAAACTCACCGGACACCACGCCATGGCCACCGAAGCCAAAGACCTCGACATCCAGATGTCACCCGAACAGCTTTATCAGGAAGAGGTATTCACCGACCGCAACATCGGGACCATTCAGCGGCTCACGCCGATTACACGCGACGGCGGGCCGGACCAGACGCGGCCGGTGATTTACTCTGGCCAGACACAGGTGCTCACGCCGCTCGGCACGCTGCCCATCAGTTTCGACATCGAGGCCAAGTCGCTGAAGGAAGCAGCGGAGAAATTCGGCGCCGGCGCCAAGGCCGCCATCGAGCAGACCATGAAACGCCTGGAAGAGCTGCGCCGCGAGGCGGCCTCTTCCATCGTGTTGCCCGGCGCGGGCAACGGCGGGCTCGGGGGCTTGGGCGGCAAGGGCGGGTTGTCGGGCGGCGGCAAAATCAAGCTACCGTAATTCCGCAAGCGGTTCCCGTGACAAGCGCCCCGCAGCGCAAAGCAAAACGGCCGGCTACCCGCGCTGGCGACGCGGACCTGACCGCACTCGTCAAGGAATTCAGGCAAGATCGCCACGTCACATACGGTGGCAAGGGCTTTGGTTCGACCGCCCTGAAAGTCAAAGGCAGGATTTTCGCCATGCTGTCCTCGAAAGGACGGTTCGTGGTCAAACTGTCCGGTGAGCGCGTGGATGAGCTGGTGCAATCCGGCAAAGGTGAGTATTTCGAACCTGCGCGCGGCCGGCTCATGAAGGAATGGCTGGTGGTGAAGCTCCCTGAATCCGCTTGGCCCAGACTGGCCAGAGAAGCCCATGCATTCGTGCGGCGCGGCGCTGTGTGAGAATCCCGATCCCGCTGATCCCCGCCTGACGGCCGGTGGCGGCTGGGGTGTTTGGGCGTTGCGCCGTGCAGCCCCGATTGGACTAAACTTTTTACCGGGTCAGGGAGGGCAAAATCATGTTCGTATCGCAGGTATTGCAGAACAAACCGGTCCACGAGGTGGTCACTTCCGGAGAAGACACCCGCGCCGCGGCCGCTGCGCAACTCATGACCGAGCGCGGCGTCGGCGCACTGGTGGTGCTTGGGCGCGGCGGCGACATAGTCGGCATCGTCACCGAACGCGACATCCTGCGGCGCTTCGCGCGCCACGGCGCTCAGCTCGGCGGCATGCGGCTCGCGGAAATCATGAGCACGCCGGTCGAGACCGTGCACCCGGACGCGCGTATCGAGGACCTGTTGCAGCGCATGACCCTGAAACGCTTCCGCCACCTGCCGGTGGTGGATCGGG
>JAGWLP010000040.1 GCA_028864905.1 Gammaproteobacteria bacterium
GCAGCAGGCCCGGCTTCTGAATGAGGCCCAGCAGGCCCAGGTTCAAACCACTGCGAGGACTGATATATGAAACGCATCATGCTGGTACTGACTTACACCCTGGTGTCGTTCGTGACGGCGGTATGCCTGTTCACGGTGATGATGCTGGTAGCCAATTCGGCGTATGCCTACCCGGCCAACGACGGCAACGTCAATCAGATCCGCCCCGCCACGGCCAACGCCAGCGTGCGGGTGAACAACATCGCCGGCTCAATCAGGGTACAGGGCTGGAACAACAATCAGGTGCAGGTTACCGGCACGCTCAGCGGCGACGTGACGCTCGACATCCACGGCTCCGCCGACGACCTGGAGATCCGCGCAGTGTATCCGCAAAACTCTCACAATCATGCCGAAGCGGATCTGACCATTCACGTACCGGTTGCCAGCCGCCTGTCGGTGAACACCGTGAGTGCCGATATCGGCGCCAGCGGTCTCAGCGGTCGTGCACAACTGGAAAGCGTGAGCGGCGACGTGACGCTGGACTCGCGTGACAGCGACATCTCCGCGCGCTCGGTCAGCGGCGAGGTGACCATCACCGGCTCCGCTTCCGGCACCCATGTTTTCGGCCATAGCATCAGTGGCGACGTGAAAATCAGCGGCGTGGACGGCTATGTGGATGCCGAGAGCATCAGCGGCACGGTCAAGGTATTCCAAAGCCGGCTGGGCCGCGTGCGCATGAGTTCCACGTCGGGCAACGTGGATTTTTCCGCGCCGCTCGCCAAGTCAGGCAATTACTCTTTCAACAGCACCAGCGGCAATTTGTCACTGACGTTTTCCAAGACACCGGATGCGCGCTTCGACATCTACAGCTTCAGCGGCGACATTGATAACAGTTTTGGCCCGCGCGCACAGCGCACCAGCGAGTACGGTCCCGGCATGGAGCTGCACTTCGTGAGCGGCGCCGGCGGCGCCCAAGTCACCGCCCACACGCTGAGCGGCAACATTACTCTGCGTGCGCCCTGAACCCAGTTCTGCCGATTGTGGGAGCGGCGATGACCGCCATGGATGGCGGAAATGCAGATTTTGCAGGAGCAAAAATCTGCACTCGCCGCGATGACTTTAAGAATCGCGACGGGAACCGTCGCTCCCACAAAAAGTCTTCGGGAGTGCCAAATTACAGGAGCGGCTTCAGCCGCGACTTTGGTTTTGAATCGCCCCACGGAAACCTCGTCGAGGCATAACACCGTTGGTCGTGGCCAAAGTCTGATTCAACTCGATCAGATCGTAGCTTACCTTGATTAAGCCGCCATTCATCGCGCCTGAACCCGCTCCCGCAATAACCGGCCTATGACCGACGGGGCCTCACGGCGTTCCATCCTCGGCACAGAAATAATTTCGCTCTCGCACTAAACTCTTTTCATCGCTGGCGCATCCTAGATTAGGAACACGGCGCCGCTCGCGCCAGGGATGACTCCCATGCATCGCGGTTATTCCGGTCTGGCAGGCATGGTTTGGGGGTTGGCGCTGCTCTGCCCGCCCGCTGTCCGGGCCCAGCCGGCCACGCCGCCCACGATCATGGCCCTGCCGGCGGACGGGCCCATCACCATTGACGGCAAGCTCGACGAACCCGCCTGGCAGCACGCCGGTGTAATCGCCGACCTTACCCAGCAAAGCCCGCATCCCGGCCAGCCCACGCCCTATCACACCAAAATCCTGCTGCTGCACGACGGCCATACACTCTACATCGGCGTGATCGCCGAGGATCCCGATCCGTCCAAAATCTCCACCCACACGCTGGTGCGGGATGGCGATCAGAGCAGCGACGATTACGTAGGTTTCGTGATTGACAGTTTTGGCACCCAGCGCGTGGCCTATGTGTTCCAGGTGAACGCCGCCGGCGCCATGGCGGACGGTCTGCTATCACCCACCCCCGCCATCAACAGCAACAACGGCGTGGACTACAACTGGGACGGCATCTGGACCGCGGCGGTGCAACGCAATGCCCACGGCTGGACCGCGGAAATCGCCATTGACACCCGCAGCCTGCAATTCGGCAAGCACGTCAGCGCCTGGGGTTTCAACGTCACCCGCAACGTGCCGCGCGATTTGCTGACCCTCAACTGGTCCGGCACCACCCTGGATTCCTCGGCGCTCAATCTGCAACGCGAAGGCACGCTCACCGGTGTGCAGGGTCTGGAACAGGGCCAGGGCTGGGACTTCCAGCCCTATGGCCTCGCCAAGTATCAGAGCGGCCGCGGCAGCACCAGCAACGCGGGTTTCGATCTGAAATACGACTTCAATCCCTCACTCGCCGGCTTGTTCACCTATCACACGGATTTTGCCGAGGCCGAAGCCGACCAGCAGCAGATCAACACAGGCCGTTTCGCACTGTCCTTCCCGGAGAAACGCCAGTTCTTCCTGCAGGGTTCCAATCTGTTCAGCTTCGGCTACAAGCTGGCCAATGTTTCCAATTTCATCCCCTATTACTCGCGTAGCATCGGCTTGGTAAATGGCGAAGAAGTGCCGCTCAACGAGGGCATCAAACTCATCGGCCAGTCGGATAGCGGCTCGCTGGCGCTGCTCGACACACAGATGGCCGGCACCGGAGTATCCGATGCCACCAACCTGTTCGCCGGTCGTGGCACCTACAATCTCGATCCGAACTTGCAGCTCGGCGCGCTCGTCACCCACGGCGATCCACTGGGCTTGGGCAGCAATACTTTCGTCGGCACCGACGCGCTGTGGAAAACTGCAAGCTTCGCCGGCGACAAGAATCTCAACTTGTCCGCCTGGGGCGGTCATTCCAGCGGCAATCTGCCGGCGGGCAATGCCAGTGGCTACGGCGCTGGCATCGAGTATCCCAATGACCTGTGGTATGGCATCGCTCAGGTGAACGTGTTTGGCGACGCGCTGGATCCGGGCATCGGCTTCCTGCCGCGCCCAGGCACTCGCCAGTACTACACCGAACTCGCCTACCAGCCGCGGCCGTCGGCGGACAGCTGGTTCAACTGGGTACACCGGTTCTGGTTCGACGGACATTATTTCGAAATAGATGGCTTCAGCCCGCAGGACGGCGGTAAACAGACTTCGGAATGGTGGTTCGGCCCGCAGATGCTCACCAACGGCGGCTGGTACTGGGAGTTCGACGTGTACCGTGACTTCGACGCGCCCACCCAGCCCTTCACACTCGCCGGCATCAACGTGCCCGCCGGTCGTTACACCTGGAACCGCCGGCGACTGGTGGTGAACTCGCCTCAATCGCAACCCTTCTGGTTTCAATTCGTTGATTCCCAGGGCACCTATTACGCCGGCACTTCGCATCATCCCGGCATCTGGTTTTACTGGAATACGCCGTCCGGCAAATTACAGTTGAACGCCTCGCAGGAGTGGTTTTTCTACTATGCGCCCCAGGGCAACGGCGTCTCGCGTCTTTCGACCTTGGGCGCCACCTACTCTTTCACGCCTAATCTGTACATCTCGGAATTCGCCCAGTACGACAAGGGCATTCCCGGCGTGAGCCTCAACACGCGCCTGCGTTGGATCGTAGGCGACGCCAGCAACATTTACCTGGTCTGGAACCACGGCTTGGTGACTGAAACCACCGGCCTCGGCACCCCAGTGGTCTCCCGGGGCAACGAGGTCATTCTCAAGGTGCAGTGGGATTTCCGCGGTTGACAATACGGGAGTTCGTATCCCCGCGCTCGGAAAAATTCAGCGCCAACAGCGCCGCGGCGATCAGCGCGATACCAATCCATTCCGCCAGCGACGGCCGCTCGTGCAACAGGCCCCACGCAAACAGCACGCCCGCCACCGGCACGGCGAGGCTGGTGAGGCCCGAAACATTCGCCGGCAGGCGTTGCACCACAAGCGCCCACAGGGCCCAGCCGATGCTCGAGGACAGGAATCCACTGTAGGCAATGGCCAAAATATAACTTGTGGTCCAGTGAATCGGGCGCTCCGGAATCATCAGCCCGAGGATCACCAGCACTGTCGTGCCGATGAGCATCGTCCATGCGGTCAGTTGCAGCGGCGTCACGTCGGGGTGCTGCTCGAACACGCGCTTCGAGATCACGGTGCCCACGGCCCACACCAGCCCGCTGGCCAGCGCCAGAAGAAGGCTCAGTAGATCGCCGACCCGTTGCCAGGGCGAGATCACGCACACCAGACCCACGGCAGCCACCGCAATGCATATCCAGCGCAGCCACCCCGGCTTTTCGTGCAGCCACCACCAGGCAAGCGGCACCACCCAGAAAGGCAGGGTGTAGGACAGGAGCGCGGTCTTGCCCGCGCCGCCCGTGACCAGCGCGAGCTGCGCAAAGGTCTGAAAGGCCGCGATCTGTGTCAGACCGATCACGATCGTCGGCCACCAGGGCGACGGCCGCAGCTGCGCGGGACGGAATGCCAGCAGTCCGAACAGCACCAGCGTGCCCACCGCGTAACGCAGCGCGCTGAAGGCGAACGGCCCGCTGTAATCCAGCGCCACCTTCATGATCGTCCAGTTCAGCGCCCAGACGATGGTCAGGAAAATCAGCGCCAGCCAGGCGGCGCGTTGCGGGAAATGGGAACTCATGAAACTCGGGCCGAACAAGAAGTCTTTGACCACACAACAAAATAAACATGTGACACAAATCCCCTCACGCGCAAAGCGCGTTTCCCCCCTTTGCAAAGGGGGGTAAGGAGATGAAGACGTATCACGCGCGTTGCGCTTGACCGGTGCCCCCCTTTGAAAAGGGGGGCGAGGAGCGAAGCTCCGAGCGGGCAGCCCGGGATGGCTACCCTGGACTTCCGGATGAAGCAGGGCGAGCGGCAATGCCGCGAGCGCCCATACAGGATGTATGGGCCGGACTTTTGGCGAAGCAGGGCTGCGCAGCCAACAAGCGTAGTCCGGAAGGGGGGGATTTTAGGTGTGTCAGGGCTCATTGCTGCGTATTTTTTAGATGCTTTCGCAACGAATAGGGTAGACATCCTTGATTGTGATTGCCCACGCTTACGCTGCGCGTGCCGTGAGAAATGGCTTGAGCACGCGTCCGGTATGGCTGGCGCGTTGCGCCACCGTCAGCGGCGGACCCGACGCCACGATCCGGCCGCCGGCCGCGCCGCCTTCCGGTCCGAGATCGATCACCCAATCAGCCTCGGCGATGACGTCCAGATTGTGCTCGATCACCACCAGCGTGTGCCCGGCTTCGACCAGCCGGTGCAATACCGCGATGAGTTTTTCGACGTCCGCCATGTGCAGACCGACGGTGGGTTCATCGAGCACGTAAAGCGTGGGTTTGGCGCGCTGCCGCTGCAGCGCCGGTGCCGCCTTGGCAAGTTCCGTGACCAGCTTGATGCGCTGCGCTTCGCCGCCCGAAAGCGTGGGGCTTTGCTGGCCGAGCGTGAGATAGCCGAGCCCCACCTGCTCCAGCAATTCCAGCGTGCGGTGCACATGCGGCTGCACGCGGAAAAATTCCACCGCTTCGGTCACCGTCATGGCCAGCACCTCGGCAATGGTCTTGCCGCGCCAGCGCACCGCCAGCGTTTCGCTGTTGAAACGCGCGCCGTTACACACTTCGCAGCGCACGCGCACGTCGGGCAGAAAATTCATCTCCACGCGCTTCATGCCCTGGCCCTCGCAGGCCGCGCAGCGCCCGCCGGAAGTATTGAAGGAAAAACGCCCCGCTCCCCAGCCGCGCAAGCGCGCCTCAGGCACGTCCGCGAACAGCCGGCGAATGGTGTCCCAGATACCTATATATGTGGCTGGACAGGAGCGCGGCGTCTTGCCGATGGGCGTTTGATCCACCTCCAGCACGCGACCCAGCACGGCCGCGCCTTCGATGGCGCGGCAACCGCGCAACTTCGGCTTGCGCCCGCGTGCCGCCAGCAGCATGTGCAGATTGTCGTGCAGCACCTCGCGCACCAGCGTGCTCTTGCCGCTGCCGGACACGCCGGTGACGCAGGTAAAGCGTCCGAGCGGAATCGCGGTGTCCAGTTGTTTCAGATTGTGCAGGTCTGCATGGCGAATCCTGAGCACGGGGTCGCTGCGTCGCACCGGCCGGTGTGCATCCGCATCGTGCCGCAGCGGGTGCAGGAGATAACGTCCGGTGACGGACTCGGGATTGCGCCGGATTTGCGCCAGCGTGCCCGCCGCCACCAGGCGCCCACCGTTGCGGCCCGCGCCCGGACCGAGATCCACGATATTGTCCGCCACCGCCATGGTGTCTTCATCGTGCTCCACGACCACCACGGTGTTGCCCTTGTCGCGCAGCCGCGCGAGCGTCGTCAGCAGGCGCGCATTGTCGCGCGCATGCAGGCCGATGGAAGGTTCATCGAGGATGTAACACACGCCGCGCAGATTGGAACCCAGTTGCGCCGCGAGCCGGATACGCTGCGCCTCGCCGCCGGACAGCGTGGGCGCGGCACGGTCCAGTACCAGATAGTTCAAACCCACTTCCTTCAAGAACTTGAGACGCGTAATAATTTCCGGCAGCACGTCGCGCGCGATCTCGGCAGCACGTCCATTCAGCTTGAGCGTGTCGAAAAACGCCTGCGCCTCGTCCACGGAAAGCGCGGCCAGTTGGGCGATGTTGCGGCCCGCGAATCGGACTGCCAGCGCTACGGGATTCAGCCGCCGGCCTTCGCAGTCGGGACACGGCCGCTCGCCCCCCTCCCACCACTCGTTCCACCAGATTTCCTCGCCGGAACTGTCGGCATCGAAGCCGGGCAGCACCAGCCCGGTGCCATAGCAGGTCTTGCACCAGCCGTGGCGCGAGTTGTAGGAAAACAGCCGCGG
Source organism: Gammaproteobacteria bacterium (assembly GCA_028864905.1). Taxonomy (GTDB): domain Bacteria; phylum Pseudomonadota; class Gammaproteobacteria; order Natronospirales; family REEB76; genus REEB76. Next base: position 6,752 of record JAGWLP010000040.1, read on the forward strand.
ATCAAGCTCCGGGAAACTCCGCCCGCAGCCCGGACAATTCCGTCGGATGGAAAACAGCTGCGGTTCCGCATCCTTGACGAGCACCTGGACCACACCTTTGCCGTAATCCAGCGCACGCGCCAGCAACTCCCGCAACTCGTGCTCGCCGTGCGCCGCCACTTTGAGAGTGGCGAGCGGTAATTCGATGTTGTGTTCCTGGAAACGCGACAGCCGCGGCCAGGTATCGGTCTTTGTGAGCTTGCCGTCCACGCGCAGTTGCGCATAACCCTTGTTGTGCGCCCACTTGGCGAGCTCGGTGTAATAGCCCTTGCGCGCAACCACCAGCGGCGCAAGCAGCGTCAGCTCCCGGCCCCGGTACTCACGCAGCAGGCGCGCCAGAATCATCTCGGCGCTTTGTGCCTCGATGGCCAGATTGCAGTCCGGGCAATACTGCACGCCGAGCTTCACGAACAGCAGGCGCAGAAAGTGATAAATCTCGGTAAGTGTCGCCACCGTGCTCTTGCGCCCGCCGCGGCTGGTGCGTTGTTCGATGGCCACCGTCGGTGGAATGCCGCGGATCTCGTCCACCTCGGCACGCGCCGCCGGTTCCACAAACTGGCGCGCATAGGCATTCAGCGATTCTAGGTAACGCCGTTGGCCTTCCGCAAACAGGATGTCGAACGCGAGCGTGCTCTTGCCGCTGCCGGACACGCCGGTGACCACCGTGAACCGCCCGCGCGGAATCGTGACATCGAGATTGCACAGGTTGTGTTCGCGCGCGTTGTGGATCGAAATGACTGGTTCACACTCATCGTCCCTTCTCCCCATTGGGGGAGAAGCAAAGATGAGGGGGGACTTCACCGTTTTTGTCCCATGTGTGGCCGCTTCGGCGTACTCCCGCAACGCTTGGCCGGTATAGCTGTCCGCGTGCCGCATCACCTCATCCGGCGTTTCCGCGCACACCAGCCGGCCACCCTCGTCACCCCCTTCCGGGCCGAGATCAATGATCCAGTCGGCGGCCGCGATGACATCGAGATTGTGCTCGATCACCACCAGCGAGTGCCCGCGCGCCAGCAGCGTGTCGAACGCGCCGAACAGCACTGCGATATCGCTGAAGTGCAGGCCGGTGGTGGGCTCGTCAAACAGAAACAGCGTGGGCTTGGCGGAAGTCTTGCTGCCCGCCTGCGCAAGATGGCCAGCGAGTTTCAGGCGCTGCGCTTCGCCGCCCGAGAGCGTCGGCACCGGCTGCCCGAGCCGGATGTAGCCGAGGCCCACGGCCTGCAGCGGTTCAAGACCTGCAAGCACTTCCGGGTCGCCCGCGAAGAATTCCGCCGCTTCCGCCACGGTCATCTCCAGCACATCGGCGATCGAGGCGCGCCGCGTGCCGCGTTCAAGTTTTACCTCCAGCACTTCGGAACGAAAACGTCGCCCGCCGCAGTCGGGACAGCGCAGATACACATCCGACAAGAACTGCATCTCGACGTGCTCGAAGCCGCTGCCACCGCAGCCCGGGCAGCGGCCGCTGCCTGCATTGAAGCTGAAGGTGCCGACGGTGTAGCGACGCTCGCGCGCAAGCGCGTCGGTAGTAAAGAGCTGGCGCACCGCATCGAAAGCGCCGACGTAGCTCGCCGGATTGGACCGCGCCGTTTTGCCGATGGGCGCCTGGTCCACCAGCACCACCTCGCCGAGCGCGTCGGCGCCGCGCAATTCGGCAAACGCGCCCGGCGCTTCGCTCGGCTTGCCCAGCGATTTCAGCAGCGCGCGGTACAGGATGTCTTCCACCAGCGTGCTCTTGCCGCTGCCGGAAACTCCGGTGATGCACACCAGACGGCCGAGCGGAATGCGCACGTCGAGATTCTTGAGATTGTGCTCGGCCGCGCCCCGCACTTCGAGCCAGGTCGCATTCGCCTGCGGCGCACGCCGTACGCGCCGCGTGGAAACTTTTTTCCTGCCGCTCAGGTAATCCGCTGTCAGCGAGCCGCGCGCTTTCGCAAGCTCCGCCGTGCGCCCCCAGAAGACGATCTCGCCTCCGCGCTCGCCGGGACCCGGGCCGAGATCCAGGATGCGATCGGCGGCGAGCATGATTTGCGGATCGTGCTCCACCACGACCAGCGTATTGCCGGCGTCGCGCAGTCGTTGCAGGATGCCGGTCACGCGCCCGATGTCGCGCGGATGCAGACCGATGGAGGGCTCATCGAGCACGAACAGGGTGTTGGTGAGCGAGGTGCCGAGCGCGGTGGTGAGATTGATGCGCTGCACCTCGCCGCCCGAGAGTGTGCGCGACTGCCGGTCGAGCGTGAGATAACCTAGGCCCACGTCGGTGAGATAGCGCAGGCGCGCGTGCACCCCTTCGAGCAACTGCGCTGCGGCTGCATCGTGCGGCGCCGGCAGCTTGAGGGTGTCGAAAAATCCGCGCACGCGCGTAACCGGCAAACGCTGAATATCGGCGATATTCAGCCCCGGCAACTCGCGGTACGCAGCTTCCGCCTGCGTCACCGTATTCGGTTTGAAGCGCTCTGCGGGCGGCAGAACCCGGTCAGCTTCCGCGCGCGTACCCACCCGGAAATACAGCGCTTCGGGCCGCAGGCGCGCGCCGGCGCAGTCCGGACAGGTGGTGTAGGCGCGGTATTTCGACAGCAGCACGCGGATGTGCATCTTGTAGCTCTTCGATTCCAGCCACTTGAAAAAGCGCGTTGCGCCGTACCATTTGCGCTCTTCCCAGGAGCCCTCGCCCTCGATTACCCAGCGCCGGTGTTTCCCGGCAAGCTCCTGCCAAGGCACATCCAGCGGCACACCGCGTTTTTTTGCGTAGCGCACGAGGTCGCGCTGGCAGTCGCGGTAGCTTGGCGTCTGCCAGGGTTTGACGGCACCGCCGGCGAGCGTTTTGGACTCATCCGGAATGACCAGACCCCAGTCAATGCCGAGCAGCCGCCCGAAGCCGCGGCACGCTGAGCAGGCGCCGAGCGGCGAATTGAACGAGAACAGATTCGGCCGCGGTTCCGAATACTCAATATCGCAGTCGGCGCAATGCAAGGAATCGGAAAACCGCCGCGCTGCGCCCGGCCGCTTGTCGGCGCCCAGCGCATAAACGCTGAGCCGGCCGCGGCCGCGGTGGAACGCCGCCTCCAGCGCTTCCGCGAGGCGCGCACGGTTGTCGTCCGCAATCCGCGGCCGGTCCTGCACGACCTCGATGTCGCGGCCGGTCCGCCTGTGGATGTGCGTGTAGCCCTGCGCGGCCAGCAAGGCTTCGACTTCCCTGGTAGAAAAATTCGCGGGCACGCGGATGCCGAAGGTAATCAGGGCGCGCTGGCCGGCAAAGGCCCGGTCCGCCAGCAAGGCTGAGGCAACCGATTCGGCCGTGTCGCGCCGCACTTCCCGCCCGCAGTTGCGGCAATAGAGCCGTGCCGCGCGGGCAAACAGGAGTTTCAGGTGATCGTTGAGCTCGGTCATGGTGCCGACGGTGGAGCGCGAGCTGCGCACCGGATTCACCTGATCAATGGCAATCGCGGGTGGAATGCCCTCGATGCGGTCCACCGCCGGACGGTCCTGGCGGTCTAGGAACTGGCGTGCATAGGGCGAGAAGGTCTCGACGTAGCGGCGCTGGCCTTCGGCGTAGAGCGTGTCGAAGGCCAGCGAAGATTTGCCGGAGCCGGACACACCGGTCACCACGATCAGCTCGTTGAGCGGCACATCCAGGTCAAGATTCTTGAGATTGTGCTGGCGCGCGCCGTGCACACGGATGCAATCATCGGACATAGGGCGCGCATTTTAGCAGGCGCTCTGCCCGTTCGCCGGAAGCCTCACCTACGTTCGGTTGATGACACCGTACGGCACGTGGCCGGCGGTCACGTAACCCGCAGCGGCTTCCACGTGGCCTTTCTGGTCGTCGAAGAAGATGTCGGCGCCGAAGGTTTTGAGAAACGCGCCTTTGGGCAGCCCGCCGAGAAACAGGGCTTCGTCTATGCGGATGTTCCAGGCGCGCAGCGTGCGGATCACGCGTTCGTGCGCCGGCGCCGAGCGCGCGGTCACCAGCGCGGTGCGGATCGGCGCGCGCTCCGGCGGGTACTGCTTCTGGATATGCTGCAGGGCTGCGAGGAAATTCTTGAACGGCCCGCCCGACAGGGGTTCGCGCGCCTTGCTGCGCTCGCTCGCGGAAAACGCCGCGAGCCCCTGTTGCTGATGCACGCGCTCGGCTTCGTCCGAGAACAGCACGGCGTCGCCGTCGAAGGCGATGCGCAACTGCTCGCGGCCGCCGTCCTCGGCGCGCGCCGGCACGATGGCGGCGGCGGCGCGCCCCGCATCCAGCGCGCGCACCACGTCCCCGGCTTCCGCGGACAGGAACAGATCGGCGCTGAAAGGTTCCACGTAGCGCCAGGGCGCGGCGCCGTTGGTAAACGCCGCGCGCGTGATGTCCAGGCCGTAATGCTGGATGGAATTAAAGATGCGCAGGCCGGTGTCGGCACTGTTGTGCGACAGCAGGATGACCTCCACGCGCCGCGTGGGTGCGTCCTCATTCAGGCGCAGGAGCTTGTTGACCAGCGGGAACGCCACGCCCGGCACCAGCAGGTCGTTCTCGTGCTCGATCTGATAGCGCGAATAGGCTTCCAGCCCCTTGTCGGTGAAAATCCGGTGGCTGGCTTCGAGATCGAACAACGCGCGCGAGCTGATCGCGATCACCAATTGCTGCGGATTGTCCGTCATTCCCGGTACACGTCCACTTCGTGAAAGCTGCCAAGCAGCGGAAAATACAGGCCCGCCCTGACCGGCCGGTTCTCAAACGCGCGCATCAGCGCCACATAGCGGCGCAGTTGCGGCCGGTAGCGTTCGGCTTCGCGCGCGAGGAAGGCATCACGCCCCGCACCCTCATGCCGGCTGGTTTTGTAATCCACGATCCAGCGCACCGAGTCATTATCCACGAAGGTGCGGTCCATGACACCGGTCACGAGCCGCCGGTTCTCCAAGCCGCTGAGTGCAAATTCGCAATGCGCGTCCGGCCCGCGCGCCGTTAACAGACGCCGGCCGATATCGTCCGCCAGCATGCGCTCAATGGCCTGCTGCACGGTTTGCACGGCGCCAGACAATTCCTCCGCCGGCACGCCCGCCTGCTGCAGCCAGGCGCGCAGCCGCGCGGCATTGGCCGCCGCGCGTGCGGCGTCCTGTATGTCGCCGTCGGCGGTGGCGATGCGCTGCAGCACGCGGTGCACCACCGTACCGATGTGTCGCAGGGTATCGCCGGCCCAATCGAATTCGACTTGCGGCAGCAATTCCGTTGCCAGCGATCCCGTGCCCTGCCACTCGACAGCGGCAGGCGGCGCGGGAGCCTGCCAGCCCGCCGGCAGCCGCCGCAGGCGTGCCGCGGGAATTTGTGGCATGGCACCCGGCGCCGGCGGCACGTGATTCTGCAGCGCTTGCCGGTATTCGGCCGCGACCGCCGGCCACAATGTGGCTAGCAGCGAATTGGCCGGCGGCGTTTTCAATTCGCGCTGGCCGTCCTTTTCCGCATAACCCGCGTGTCCCAACAGGTGCAATTGCTCACGTGCGCGCGTCGCGGCGACATACAGCAGGCGCTGGCGCTCGAACAATTCCTGTTCGCGGCGCAGGTCTACCACCAGTTCGTAGTGCAGCTCGCGCTCGCTGCCGCGGGCATTCAGCGGCGCAAGCAGCAGATCCGGCCGGTCCTCCGCGCGCGTACGTTCCAGATACGCGAGCAGAGGCCAGTGCGTGCGTCCGCTGCCCGCCCCCAGCCCCGGCACGATCACCACGTCGAATTCCAGTCCCTTGGCCTTGTGCATGGTCATCACCTGCAGCCCATCGCCCGCTTCGGGATCCGGCTGGGCGAACAGGTCTTCCAGCGCCGCCTCCAGAGCGGCGGAGTCCGGGAGCGTGCCACCTGCATCCAGGGTTTCGAGCAGCGACAGAAAGGCTTCCGCGTCATCCAGGTCTTCCAGCGAAGCCAGCACGCTGGGCGCGGCGAGCCGCAGCCACGCGCTCTCCACTTGCTCCCTCAACGTCCCGCGGCGTCGCTGCGCCTGCGCATCGAGCAGTACGCCCTGCACGCGCGCAAGCCGCGCCTGTCCGTCTTTGCTCAGTGTAGCCAGGCGCTCACGGTCCGCGAGCACTTCCAGCAGGGTCTGCCCGTCGGCGTGCCGCGTGAGTGCATGCAGATCGGCGAGCGCGAGGCCGCACCACGGCGCGCGCAATACCGCGAGCCAAGCGGTGCGGTCGCCAGCATGCAGCAGCGTGCGCGTGAGCGACACCAGGTCGCGCACCACCGGACGTTCGCCCAGCTGTTCCAGCTCCATGGCGCGGAAGCGTAGGCCTTCGCGCCGCAGGCGCGGCACCAAGGCCACGAGGTGATTGCGCCCGCGCACCAGCACCGCGACCTGCAGACTGTCGATCTGCGCCTGGCGTATCAGCTCAATGACCTGTCCGGCTTCGCGCTCGGCATCAGCGCCGAAGGCCGCATGCACCCGTACCCGCACTTCCAGCGCCGGCTCGCGTTGCGCTTCGCAGGCGCTGTAAGTCAACGCGCCACTCGCGATGTCGCTCTTGCCTGGAAACAACCTGCTGAAACTCTGGTTCACCCACCGCACGAGTTCCGGACGTGCACGGAAGTTCGCGCTCAGCGTCAATGGCGTGAGCCACACCTGGCCGATGCCGTGCTGCTGGGCGCGCAGGAACAGGCCGACTTCCGCCTCGCGGAACCGGTAGATGGACTGCATGGGATCACCCACCACGAATAGCGTGCGGCCGTCACCCGGCTGCCAGCCTTCGGTCAGCCGCTCGAGCAGCAGGAACTGCAGGAACGAGGTGTCCTGGAATTCATCCACCAGCAGATGACGGATGCGGTAATCGAGTGCCAGTGCGAGATCGGTCGGCGCTTGCGCGTCGCCCAAGGCCGCGAGTGCCCGCAACGCGACCTCGGCATAATCCACGGCCCCGCGCTCGGCGAACAGCACCTGCAACTGCGCCACGCCAAGGCGCAACGCCGCGAGCAGCGCGTCCAGTACCCGCCACTGCGACGCGTCGAACCCGGACGACGGCAGCCGGCGGATGCGGCGCAGCGCGGCCGGCAACTCCGGTACATCATTCAGGCGCTGCAGGACTTCCAGCATGCGCGCCTTCTCATCGGGATGTTGCGTATCGAAGCCGGTATTCTTGTTCACCGCCTTGCGCAACGGCTCGCCGTTGGAACTGGTCAGCAACAGCTCGGCCAGACCTTTCCATGCCGGCAGGGCCTCGGGCGTGGCGGGCGGGAATGCGAGCAGATCCTTGCAGGCGCACAGCGGCGAATCGCTGCCCTGCGCGCCGAGCGCCTGTGCGGCGAAGCGCGCGAGCTCCGCGAGTTCCGTTTGCAGATCTTCGGCAATCAGCGCGCGGGCGTGGTGCAACTGGCGCGC
>JAGWLP010000041.1 GCA_028864905.1 Gammaproteobacteria bacterium
CCGAATTCGATGACTTCGGCCCCAGTGGGGGCAACGTAGCGCCCGTCGGAAGTGCCGCCGCCGGTGTCGAGCTTGGGCCGCAGGCCGGTCACCTTCTCTACCGCATCCTGTACGACGTTGCTTAATTTTCCCGGTGGGGTCAGGAACGGCTCGCCCATGGGACGCCATTCGATTGAATAACGGACGCCGTGCTGCTTGAGGATATCTTCGGTACGCATGCGAAGTTCTGCGGCAGTGACGGCCGTGGAGTAGCGGAAGTTGAAACGGATGGCGGCGTCGCCGGGAATCACGTTTCCGGCACCGGTGCCGGAATGGAAGTTGGAAATCTGGAAACTGGTGGGCGGGAAGTGCGGGTTGGGGCGCATATTCCACTGTGTGGTAGAAAGTTCCACCAGTGCCGGAATAACGCGGTGAATGGGGTTGTCGGCGCGCTCGGGATAGGCCACATGGCCCTGAACGCCGTGGACAGTGAGCAGGCCGGTGAGCGAGCCGCGGCGTCCGTGGCGGATGGTGTCGCCGAATTTTTCCAGGCAGGACGGCTCGCCCAGCACGCACCAGTCAATTTTTTCATTGCGCTGTTTCAACCATTCCATCACCTTGATGGTGCCGTCCACGGAGGGGCCTTCCTCGTCACTGGTGATGAGGAAGGCGATGCTGCCTTTGAATTTCGGTTTGCTGGCAAAAAACTGTTCCACGGCCACCACCATGGCAGCCAGACCGCCTTTCATGTCGGCGGCGCCGCGACCGTAGAGCAGACCGTCTCTGACGGCGGGCGTGAAAGGATCGGAGTGCCATTGTTCCTTCGGGCCGGTAGGCACGACATCGGTGTGGCCGGCGAATACCAGCAGCGGTTTTTCGGTACCGTAGCGCGCCCAGAGATTGTCCACCTGGCCGAAGCGCAGGTGCTCGATCTTGAAACCCAACTTGGCGAGGCGCGCAGCGATGATCTGCTGGCAGCCTTGGTCGTCAGGCGTGAGCGAAGGTCGGGCGATGAGTTCCTTGGCGAGTTCCAGCACCGCGCTCATCAGCGGATCCCGCGCAGCAGTTCATTGATGCCCACCTTGGCGCGGGTCTTGGCATCCACGCGCTTCACGATTACCGCACATTGCAGGTTGTAACGGCCGTCGGAGGAGGGCAGGCTGCCCGGCACGACCACCGCGCCGGCCGGTACGCGGCCGTACGTGATCTCGCCGCTTTCACGGTCGTAGATGCGTGTGCTCTGGCCGATGAACACGCCCATGGAAATCACCGCGCCCTGCTCCACGATCACGCCCTCGACGATCTCCGAGCGTGCGCCGATGAAGCAATCATCCTCGATGATGGTGGGCGCAGCCTGCAGCGGTTCGAGCACGCCGCCGATGCCGGCACCACCGGAAATGTGCACGTTCTTGCCAATCTGTGCGCAGGAGCCGATAGTCGCCCAGGTGTCCACCATGGTGCCACGGTCCACGTACGCTCCGATGTTTACGTAGCTCGGCATCAACACCACATCCGGCGCGAGGAAGGCACCGTAGCGCACGGTGGCGGGCGGCACGATGCGCGTGCCTTCGCGCTGGAATTCAGCCTGTGTGTGTGCGGCATATTTGAGCGGAATTTTGTCGTAATAGCGGGTGCCGGCGCCACTGATTACCTGATTCGGCTGGATGCGGAAATACAGCAGCACGGCTTTCTTCAGCCACTCGTTCACCTGCCAGCGGCCATCGCGCTTTTCGGCGACGCGCAGCGTCCCGCTGTCCAGTTGTGCGATGGCGGTGTCCACGACCGCTCGCAGGTCCTGCGGTGTGCGCTCCGGCGTGAGTTCGGCACGCCGCTCGTAAGCGGCGTCAATCGTCTGGCGTAGGGCGTCGTGATTCACAGCGCCTCCACGTAGCTGCGGATGCGCTTCATGGCATCCACGCATTCGGCGAGCGGCGGGACCAGGGAAATACGCACGCGGTTTTTGCCGGGATCGCCGGATGGAGTTGGGCGCGAAAGATAGCTGCCGGGCAGCACCGTGAGGTTTTGCGTGGCATACAGCTCCTTGGCGAAACGCTCGCCGTCCACCGGCGTTTTTGGCCAGAGGTAAAACGCCGCCGGCGGACACTGCAGGTTTAGCACCGGGCCGAGAATTTCCATGGTGGCCTTGAATTTCGCCCGATACAGGCGGCGGTTGTCGGCGACGTGGCGCTCGTCGTTCCAGGCCTGTGCGCTTGCCACTTGCACCGGCAGCGGTACTGCGCAGCCGTGGTAGGTGCGGTACTGGAGAAATTTCGCGAGGATGCCGGCATCACCGGCCGCGAAGCCCGAGCGCAAACCCGGCAGGCTGGAGCGCTTCGACAGGCTGTGAAACACCACACAGCGGCGAAAATCGTGCCGGCCGGTTTCCTCGCAGACTTGCAGCAGGCCGGGAGGCGGCTTGTCCTCGTCCAGGTAGATTTCGACGTAGCATTCGTCCGAGGCCACGATGAAATCGTGACGGTCAGCAAGTTCCAGCACCCGCGCGAGATAGGCGCGGTCCATGACCGCGCCGGTGGGGTTGCCGGGCGTACATATATATAGGAGTTGGCAGCGCTGCCAGATCTCCGCCGGCACGGCATCCAGATCGGGCAGGAAACCGTTGGCTTCCAGGGTATTGAGGTAATAAGGTTCGGCGCCGGCCAGCAGCGCTGCACCCTCGTAAATCTGGTAGAACGGGTTCGGCATCAGCACCACCGGCCTGGTGCGGCGGTCAATCACGGCCTGCGCGAAGGCAAACAGGCCTTCGCGCGTGCCGGACACCGGCAGCACCTGGCGTTCCGGGTCAATCCGGCCGGGCTGGAGTTTGAAGCGGCGCGTGAGCCAACCCGCAATGGACGCGCGTAATTCCGGCAGGCCATTGGCCGTGGGATAGGCGCCGAGGCCGGCGAGATTGTCGCGCAGCGCCTGCAGCACGAATTCCGGCGGCGCATGCTTGGGCTCGCCGATGGAGAGTGCAATGTGGCGCAGATGCGCCGGCGGAGTCACGCCCTCCTTGAGTTTAGCCAGACGCTCAAAAGGATAGGGAAAGAGTTTCTCGAGATCAGGATTCATGCGGGATCCGTTGTTGTCGCGTTTTCACGCGGCGTCGTTCAACTGGGTGAGCAGCACGGAGCGCAGCCGTTCGCGTGCCGCCGCATCGTCAAGCGGCCGGTTGTTGCTGTCGGTTATGAAGAATACATCCTCGGCACGTTCGCCGACCGTAGTTATTTTGGCATTCCACAACCGGATCTCGCACTGTGCCAGCGCCTGGCCGATGAGTGACAACAGGCCGGGCCGGTCCCCGGTGCGAATGTCCAGTGCGGTGCGCCGGCCGGAGATATCCACGGCGAATTCCACTTCCGTGCGTGTGGTGAACAGGCGCACCTGGCGCGGTGCGCGGCGCGTGATCGCCATCGGCATTTGCTGTTGCCGCTGGGCTTCGTACTGCACGGTGCGAGCAATTTCGGCGAGCCGCTCGGGCTCGACGATCGGCTGGCGGTCGTCTTCCAGGACTACATAAGTGTCGAGCCGCCGGCCATGGGTCATGGGCACGAGGCGCGCGTCCAGAATGGTGAGCCCGAGTTCCGCGAGGGTCGCGGCCACGCGCGCGAAAATAAATGTGTCGGGTCCGGCGTAGACGCTGACAGCCGTGCCGCCGCGCGCGGCCTGCTGGCGCAGCAGCACCAGCGGGGCACTGCCCGTGAGGCGTCCGCGCAAGCCCGCAGTGTGCCAGGCAATCTCGTCAGGTGCGTGGCCGAGGAAATATTCCTGCGAGAACCCTGCCCAGACCTCGCGCGCGGCCTCAGGCTCGAGCCCCTGTGCGCGCAGCAGGGCGAGCGCCTGCGCCTGGGTTTCGCGGATCAGCTCGTCCTTGTCCAGGGGATTTTCCAAACCCTGGCGCAGTGCGCGGCTGGCTTCGGCGTACAGCTCGTGGAACAGGCTGGCTTTCCAGGAATTCCACAATTCCGGATTGGTGCCGCGCACGTCGGCCACGGTGAGCACATACAGATAATCCAGGTGCAGTTGGTCGCCGACCGCACGCGCGAAAGCGTGCACCACTTTCGGATCGCTGATGTCGCGTTTCTGGGCGGTGAGCGACAGCAGCAGATGATGTTCCACCAGCCAGCCGACCAGACGCGCGTCGTAACGGCTCAGGCCGTGGTCCAGACAGAAGACTTCGGCTTCCTGCGCGCCGAGTTGCGAGTGGTCGCCGCCGCGGCCCTTGGCGATGTCGTGAAAGAGCGCGGCCAGATACGCCAACTCGGGCTTGGGCAAGGCCTGCATGATGCGGCTGCACTGGGGGAATTCCTGGTCGTAGCGGCTCAAGGCAAAGCGCCGCAGATTGCCAACGACGAACAGAATGTGCTCGTCCACGGTGTAGGCATGGAACAGGTCGTACTGCATGCGGCCGACGATGCGGCCGAAGGCGGGCAGGTAGCGCCCCAGCACGCCATAGCGGTTCATGCGGCGCAATTCATGGGTCACGCCCTGCGGTGCGCGCAGAATCTGCATGAACAGCGCGCGCTGTTCCGGCGCGGCACGCAAGCCGTCATCGATGCGCTCGAGATTGGCGCGCAAGCTGCGCAAGGTTTCCGCGCCTACGCCCTTGAGGCGCGGATGGTGCTGCAGCACATGGAACATTTCCAGCAGCGCCGCCGGTCGGTGTTTGAACAGCCCGGCATCGCGCAAGCGCAGGAAACCGCCGCGTTCCTCGAAATTGTCATCCAGGACCGCGGGCGCCGGCGGCCCGTCGGCGAGGATCACTTCTTCCAGCGATTGCAGCAGCATTTCGTTGAGCAGGCTGAGTTCCTTGATGGTGCGATAATACGTCTGCATGAACTGCTCGACGGCCGGATTTGCGGGCGCATCACGGTAGCCGAATTGCCGCGCCAGGCGCGGCTGGGCGTCGAACAGCAACCGGTCCTCGCGCCGGCCGTAGAGCAAATGCAGGGCGAAGCGTACGCGCCACAGAAAACTCTGTTCATGCTGCAGCGCCCGGTGCTCGTCCGCAGTCAGAAAACCACGCGTTACCAGTTCCTGCAGGCTGACAGCGCCGGTGTAGCGCTGCGCGACCCAGGCAATCGTCTGTATGTCGCGCAAGCCGCCGGGGCTTTCCTTGACGTTGGGTTCCAGCCGGTAGGCGGTATCGTGATATTTGGCGTGGCGCCGTTGCTGCTCGCGTTGCTTGGCCTGGAAAAACTCTCTCGCCGGCCACATCTGCTGCGGTTGCATGTGCTGCTGCAGTTGTGCGCACAGCTCCGCCGCGCCGGCCAGATGCCGGGCTTCCATGAGGTTGGTGGCGACGCTCAGATCGACGCGCGCCTGCGCGACACATTGCGTCACGCTGCGCACGCTGTGGCTGGCCTGCAGACCGATATCCCACAGCGTGGCCAGGAATGCGCCGATGGCACGACGCTCGGGTCCGCCATCCGCGTGGCGCAACAGGATCAGCAAATCGATGTCGGAGTACGGATGCAGCTCGCCGCGCCCGTAGCCGCCGACGGCCACGAGTGCCAGGTCCGGCGCGTCCGTGGACCAATGCAACTTGAAGGCGTGCCGCACCACTTCATCCACGGCTTGCGCGCGCGCGCGTACCAGCTGCTCAACCGGAGCAGCGGCGCTGAATTGCTGACGCAGGTTTTGATCGCAAGCCTGCAGCGCAGCACGCAGCGACTCGAGTGGAGGAGGAAGTTTGGGTCGCGGCGGTTTGCGCGCGGTGGTTGGACGGGCGGTGGAAGGGGTACCGGATGTGGCGTTCAAGCGCGCAGTCAGATTTCGCCACCGGCGCGTGCGGTCAGCACTTCGTGGCCGGATGCGGTGACCAGCAGGGTGTGTTCCCACTGCGCGGAGAGCGAATGATCCTTGGTTACCACGGTCCAGCCGTCGGGCAGCAGACGCACGTGGCGTTTGCCGGCATTCACCATCGGCTCGATGGTGAAGGTCATACCGGGCTGCAGTTCCAGGCCGGTGCCGGGCGCGCCGTAATGCAGCACCTGCGGATCCTCGTGATACACGCGGCCGATGCCGTGGCCGCAGTATTCGCGCACCACCGAGTAACCGTGCTCCTCGGCGTAGCGCTGGATGGCGTGGCCGATGTCGCCGAGCTGCACGCCGGGTTTGACCATGTCGATGCCGGTAAGCATGGCGTCGTGCGTGACCTGCACCAGGCGGCGCGCCGGCACCGAGGGCTCGCCCACGTAGTACATCTTGCTGGTGTCGCCGTGGAAGCCGTCCTTGATGACGGTCACGTCGATGTTGAGGATGTCGCCGTGCTTGAGTTTGCGGTCGCCCGGAATTCCGTGGCACACAACATGGTTCACCGAAGTGCACAATGTCTTGGGGAAGCCGTGGTAGCCGACATTGGCCGGGATCGCATGCTGCACGTTGACGATGTAATCGTGACACACGCGGTCGAGTTCCTCGGTGGTCACGCCTGGCTGTACATAGGACGCGATGGTATCGAGCACTTCGGCCGCGAGCCGCCCGGCCACGCGCATCTTGGCCTGTTCTTCCGCGGATTTGATGGTGACGGGCATGAGAGTTCGGTTGGATAAATGGGGGCCGCCGGCGTGCTGCGCAAGCCCGGGTCGGCGTTGCCGTTGTGGGCGGCTTATGGTATAAAGCGCGGCCTTTTTTGGCAAACCGCCGGTTGCAAGCCGGCGACTTTCACTAAACCCACACATACACCGATACCGCTCGCGGGGTGCCCGCCGGTCCGCATGGGCCAGGGTTGCGATTCGGGGTGTATGGAGGCATAACCCCAGGAACCTCCGGGTTCCGAACCGCACGGAGTATATCCATGGGCGAGCTGTCCATGCGCCAGATGCTGGAAGCTGGCGTGCATTTTGGCCACCAGACGCGTTATTGGAACCCGAAGATGGCACCGTACATCTTCGGCGAGCGCAGCCGTATTCACATCATCAATCTGGAAAAGACCCTGCCCCTGTATCGCGAGGCGCTGGAGTTCGTCAAGCGCCTGGTGACCGACGGTGGCACGCTGCTGTTCGTGGGTACCAAACGCGCGGCGCGCGAGGCCGTCAGCGTGCAGGCGCAGCGCTGCGCCATGCCCTACGTCAGCCAACGCTGGTTGGGCGGCACGCTTACGAATTTCAAGACCGTGCGCCAGTCCATCAAGCGCATGCACGAACTCGATGTGCAGTCGGAGGACGGCACTTTCGAACGCCTGGGCAAAATGGAGGTCATCCGCCTGCGCCGCGAGATGGAGAAACTGGAAAAAAGCCTGGGCGGCATCAAGGACATGAACAACCTGCCGGATGCGCTGTTCGTGATTGACGTCGGCCACGAGAAGATCGCGGTCAGCGAGGCGCGCAAGCTGGGTATTCCCATCGTCGCCATCGTGGACACCAACAACACGCCGGACGGCGTGGATTACGTGATTCCCGGCAACGACGATGCGATTCGCGCGATCCAGCTGTACGCCGAGGGCGTGGCGGATGCGGTGCTCGCCGGGCGCGAATCCATGCCGCAACTCGCGGGCAGCGACGAAGATGAGTTCGTGGAGCTGGATGAGCACGGCAATCCGAAGCGCGGCCGTGGCCGCCGCCGGGCACCGGTGAAGATGACCACCACCAAAAAGCCGGCAGCGCGGCGCAAACCCGTGGAAAAACCGGCGGCCCCAGCCCCGGCACACGCCGACGCGGCCACGCCGCCGGCGCCACCTGCGGACGCAGGCGAGGCGACTCCGGCGCGCAAAACCGTGGTGCGTAAAAAGGCGCCGGCCAAAAAAGCCGCAAGCCACAAGCGCGTGGCCAAAAAGGACAAGGCCGAAGACAGCGGCGAATAGACCTGCGACGTGCCGGTGCGCCCCCGACCGGTGCGGGCTCTCTCACGTTCACTACAGGACTTGGCATGACGATTTCCGCATCTCTGGTCAAAGAACTGCGCGAGCGTACCGGCGCCGGCATGATGGAGTGCAAGAAGGCGCTGGCCGAAACCGGCGGCGATCTGGAACGCGCCGTCGAACACATGCGCAAGGCGGGACTCGCCAAAGCCGACAAGAAAGCCGGACGGATTGCGGCCGAAGGCCGGATTGCGATTGCGCAGACGCAGGGCGCCGCCGCCATGGTCGAGGTGAACTGCGAAACCGACTTCGTCGCCAACGGCGAGGACTTCAAGGCGTTCGCCGCGCACGTGGCGCAGGCGCTGCTCGAACAGGCGCCGCAGGATCTCACTGCGCTCGGCACGCTGCGGCTGGCGGGCGGCGACGCCGTAGATACCGCGCGCCGCGAGCTGGTTGCCAAGATCGGCGAGAACGTGAGTGTGCGGCGCGGCACCCACTTCAAAAGCGGCACAACGCTCGGCAGTTATCTGCACGGTACGCGCATCGGCGTGCTCGTGGAGCTGCAGGGCGGCGATGCGACCCTTGCCAAGGACATCGCCATGCACGTAGCCGCGAGCCGGCCGCTGTGCGTGAGCCCGGAGCAGGTGCCGGCGGAAGTGCTCGACAAGGAGCGTGAAATCATCCGCGCCCAGTCCGCCGACAGCGGCAAGCCTGAAGCGATCATCGAGAAGATGATCGAAGGGCGGCTGAGGAAATACCTTGCGGAAATCACCTTGCTGGACCAGCCGTTCGTCAAGGAACCGGATATCACGGTGGACAAGCTGCTGGCGCGCCATGGCGCCAAGGCGTTGCGTTTCGCGCGCTTTGAAGTGGGCGAGGGCATCGAAAAGAAACAGGAAGACTTCGCCGCCGAGGTCAAAGCCCAGGCTGCAAAAACCGCCTGAGTCGCGCCGCCGCCGCAGCGCCGCTGACAGCGGTTTACGGTACAATCCCTTCGGGAGCCCCGCGTTGCGGGGCTCTGCATATCCCTGGCATGGCGGCGGATCAATGGCGAACCCGGCTCCGGCCTATCGGCGCATACTTCTCAAGCTGAGTGGCGAAGCCCTCATGGGCAGCGCCGACTACGGCGTCGATCCGGTCGTCATCAAGCAGTTGGCCGAAGAAGTGCGCAAGGTGCGCGATCTCGGCGTGCAGGTCGGCCTGGTCATCGGCGGCGGCAATATTTTCCGCGGTGCCGGGCTGGCACGCGCCGGCATGGACCGCGTCACCGCGGACCACATGGGCATGCTGGCCACCATCATGAATTCCCTCGCCATGCAGGATGCCCTCGAGCGCCTGGGTGTGTACGTGCGCGTGATGTCGGGACTGAGCGTCAACGAGGTGTGCGAGGACTACATCCGCCGGCGCGCGGTGCGCCATCTGGAAAAGGGACGGGTGTGCATCTTTGCGGCCGGTACCGGCAATCCGTTCTTTACCACCGATACCGCGGCGGCACTGCGTGCCATCGAAACCGGGTGCGATCTGCTGCTCAAGGCCACCAAGGTTGACGGCGTGTATGCGGCCGATCCCAAGCAGCATCCGCAGGCGCAGCGCTATGCGCACATCACCTATGACCGGGTGCTGGCCGACAAGCTCGGGGTCATGGATGCCACCGCCGTCGTCCTGTGCCGCGACAACAATATTCCGCTGAGAATCTTTGATCTCACCCGGGCCGGCGACCTGCTGCGCATCGTCCAAGGCACCCGCGACGTGGGCACCCTGGTGGATAACGGAGGCTCAACATGACTGAGGATCTCAAGAAGCGTGCGGATGCCCGCATGCAGAAAGCCGTGGACACGCTCAAGGATGTGCTCGCGCGACTGCGCACCGGCCGCGCCCACGTGAGCCTGCTGGACCACATCCGCGTGGCCTATTACGGATCGGAAGTTCCGCTCAACCAGGTGGCCAATGTCAGCGCCTCGGACGCGCGCACGCTCAGCATTACGCCCTGGGAAAAGCAGATGATCCAGGTGATCGAGAAGGCCATTATGACCTCGGATCTGGGCCTGACCCCGGCCACCGCTGGCAATGTGATTCGCGTGCCCATGCCGCAGCTCACCGAAGAACGGCGCCGCGAAATCATCAAGCTCGCGCGGCAGGAAGCCGAGGGCGCGCGCGTGGCCATCCGCAATGCGCGCCGCGACGCTAACACGGAACTCAAGACTTCGCTCAAGGACCGGAAAATCACCGAGGATCAGGAACGCCGCACCCAGGATGACGTTCAGAAGCTCACCGACCGGCACATCGCAGGCATAGACAAGATTCTGGCCGCCAAGGAAACCGAGCTGCTCGAAGTTTGAACCTCGCTTGAGGCGCGGAGCAGCGCGCCGGAATCCACCGCATGACCAAAGATGAAGGCTCTAGTCTGCCGCATCACATCGCCGTCATTATGGACGGCAATGGCCGCTGGGCGCAGCGCCGCCTGCTGCCGCGCCAGGCCGGCCATCGTGCGGGTCTCACCGCGGCGCGCCGCCTGATCGAGGGCTGCGTGCAACGCGGCATCGGCGCACTTACCTTGTTTGCCTTCAGCAGCGAGAATTGGCAGCGCCCGCAGCCGGAAGTGGGCAGTCTCATGGGCTTGTTCATGAATGCACTGGAAAGCGAGATCGCGGAGCTGCACAAGAACAAGGTGCGCGTGCGCTTCATCGGCGCACGCGAACAGTTCTCGGCGGCGCTGCAACAGGGTATGCGCGAATCCGAACAGCTGACGGCCGGCAATGGCGGCCTGGTTTTGAACATTGCGGCCGGTTACGGCGGACGCTGGGATTTGTTGCAGGCCGTGAGGCGTTTGGCGGTCGAGGCCGTGGGCGGGCGCTTGCGTGTCGAGGAGCTGGACGAACAGCAGGTATCGAACGCGCTGGCGTTCGCGGGGCTGCCGGATCCCGATCTGTTCATCCGCACCGGCGGTGAGCAGCGCATCAGCAATTTTCTGTTGTGGAATTTGGCGTACACCGAGCTGTATTTCACCGAGGTGCTGTGGCCGGATTTTGATGCGACGGCGCTGGAGGCGGCGTTGAACTGGTATGCGCAGCGCCAGCGGCGTTTCGGCCGCACCCCTGAACAGACCCGGGACGCGGGTCATGCTTAAGCTGCGCATTCTTACCGCCGCGATCCTGCTGCCGGCGGTCGTGGCGCTGGTGTGGTTTGCGCCCACCTGGGCGCTGGGCCTCGTGGCCGGAGCGGTGGCACTGGCGGCCGCGTGGGAATGGACGGCCTTGTCCAAGGTGCGCGCGCCGTGGTTGCAAGCCGGCTGCACGCTGCTGCTGGCTGTGCTGCTCATCTGCTTCTGGACGCTACAGCACAATCATTGGGTGCTGTGGATTACGGCCTGGGTGGCACTGGGCTGGTGGCTATTCGCACTTTTTTGGCTGGGCCTCTGGCGCCGGGAGTTTGCCGTGCCCGTCAAATTGCTGTGCGGTCTGCTGACGCTGCTGCCCGCATGGTTTGCCACCATCGCACTGCATGCCAGTGCCGACGGCCGGCGCAAGCTGTTGTTCCTGCTGGTGCTGATCTGGGCGGCGGATATTGCCGCGTATTTCGCCGGGCGGGCCTTCGGCCGGCGCAAGCTCGCACCCGATGTGAGTCCCGGCAAAACCTGGGAGGGCGTCGCCGGTGCTACGCTGGCGCTGCTGGCCGTAGCGTTCGCCGGTGTGTTCTGGGCACTGCCGGCAGGCGGCTATGCTCTTATTCCTGTGTGCGTACTTGCAGGCTGGCTGTCCATCGTGGGCGATCTTTCCGAAAGTCTCTTCAAGCGTGAAGCCGGGATCAAGGACAGCGGCCGCCTGTTTCCCGGTCACGGCGGCGTGCTCGACCGGATTGACAGCTTGACTGCTGCGCTGCCCGCTTTCTGGCTGGGGCTGGCGATTCTGGAGCGCCTGAAATGAAGGGCGTCACCATCCTCGGCGCCACCGGCAGCATCGGGGTCAGTACCCTGGATGTCGTCGGGCGCCATCGTGAGGATTACCGTGTGGTAGCGCTGACGGCGCGCAGCAACGTCGAGCGTCTGCTCGGCCAGTGCCTCGAGCACCAGCCGAAGTATGCGGTGATGGTGGAAGAGGTCGCGGCTGGGGAATTGCGCGCGCAGCTCAAGGCGCACGGCCTGAAAACCGAAGTGCTCGCGGGTGCGCGCGCCCTGGAAGAAGTCGCGGCGCTGCCGGAGAGCGACTGCGTGATGGCGGCGATCGTGGGCGCCGCCGGTCTGCTGGCGACGCTGGCCGCGGTCAAGGCCGGCAAGCGCGTGCTGCTTGCCAACAAGGAATCGCTGGTCATGAGCGGTGCGCTGTTCATGCGGGCGGTGCGCAGTTGCGGCGCCGAGCTGCTGCCGATAGACAGCGAACACAACGCGCTGTTTCAGTGCATGCCAAACGGCTATCGTGCCGGCGCGCGCCCCGAGGGCGTACGCCGCCTGCTGCTTACCTGCTCGGGCGGGCCGTTCCGCGGCTGGTCGCGGGAACGGCGGCATACGGCTACGCCGGATCAGGCCTGTGCGCATCCGCGCTGGAAAATGGGCCGCAAGATTTCGGTGGATTCCGCCACGCTCATGAACAAGGGCCTGGAAGTGAACGAGGCGTGCTGGTTGTTTGACCTGCCGCCCGAGCGCATCGAAGTGGTGGTGCACCCGCAAAGCGTGGTGCATTCGCTGGTGGAATATGCCGACGGTTCGGTGCTGGCGCAGCTCGGCAATCCGGACATGCGCACGCCCATCGCCTGTGGCTTGGCCTGGCCCGAGCGCATCCAGGCCGGCATCCAGCCGCTGGACCTGTTCGGCGTGGCGCATCTGGATTTTGAACCGCCGGATTTCGCGGCGTTTCCGTGTTTGAGTCTGGCCATCGAGGCGGCCAAGGCCGGCGGCAGCGCGCCACTGGTGCTGAACGCGGCCAACGAAATCGCGGTCCAGGCGTTTTTGTCGGAACGCCTGCGGTTCACGGCGATTTCCGAGGTGGTGAGCGAGACCCTGCAGCGCAGCCCGTCTGCGGCTGCCGATTCCATTGAAGAAGTGCTCGACTGTGACCGGCGCGCGCGCGGCATTGCGGCCGGGATTGCGGCGCAGGTAATGGAACACAGTTTGTGAACGTACTCATCAGCATCGCCGCGTTTCTGGTGGCCATCTGCGTGCTCATCATCTGGCACGAATTCGGCCACTTCGTCGTGATGCGTGCCTTCGGCATCAAGGTGCTGCGCTTCTCGGTATTTTTCGGCAAACCCCTGTGGCACTGGCAGCGCCGTCCGGATTCCACCGAAATAGCCGTCGGCTGGCTGCCGCTCGGCGGCTACGTCAAGCCGCTCGACGAGCGCGAGGGCGAAGTGCCGGAGGCCGAGAAACAACTGGCTTTCAACCGCCAGTCGCTGCCCAAGCGGTTTCTGTCGGTGCTCGCCGGTCCGGTATTCAATTTCATATTTGCGGTCATTGCCTTTTGGGTGATTTTCATGATCGGCGTGCCCGGCATACGCCCGATCGTGGGCGAGATCCGTTCCGGCTCACCCGCAGCGATCGCCGGTTTTCAGCCGCAGGACGAAATTGTGTCCGTCAGCGGTCACGACACGCCCACCTGGGATACCGCGGTGGTGCATCTGTTCGAGGGCGTGTTGCAGAACCAACGCATCGCGGTAACCGTACGTACCCCGCAAGGTGCCGAGCGCCAGTTACTGCTGCAGGCCAAAGACACCCGTGCACTTACCGCGCCGGGAGCGCTGCTCACCGGTCTGGGACTGAGCCAGTGGCAACCGCAAGCGGCGCCGGTGGTGGGAGAGGTGACGGCGGACGGCACGGCGCAGCAGTCGGGCCTCAGACCGGGCGACGTGATTCTCGAAGTCGGCGGCAAGACACTCACCGGCCCGGGGCAACTGGCGGAAATTCTGCAGGCGGCGCCCCGCCAGATGCTCGAGATCCTGGTGCAGCGGGGTGACCAGCGACTGCATCTGTCGCTGCACGTGGGAGAGCAGGAAATCGACGGTAAACTCGTCGGCCACATCGGCGCCCAGCTTGGCTATCCCGCCTGGGTACTGCAGCGTCTGGAGTCCGAACAACGGTATAATCCCGCGGCCGCTCTGGGCCGTGCCGTAGTGCGCACCGGCAGCCTGGCTTGGCTCACCCTGGATGCTTCCTGGAACATGGTGATCGGCAAGGTTTCGTTGCGCAACCTGAGCGGGCCGATAGATATAGCGCGCTACGCTGGCTACACCGCGGAGAGCGGCTTGGTGCCGTTTCTCGCGTTCCTTGCCATCGTGAGCATCAGCCTCGGGGT
>JAGWLP010000042.1 GCA_028864905.1 Gammaproteobacteria bacterium
GCGCGCGCGCGCAAAGCCCCGGGGCAGGCGAGCGTGCCGAAAACCGCGCTCATCATCGGCGCCTCCACCGGTTACGGCCTGGCGGCGCGCATCACCGCGGCCTTTGTCTACGGTGCCGCGACCCTGGGCGTGTTCCTGGAAAAGCCCGGACGCGTCGCCAAGTCAGCGAGCGCTGGCTGGTACAACGCGGCGGCGTTCCATCAGTACGCGACGCGCGCCGGCCTGCCTTGTGTGTCCATCAACGGCGATGCCTTCGCCGCCGGTACGCGCGCCTGCGCGATTGACGCCATCAAACGCGACCTCGGTGGCCAGGTGGATCTGGTGGTGTATTCCCTGGCCGCGCCGCTGCGCCGGCTGCCGGACGCACGCATGGCGCGCACCGCGCTCAAGCCCATCGGTGCGCCGTTCACCACCAAGACCATCGATACCGACCATGACACGGTGATCGAGCTCACCGTGCCGCCCGCGAGCGCGGAGGAAATCCGCGACACCGTCGCGGTCATGGGCGGCGAGAACTGGAGCCAGTGGCTTGCGGCGCTGGACGCAGCCCAGGTGCTCGCCCCCGACGCCACCACCGTGGCGTACAGCTACATCGGACCGGAGATCACCTGGCCGATCTATTGGCATGGCACGCTCGGGCGCGCCAAGAAGGACCTGGAAGATACCGCGCGCGAATTGGGTACGCGCTACGCGGCGCGCGGACTCAAGGCCGGCGTCGCCATCATGAAATCCGTGGTCACTCAGGCGAGTGCGGCGATCCCGGCCATGCCGCTGTACCTGTCGGTGGTGCAGCGCGCACTGCGCTCCCGGGAGCTGACCGAGGATTGTCTCGCGCAACAGCAACGCTTGTTCAGGGATTTTCTCTACCGGGCGGACAGTCAGGCACCGGTGGACGACGGACACGGCCGCTGGCGGCTGGATGACCGCGAACTGCGCAGCGACGTGCAGGAGGTCTGCCTGGAATTGTGGCCGCAGGTCAGCACGGCGAATCTGCGCGAGCTGACTGACTATGCGCAATACAAGCGCGAGTTCCTGCGGCTGTTCGGCTTTGCGCGTGCCGACGTCAACTACCAGGACGAAGTCGAGGCACGCCGGGAGTTTCCCTGTCTCAGCTGTGAATGAAGGTTGCCGGGCGCGTGCGGCGTTGCTGTCTTTCGTTGATCGTCGCGGACGGAGCCTCGGCCGTCAGTCTTGCAAGCTCACCAGAGCAACGCATTCATCCGGGCGTATGGGCGCTCTGCATCGCGGCGGCGGGAGCGCCACGCGGCGCGATTTCTTCATTCAATCTCCGCAGCAGCGGCAGCAACTCCGAATGCACATCGTGTTTGGCAATGTAGGTATCCACGCCCACAAGCAACGCGCCTTCGCGGTACTCGGGCTCGTCGAACATTGACATCATCACCACGCGCGGTGGCGACGGCAGTTGCTTGAGATTGTGGGCCAGTTCCAGGCCATTCATGCAAGGCATGGCCAAATCCGAGATCACCACATCCGGTTCGAGTTCGCGCGCCAGCTTCAAGCCTTCGACTCCGCCGGTCGCGCGGCCCACCACCTCGACTGCGGGAGTGCATGCCAGTTCCGCCACCAGCGTCTCGAGGAACAGCACATTGTCGTCTACCAGAATCACGCGCATGTTTGCCTCCACTCGGCCGGCGCATACATCACGGTCGCCTTCAGGCGCGCCGCTGGCCTGCGCCGTCATCTGATGCTTACTTCCGCGACTCAAAGTCTGGACGCCCGGGTGCAGGCAAACCATCGGAGAATCCCCTAAACAGGTTCAGTTTCACTCTCGGGAAATCCTGTGATTTTCCCCGGCCGCTGGCGCCTGGATAACCAGGGGCTGTGCGGCGACGCACAGGGTGCCTGTCGGGAACTGTGGCCGCACATGAGCGCGAACGACCTGCGGGCGCTGACCGATTACCTACCGTACCAGCGCGGGTTCCTGCGGCTGTTCGGTTTGACGCGTACTGGCGTCAACTGCCAGAACGAAGTTGAGCTGCGCCGGGAGTTTCCCTGTCTTGGCTTTGACCGACTGCGCCCGCAGGCGTGCCCCGGCCGGATTCGCGGTGAATCCGGCCGGCGTAACATCTGCGGCCACTATCTCAGGGCAGGCAAATCAGTTGTGGTATCCGAGTGCATGTGTGCTGCGCACGCCGGCGCCGCGAGCGCGTTGCGGCATGATGTCCCGATGCATGCGCCGCAGCAACGGCAACAGTTCGGAATATACATTGGGCTTGGCAATGTACGCATCTGCGCCCATGCTCATCGCGCCTTCGTAATATTCCGGCTCGTCGTACAGCGCCAACACCACCACGCGCGGTGCCGGCTCCAGCATTTTCAGCTCATGAGTCAGTTCCAAGCCGTTCATGTCAGGCATGGCCTGATCCACGATCACGATATCCGGCTGCATTTCGCGCGTCAGCCGCAAACCTTCCACACCGCTGCCCGCGCGTGCCACGATCTGCACTGCGGGATTACGCTTCAGCTGCTCCGTCAGCGTTTTGAGGAACAGGGGATCGTCGTCCACGAGAATTGCACGCATGATAACCTCCGATAAAATCGGGCGCGTATGCCATGGTTGCCGTCGAGCCGGTCCATGGTCCGCACCACCATTTCATGTGTTTTTCAGTCACGCCCAGTCTGTAGTCCCGGGCACCGGGGGGCCATCGGAGAATCCCCCAACGGCTTCAGCCGCGACCCTAGGCAATCCCATTCTCATCCGAACGCTCGGCGCCCGGCACACCGTCCGGCAGGCGAATCAAGCCGCTCGGATGACCGCGTCGGCAACCCGCTTGACATATATATAAGAGAGCTGAGGCCAGCGTCTTTGATTGAGATGCCGGTGGCATCTCAATCCGGCGAACCGCCGACACACGACGTGCGGGCTGAACACCCCACCAGAAACAGTTACATGTAAGCAAACTCAGCGCAGTTGGCTGTCCTTGCTGCCGCGCCGATTGTAGAGACTGTGGACTTTGATTTTCTTGTCGGCTTCGCTCTGGCAGGCAACACACAGGCGCACGCCGGGCACGGCCTTGCGCCGCGCTTCCGGGATTCCCGCGCCGCATTGTTCGCAGCGTTTCAAACTTCTGCCCGAATGCAAACGCCCGCGCACGTTCTTCAGCGCGTCCTCGATGCTCGCGTCGATCTGCTCCTGCACCGCGCCATCTTTTGCCCAACCCGTCGCCACGCCTGACTCCTGAAAATCCCGCAAAAAGTGTACGCTTTATCGAAGTTTACTGCCGAACCACCGATTCCATCAGGTGTGCGATTCCAGCACCATAAATATAGAGCCAGTTCAGTTCTCCCTGCGAGACTTCAGCGACAATGTAGTGCAAGGGACAGGCGGCGATTTGGCGGCCAAGGGCGGGCGAGGCCGATTCGGCCGAGCGCCGGTACATGGAGGTACCGGCTGGACACACCGCCATGGGCCGAAGCAAAGCTTCGGGCGGGTGTACACGGATGTACGCCCCGGACCATACGTGAAGCAGGAAGCAGAGCGTGTGGGCGGCGATTGAACTACCGACATTCAATCAATGTTCGATTCCGCCCTGCACGAAGGTTTTTTGTAAGGATGGTGGCCAGGGGCGGGCTCGATCGACAGATCGAGCGGGTGGTCAGGATGACCACCCAGGGAAGGTGCGCGCAGCATGGATAGCGAAGCGCACCGTGCGGACCACCGATTCAATAGATGTTCGATTCTGCCCAGTTGGATTTCTAGTTCGAGGATTGGTGGCCAGGGGCGGAATCGAACCACCGACACGCGGATTTTCAGTCCGCTGCTCTACCAACTGAGCTACCTGGCCTCAATCCTGAACAACTCCGCTGCACGGATGCATCCCTGCGGCGCCCCCAGCTCGGCTCCCTGCCTCGCGTTCGGGCGGACGCGAGCAGTGCTCGCGTTAAATGCCCCGCCCTCACCCAACTGAGCTACCTGGCCGTTGCAAGAATTTGCCGGAAGGGGCGCTATTAAACCGGGCGATGCCGCGCCGGTCAAGGGCCAACCGGCGTTTTGACACCCGCAAGCTCGCGGACTAGGCTTCGGCTGGAGCGTAAAAATGAAACCGCAAACCGCATCCGCCGCCGTGCCGGCCGCAACCCCGTTGCTTGATCGCTACCGCACGGTGCGCGCGCTCACCATGGACTTATGCCGCACGCTCGCGCCCGAGGACATGGTGGTACAGAGCATGCCGGATGCCAGTCCCGCGAAATGGCACCTGGCGCACACCACGTGGTTTTTCGAGAGTTTTATCCTGGTCCCGCGCGCACCGGGCTACCGGCCGTTTCATCCCCAGTACGCCTACCTGTTCAACTCTTATTATTACGGCGCGGGCCGGATGTACCCGCGGCCGCAGCGCGGCCTGTTGTCGCGCCCCACCGTGGCCGACATCGTCGGCTATCGCAAGTATGTGGACGAACACATGCAGCGGTTGCTGGACCAGCACAAGGGCGAGCCGCAACTGGAATTCCTGGTTACGCTCGGCCTGAATCACGAACAACAGCACCAGGAATTGCTGCTCACCGACATCAAGCACCTGTTCTCGCTCAATCCGCTCAAGCCCGCCTGGCGGGAGTTGCCGGTACCGCCCCGGCACACCGCTCCCGCGCTGAAATTTGTCGCCCGGGCCGAGGGCCTGTCCCAGATTGGCCATGCCGGCAAGGGCTTCGCCTTCGACAACGAGACGCCGCGTCATCGCGTGTTCCTAAAGGCGCACGCGATCGCCAATCGGCCGGTCACGAACGGCGAATATATGGAGTTCATCCGCGCGGGTGGCTACACAAAACCGGATTTGTGGCTCTCGGACGGCTGGGCCACGGTCCAGCATGAAGCCTGGGCCCGCCCGTTGTACTGGAACGAGGATCTCACCGCGGAATTCACGCTCGGCGGCGAACGCGAACTCGATGCGGGTGCGCCGGTATGCCACGTGAGTTACTACGAAGCCGACGCCTTCACGCGTTGGGCCGGCGTGCGCCTGCCGACGGAAGCGGAATGGGAGGCCTTCGCCGCCGAGCATACGGTGAGCGGCAATTTTCTGGATAGCGGCCGGTTTCACCCTGCCGCAAGCGGCACACCGCATATATATGGTGATGTCTGGCAGTGGACGGCGAGCGCCTATGCACCCTATCCCGGCTTCAAACCGCTCGCCGGCACACTCGGCGAATACAACGGCAAGTTCATGGCGAACCAGCTGGTGCTGCGCGGCGGCTCCTGCGCCACGCCGGCCGGTCATGTGCGCGCAAGTTACCGCAATTTCTTTTACCCGCACCAGCGCTGGCAGTTCACGGGCCTGCGCCTCGCCCGGGACAACTGACATGAAGATATCCCAGGCACTGTCGGTCACCCTGCACGACTACGTGCCGCGCGCCGGCGACATGCGCTCGGAAATCCTCGGCGGGCTAAGCGCGAATCCCAAAACCTTGCCTTCCAAGTATTTCTACGACGAGCGCGGTTCCAAACTGTTCGATGCGATCTGCGAGCTGCCGGAGTACTACCTCACACGCACCGAGCTTGCAATCATGCAAGCCAGCGCCGCGGACATGGCCAATGTGCTCGGGCCGCGCGTGCTGCTGGTGGAGCCGGGCAGCGGCACCAGCGCGAAAACGCGCCTGCTGCTCGACAAGCTGCACTGGCCGTGCGCTTACGTGCCCGTGGATATCTCGCGCGAACACCTGATCACCGCCGCGGATCGCCTGAACCGGCAGTACCCCGCACTGGAAGTCCTGCCGGTCCACGCCGACTTCAGCCAGCGGTTTGCACTTCCCGTGCCACGCCTCCCCGCCGCCTGCACGGTGATT
This sequence comes from Gammaproteobacteria bacterium, assembly GCA_028864905.1. GTDB lineage: Bacteria > Pseudomonadota > Gammaproteobacteria > Natronospirales > REEB76 > REEB76. Next base: position 5,797 of record JAGWLP010000042.1, read on the forward strand.
TACTTTCCGGGCTCGACCATCGGCAACTTCGAGCCGGATGCGGCGGTGGCGCTCCTGAAGCAGCTGCAGCAGCTTGCCGGCCGCAAGGGTGCCATGTTGATCGGCGTGGACCTGAACAAGGACCGCACGGTGCTCGAAGCGGCGTACAACGACGCGGCCGGCGTCACGGCCGCCTTCAACCTGAATCTATTGACACGCCTGAACCGCGAACTGCAAGGCGACTTCAATCTCGAACGCTTCCAGCACCGCGCCCTGTACAACTCAGCAGAAGGCCGGATCGAAATGCACCTCGTGAGCCTCGCAGACCAGAGCGTGCACATCGCCGGAGAAACCGTGCGTTTCGGTGCGGGTGAACCCATCGTCACGGAATACAGCTACAAGCACACGCTGCCGGGATTCACCGCGCTTGCGGCACAGGCGGGCTGGAGTGTGCGCAAGATCTGGACCGATGAGCAGCGCTGGTTCAGCGTGCAATACCTGACGGCGGATTAGGCGCCCGCTATCCGCACTGCCCTTCACTCCGGCGCGACCACCCTTCGTCATTCCGGTGAAAACCGGAATCCAGTTCTAAATTAGTGCGGCTTTGCCGCGTCCTTAATCAAGATAGCGGTTGCTGCCCAGCCGTGCCGAAGCGGCACGGCGTTCGCCGCATGCGGCTCACCCATCCCGCATCCGGGTGACTTTCTTTGGACGTGCAAAGAAAGTTGAAGGATCGCGACCTGGGGGTCGCTCCTACGCAATCAATATTATCGGTACGAGCGGCGCCCATGGATCGTAATGGTATTTGTAGGAGCGGCGCCCTCGCCGCGATGATCGTGAGGCATCAAAACCAAATGGCATCCCATAGCGGATAGTCGGCCATATTTCTTGCCAGTCCAGCTCGCAGGGGATTCGCAACAACATACCGGGCCAGGCGTCGGATATCCGCCTCACGCCGCACCGCATGATCGTGATATCCCGCCTGCCAAAGCTGCTTCGCACCATCGGCGCGTAATTCGTTTATGCGTTTTGCAGAATAACCCTTGAAAGAACGCATGAGTGCCGGCAGCGTCGCATCGGAGCCGAGTTGCAACAACCAATGCAAATGGTCGGGCATGATGACAAATGCCAATGAAACAACCTGGCCGCAGTCATGATGATGACGCATGCAGGTGACGAGCGCGCGGCCAAGCCTGAAATCGCCAAACACCGGCATGCGCCGATAGGTAACCGTGGTGATCAGGTAGGCCCGGCGAGGTTCGGAATTTCGCCCGAGCCGCAAACGCTTACCGTGCGGAAATTCCGCGCTCGTGGAGTTTGATGGCATCACAGCCTCCATGCTGAGCCAAGATCGCGACCTGGGGGTCGCTCCTACCCATTGTGATGTCTATGGTGCGGGCGGGACGTATCCTTCCGGTCTCTTGGCGTCCCCGCCGAAGAAGAACTTTTCCATTTCTTCAGCCAGAAACTTGCGCGCCTTGGGATCAATGGCGGACAGGCGGTATTCGTTGATGAGCATGGTCTGGTGCTGCAGCCATTGCTGCCAGGCCTGTTTGCTCACCTGTGCGTAGATGCGCTGGCCGAGTTCACCCGGGTACGGCGGGCGTTCCAGGCCTTCGAGTTCCTCACCCAGCAAGACGCATTTGACCATGCGCGTCATGTCGCGTTTCCTCTTGCAGTATTCGTAATTGTTGCAACAGTTTCTTGACCGGCGCGGCGAGACCGAGCGCCGGTTCATTCGAGAGCCTCACCCAGCGGCGGTCAGCATTATCGCCGATGCGTGTGTCCGCCGCGATTTCCAGCCGCAGCGGTTCGATGTCCAGATGAAAATGGCTAAAGGTATGGCGCAGTACCGGCCAATTCTGTTGTGCGGACGGGGCGGCGCCGAATTCCTTTCGGCACCAGTCGGCAACATCGGCCGAAGGCGGAATTTCCGGCAGGCTCCACAGCCCGCCCCAGATGCCGGCGGGCGGGCGGCGCTCGAGCAAGACACGACCGTTGCAGGTGACCAGCAGCATGCAAGTGCGGCGTACAGGTTGAGTCTTTTTCGGCGACGGCGAGGGAAACGCGGTTTCGCGGCCGAGCGCGTGCGCGCGGCAGCCGGATGACAGAGGGCAGTCGTCGCAGCGCGGCTTGGTTCGCGTACAAAGCGTAGCGCCCAAATCCATGATCGCCTGGGTGTAAGCCGCGACGTTGGTGCGCGGCGTGTGCCGCTCGGCCAGCGCCCATAGCCGGTTTTCAGTGCTCTTTTCTCCCGGCCAACCTTGGACTGCGTGATAGCGCGTGAGCACACGCTTCACGTTGCCGTCGAGAATCGCGTGACGCTCGCCGCGCGCGAGCGCGAGAATAGCGCCAGCGGTGGAACACCCGATGCCGGGCAGCGCCGCGACCTGCTCAAATTTTTGCGGGAAGCGTCCGTGGTATTTATCGCGGATGAGGCGTGCGGCGCGATGCAGGTTGCGCGCACGCGCGTAATAGCCAAGCCCGGACCAGAGATGCAGCACCTCGTCGAGCGGCGCATCGGCGAGCGCGCGCACTCCGGGAAAGCGCGCCAGGAAACGCCGGTAGTAGGGAATCACGGTCGCCACCTGGGTCTGCTGCAGCATGATTTCCGAGACCCACACGCGATAGGGCGTGCGCCGGCGCTGCCATGGCAGGTCGTGGCGGCCGTGCGCGCGACGCCAAGGCAGCAGCGCCTGCGCGAGTTTAGCGTCAGCGCGTTTGCGCGGCCGGGGCATGGGTGCTGGTGGATGCGGGCGGCAAATGCGCCCACTCGCGCGCGAGCTTCTCGATGCCGCGTGCGCTGTACTCACCTTCGGCGCGCAGTTGGCCCTCGACCAGCGCCGGCCCGATGAGCGGCGGGATCCAGAATTCGGGCTCAATCGTCAGATTCCATTGCATGCGCGTCCCCCGGCCTTCGGTCTGCAGATGCCAATCGGATTCGGCGCGTTTTACGTTGCTCAGCTCCGGAATGGCGGTGGCACTGAGGTTGGCGGGCGGCGATTCCACCACTTTCTGCGTTTCCTCGATGGTATGGCAGAAAAACAGCACGCAGGCGCGGCTCTCCACGTACACCAGCGCGGTGTGTGCATCCGGTCTTTCCAGCAGTCGGCTGCGCCGGATTACGCGGCTGATGCGCGTGAGGTGGTTGTAATCGGTGAGCACCCGGTACACCTGCGGCAGCGGCGCATCCAGATACACGTCGGCGCTCAGCCGGTAAATGTCGGCGTCGCGGCTTACCTCGAGTACATGAAACTGTGCGGCGTAGCCACGAGCGCACACACCCAGAGTCAATATCAGCGCTACCGCCAATAGCCGCACGCGGCCCTCATCGTTGGGTTTCCACCAGCGCCGCGAGAGGATGCATGTGCGTCCCGGATGCAGGAGGCGAACTGGGATTTAACAGCCCCTTGAGCTTGTTCTGGATCTGGTTCTCAAGTCGGCTGCGCACTTCCTGTTTTTTCTCCTGTAGCTTGGCGTGCACGCGTTCCTGCACCGCCCCCGCGATATCCGGCGTGACACTGGGGCTCGTGAGTGTGCCGCTGATTTTCAATGGAATGGTTTTCCCGGCAAGCCCGCTCAGGTCCGATTTCGCGCCGAGCTTCGGCGTGCCGGTGATGTGGGCCTTGAGTTGGTAATCCAGCGTGTTTTCCGCCAGATCCAGCTTGCCGCGGCCGTCGAGATTCAGGAACGGCAGTTGCGCCACCAGATCGCGGTTGTCGAGCACGCCATTGCGAATGACGCCGCTACCCTGCAAGGTGGCAAATTCCGTCTGATTGGCGGACGGCGGCGGCGCGGGCTGATGCCTGGCGAGCGCCTCGGCACGCGCAATGGCATTCCATATATTGATGCCCTGGATGGCGCCGTTCTTTAACGCGAAACTCATTTTGCCATTCAGGGTGTGGCGCATCTCGCCCACGGTCGGGCCGAGTGCGCGCGTGTTGACCTGCAGGTTGGCGGTGCCGCTCAGGCGTTTCACGCCGAACAAGTCCTGCAGCAACCCGCCGGCCTGCACGTTCTGCAGGCTGAGGTTTTCGGTGATGACGGGCGTGTCGCTGTTGGCATCGATGTGCACGCTGCCCGTGAGCGCGCCGCCATAGAGTTGTGCCGAAAGCGGATTGACCTGCACTATGCCGCTGGCGGCGTGCACGCCCACGCCCAGATCGCTGCTGCGGGTATTGAGCAGCGTAAGCTGCCCGACATGCAGCTGGCCGTCGACATTCAGCGCGCGCAAGGTGCGCACCGGCAAGCTGATCTTGTTGATGTCGGTGGGTTCGCGCGGCTGCGCGGGCGTCGCGGTTTTCTGCGGCGGCAGATAGCGGTCGGCATCGAGTTGATTCACGTTCAGGTTGAATTCCAGCGCCCGGCTCTTGAAATCCTTGACGCTCACGGTGCCGGTAAGCGTGCTGGCGTCCAGCTTGAAATTCAGGTCCTGCACGGTGATGGCATCACTGGAACTCACGAAGTTCAGCGAGCCTGAAGCCTGGGCGAGCGCCTGCGGATCGCGGGTATTGGCCAGACTCGCGTGACCCAGCGCGCTGAGTACCGCGCGCGGCGAGAACGGCGCCAGCGTCAGACTGCCATTGAAGCTCGGCTGATCATGCAGACCGCGGCCCTCGGCATCGGCCTGCAGCTTCACGCCGTAGGCACTGGCCGTGAGGCCGTTGACCGCGAGCGTGCCGGCGTCCATGTTCAGCGCGCCCTGCTGCCACAGCAACTGCGCCTGGACCTTGCCGCCGGGAACCGCGTCGCCGCTGGCGCTGAGTTCAAGCCTGGCGTTACTGGCGGTGTAGATCTTGTGCACCAGATCCGCAGACACCGTGCCCTTGAAATCCGCGTGGCCGCTGAGCTGCGGGTTAGTGCCGCTGAAATCAAATCCCGTGGATACGCGCATCGGTTTGCCGGAGGCAAACGCACCCATGTCGAACTGGAAATTGCTGAGGATGTACTGCTGGTGCTTTTGCGCATCGCGCCACACCAGGCCGCTGTTGGTCACGCTGAAGCCCTGCATCTGCAGATTGGCCAGACCCCTGCCGGCGCTGCCACCCGCAGACGGCGGCGCGCCGCTGCCGCTCTTCAGGTGATCGAGAATGTCCTGCCAGTTGTTGCGACCGCGGGCGTCGCGCTCCAGGTCAAGCTGCAGGCCGTCGAGCTTGACGGTGCCGACTTCGATCCTGCCGCGCAACAGCGGCCAGAACTTCACGTGCACGTCGGTCTCGTTGATGCTCGCGAACGGCGTGTTGCCGAAACCCGATGCGTTGCCGAGCGCCATCGGCCCGATCTGCGCGCCCAGCCACGGGAAAATCGAGAGCTTGATGTTGCCGGAAATGCTGAGTTCGCGGCCGGTCTTGTCCTTGACGGCTTTGGCAACCTGCGGCTTGAAATCGTTGGGATTGATGACGAACGGCAACACGATGACCAGAATGATGATCACCGCGATAATGCACGCGACCACGATGCCCGCGATCTTCCACGGCCGGTGCGGCGAGTGGCCGGGAGGCGAACCGGGTTTGCGTTCGGGAAGATGCGGCTTGGTCGGCATGATGATCCCTCAAACGAAAAGCGGCCGCCGCAAAGAACGATGCGCGCGTCCCGCTGCAGAAATGCCCGGGGACTCGACCGGTCACGGGCGGTTCCCCTCTGTCCTGCGCAAAAATCCTGGAGCGGGTGATGGGTGAAACCGGTGTCTTTAATCGAAATGCCGCTGGCATTTCGATCCGGTCGAACGCCCGGCCAAGGAAGGCCGGGCCGGTAAGCCCACCATGGATGGTCCACCGCTCTCCATTTAAATGATACTGGAGCGGGTGATGGGAATCGAACCCACGTTAGCAGCTTGGGAAGCTGCAGTTCTACCATTGAACTACACCCGCGTGCGGATCATTCTAGCAGCAAGCTGAAAACCTCCGGTACTGACGGGACACCCGTTTGTTCCCACTCTACCCGGTGCCGGCTGCGGTAGAATGCGGGCAGCGAACCGCCCGACGTACGACATGCAGATCCAGCTCAATGGCACCCCCACGGACATTCCCGCTGCCCTCAGCGCACGTGAGTTGCTCGACCGGCTGGAACTCGCCGGCCGGCGCGTGGCACTGGAGGTGAACGGCGAGATCGTGCCGCGCAGTACGCACCCGGGATACCGCTTCCACCCCGACGACAAGGTGGAAATCGTCCACGCCATAGGGGGCGGGTGAAACCGGTGCATTGCATGGCACACCCAGTGGACGTTCCGCACCGCTGCGCAGCCGACCGGGATGTTGTGGCAAGTTGAATTACCCAGGATGCTTCGCGAAAGATACTGCGTCCAGAGAACCTCAGATGAATACTGCTGCCCAGTCAATCAATCAGTCCGCCGACGTATTCACGGTCGCCGGACATGGATTCCATGCGCGCCTGCTGATCGGCACCGGAAAGTACAAGGACCTGGATGAAACCCGGCGCGCGGTGGAAGCCAGCGGCGCGGAGATCGTCACCGTGGCGGTGCGCCGCACCAACATCGGTCAGAACAAGAACGAGCCCAATCTGCTGGAGGTGCTGCCGCCATCGAAGTACACCATCCTGCCGAACACCGCCGGCTGCTACACCGCGGAGGACGCGGTGCGCACCTGCCGCCTGGCGCGCGAATTGCTCGATGGTCGCACGCTGGTGAAACTGGAAGTGCTGGGCGACCAGAAAACCCTGTATCCCAACGTCACCGAAACCCTGCAGGCCGCCGCGACGCTCGTCAAGGACGGGTTTGAGGTCATGGTGTACACCACCGATGACCCGCTGATCGCCAAGCGCCTCGAAGAACTCGGCTGTGCCGCGGTCATGCCGCTGGGCGCGCCGCTCGGCTCGGGTCTCGGCATCCGCAACCCGTACAACATACTGACCATCGTGGAGAACGCGCGCGTGCCCATTCTCGTGGATGCCGGCGTGGGCACAGCCTCGGACGCCACCATCGCCATGGAACTCGGCTGCGACGGCGTGCTCATGAACTCGGCCATTGCCCACGCCAAAAATCCGGTACTCATGGCGAGCGCCATGAAGAAAGCCATCGAATCCGGACGCGAAGCGTTCCTCGCCGGGCGCATGCCGAAGAAGCGTTTCGCCTCGGCCTCCTCGCCCATCGAGGGGCTGTTCTTCTAGCGCCTTGCCCATGCCGGCCGCCGGACCGCAGCGCACGATCCGCAGCTTCGTTCTGAGACAAGGCCGAATCACGCGCGGCCAGCGTACCGCCTTCGCCAGGCTGATGCCGCACTACGGCCTGGATCCCGCGCACGGCGCGTTCGATTTCACCTCCACATTCGGCCGCGAGGCGCGTCGCACGCTCGAAATCGGCTTCGGCAACGGCGAGGCGTTGCTGACGCTGGCGCGTGCCCATCCCGAGGAGGATTTTCTCGGCATCGAAGTGCATCGGCCGGGCATCGGCCGGCTGCTGCCGGCGCTCGATGCGGAGCAACTCACCAACGTGCGCGTGGTGTGCGCCGATGCAGTCGAAGTGCTGCAGCGCTGCGTGCCCGACGCAAGCCTCGATGCAGCGCTGCTGTTCTTTCCCGATCCCTGGCCGAAAAAGCGCCATCACAAGCGCCGCCTGGTGCAGGCGGAATTCATCGCGCTGCTCGCGCCAAAACTGAAATCCGGCGGCCGGCTGCAACTGGCGACTGACTGGCCGGATTACGCCGCGCAAATGCTGGCTGTGCTCAACAGTGCCCCGGCTTTCTCCAACTGCGCCGCCGATGCCGGCTACGCGCCGCGGCCCGCACAACGTCCGCCCACCAAATTCGAGCGCCGCGGCGTAGCGCTCGGCCATCCGGTGCGCGATCTGGAATTCGTGCGGCGCTGATACGGCCGAAAACCCCCTCATCCTCTCTTCTCCCCTGAAAGGGGGAGAAGGGACAAGGAACAAAAGCTCTATCAATGGAAAAAGCCGGCGCGGATGCCGTCCACCACGAACTGCACCGCGAGCGCCGCGAGGATCACGCCAAACAGCCGACCAATCACGTTCGCGCCGGTTTCGCCCAAGAGCTTCATCAGCCGGTTGGTGAGCAACAGGCAGCCGAGCGTGATGCCCAGCACCAGCAGCACCACCACCAC
>JAGWLP010000043.1 GCA_028864905.1 Gammaproteobacteria bacterium
TCGGTGGACCTGCCGAAGGGCGTGGAGATGGTGATGCCCGGAGACAACATCAAGATGGTGGTCTCGCTCATCAGCCCGATTGCCATGGAGGACGGACTGCGCTTTGCCATCCGCGAGGGCGGCCGCACCGTCGGCGCCGGCGTGGTGGCCAAAATCATCGAGTGATCAGCCATGACTACTGAAACCATCCGTATTCGCCTCAAGGCCTTCGATTACCGGCTGATTGACAAGTCGGCGAAGGAAATCGTGGAGACCGCCAAACGCACCGGTGCCCAGGTGAAGGGCCCGATTCCGCTGCCGGTCAAGATGGAGCGCTTTACCCTGCTGGTATCGCCGCACGCCGACAAGGACGCCCGCGACCAGTACGAAATCCGCACGCACAAACGCCTCATGGATATCGTCAATCCCACGGACAAGACCGTGGATGCCCTGATGAAGCTGGATTTGCCGGCGGGCGTGGACGTGCGCATCAAGGTCAATTGAGGGCGACAAGCCCTGTTGCAGGGCTGCACTCGCTGGTATAATCCCCGGCTCGCTGCGGCCCGGTGGGGTCATCCCCATCGGGCCGCGTGTAGTTTAACGACGTGCTGACCAATCGCAGTCGGCACCGGATGAGGATTACAAGATGGCTCTGGGCCTAATCGGTCGCAAATGCGGCATGACCCGCGTTTTCCTGGAAGACGGCGTGTCGGTGCCGGTGACCGTCATTGAAGTCGAACCCAACCGCATCACCCAGGTGAAAAGCGCGGATACCGACGGCTATCGTGCCGTACAGGTGACCGCAGGCAACCGCCGTGCCAGCCGCGTCACCAAGGCGCTCGCCGGCCATTACGCGAAGGCGAATACCGGTGCGGGCCGGGTATCGGGCGAGTTCCGGCTGGATGCCGATGAAGGCGCGGAGCTGAAGCCCGGCGGCGAAATCAAGGTGGACATTTTCAAGCCCGGCCAGAAAGTGTCGGTGACCGGCACCAGTCTCGGCAAAGGCTTCCAGGGCACCATCAAACGTCACCATTTCACCATGGGCGACGCAACCCACGGCAACTCGTTGTCGCACCGTGCGCCCGGCTCCATCGGTCAGCGCCAGACGCCGGGACGCGTATTCCCCGGCAAGAAGATGTCGGGTCATCTCGGCGCCGCGCGCCGCACCGCGCTCAAACTGGAAGTAGTGCGCGTGGATACGGACAAGAATCTGCTGCTGGTGAAAGGCGCCGTGCCCGGCTCGGAGGGCGGCAACCTCATCATCCGCCCCGTGGCGGGCGGCTGAGGAGCGCAACATGGAAATGCAACTGCACAGCAACGCGGACGGGAAGTCTATAACGCTTTCGGACGCGACCTTCGCGCGCGAATTCAACGAAGCGCTGGTACATCAGGTGGTGACCGCCTTTCTGGCCGGCGGGCGTGCCGGTACCAAGGCGCAAAAAACCCGCGGCATGGTGCGCGGCGGCGGCAAGAAACCCTGGGCGCAGAAAGGTTCGGGCCAGGCGCGCGCCGGTTCGATCCGGAGTCCCTTGTGGCGCGGCGGCGGCAAGACCTTCGCGGCAGTGCCGCGCGACTTCAGCCAGAAGGTCAACCGCAAGATGTATCAGGGCGCGATGCGCGCGATTCTGTCGGAGCTCGTGCGTCAGCAACGCGTGGTGGTGCTGCCGGAGTTCGGCGTCGAAGCGCCGAAGACCAAGCAGCTGGCAACCAAGCTCAAGGCGCTGGGCCTGGAAAGCAACGTGCTGATCGTCACCGAGCAGGTGGACGAAAAGCTGTATCTGGCGGCGCGCAACCTCGTGAATGTCGAGGTGCGCGAAGTCACGGGACTGGATCCGGTGAGTCTCGTGGGTTACGCCAAGGTTTTGCTGACCGTGCCGTCCATCCGCCGCCTTGAGGAGTGGCTGGCATGAAGCTCAAGCACGAATCCGTGACGCGCGTGCTGCTTGGGCCGCACGTGTCGGAAAAAGCCACGCAGTTGGGCGAAGTCCATAACCAGGTGGTGTTCCGAGTGCGCCGCGATGCCGACAAGCCGCGCGTGCGCCGCGCAGTGGAAAAACTCTTCGACGTCAAGGTCGTCGACGTGCAGATTGTGAACGTGCGTGGCAAGACCAAGCGTACCGGTCAGCGCACCGGCACGCAGAGCAACTGGAAGAAAGCCTACGTGCGCCTGGCGCCGGGCAGCTCCATCAGTTTCATGGGCGACAAGGCCTGAGGCGGTAACAGTCATGCCGGTCAAAAAAGCCAGACCCACCTCACCCGGCCGGCGCGCCGTGGTCATGGTCAGCACTCCCGGTCTGCACAAGGGCGGTCCGTACGCCGCGCTCCTGGAGCACCAGAGCGGGCACGGCGGGCGCAACAACCTGGGTCGCATCACCACGCGCCACCAGGGCGGCGGCCACAAGCAGCATTACCGCTTGATTGATTTCAAGCGTGACAAAGACGGCGTCAGCGGCCGGGTGGAACGCATCGAGTACGATCCGAATCGCACCGCGCACCTGGCGCTGGTGCTGTATAAGGATGGCGAGCGCCGCTACATCATCGCGCCCAAGGGCGTGGAGCGCGGCCAGGAAATCCTTGCCGGCAGCCATGCACCCGTGAAGCCGGGCAACGCACTGCCGCTGCGCAACATCCCGGTCGGCACCCAGGTGCATTGCGTGGAGTTGCAGCCCGGCAAGGGCGCACAACTCGCACGCAGCGCCGGCGCCTCGGTACAGGTAGTGGCGCGCGAAGGCGCGCACGCCACCGTACGGCTGCGCTCCGGCGAAATGCGCAAGGTGCACATTGACTGCCGCGCCACGGTCGGCGAGGTCGGCAATGACGAACACAATCTGCGCGTGTACGGCAAGGCCGGTGTGCGTCGTTGGCAGGGCATCCGTCCGACAGTGCGTGGCTTGGCGATGAACCCGATTGACCATCCGCACGGCGGCGGCGAGGGCAAATCCGGGCAGGGCAATCCGCATCCGGTATCGCCCTGGGGCCAGCCCACCAAGGGTTACAAAACGCGCGCCAACAAACGCACCGATCGCATGATCGTGCGCCGGCGCAACGCCAAGTGATGAGAGGTTAGCACTGTGCCGCGTTCAATTCGCAAAGGCCCGTTCGTGGATCCGCACCTCGCCAAGAAGGTCGAGGCGGCGGCGAGTAGCGGCAACCGCAAGCCGATCAAGACCTGGTCGCGGCGCTCGATGGTCACCCCCGAAATGGTGGGCCTGACCATCGCGGTGCACAACGGCCATCAGCATGTGCCGGTGCTGATGAGCGAGAACATGGTCGGTCACAAGCTGGGCGAGTTCGCCGCCACCCGCGTGTTCAAGGGACACGGCGAACGCAAGGTGGCCGCCGAAACCACCGAGGCCAAGACCTGAGGACGCAAGCATGCAGGTAGCGGCAACCCATAAATTCGCACGCGTCACGCCCTACAAGGCGCGGCTCGTGGCCGACCAGATCCGCGGCCAGCCGGTCGGGCAGGCGCTCAAGATCTTGGAATTCAGCCCGCGGCGCGCCGCGCAGTTGCTGAAGAAGGTGCTGGAGTCGGCCATTGCCAACGCCGAGCACAACAGCGGCGCCGATATTGACGCATTGAAGGTCAAGCGCGTGTGCGTGGACGACGGTCCGCGCATGAAACGCATGATGCCGCGCGCCAAGGGCCGCGGCGCACGCATTCTGAAACGTACCAGCCACATCAGCCTGACAGTGGCGGACGAGTAAGGACAAAGCCATGGGTCAGAAAGTCAATCCGGTGGGTTTCCGTCTGGGCATTGCCTCCGACTGGAATTCCAAGTGGTTCGCGAACAAGGGCGCGTACGCCGAGAACCTGCATGCCGATTTGAAAGTGCGCGACTTCCTGAAGAAGAAGCTTGCGCAAGCCTCGGTAAGCCGTGTGGAAATCAAACGCCCCGCGAAGAAATGCCAGATCACCATTCATACCGCGCGTCCCGGCGTGGTGATCGGCAAGAAGGGTGAGGACATCGAGGCGCTGCGCGCGCAGCTCATCAAGATGATGCCGGGCACCGAGGTGGATGTGACCATCGAGGAGATCCGCAAGCCGGAGCTCGACGCTTATCTGGTGGCTGAAGGCATCGCGCAGCAGCTCGAACGCCGCATCATGTTCCGCCGCGCCATGAAGCGCGCGGTGCAGAACACCATGCGTGTCGGGGCGCTGGGCGTGAAAGTGCGTGTGTCCGGACGCCTGAACGGCGCGGAAATTGCACGCAGCGAGTGGTACCGCGAAGGTCGCGTGCCGCTGCACACGCTACGCGCCGACATTGATTACGGTAGCGCCGAGGCCAAGACCACCTATGGCGTGATCGGCGTCAAGGTGTGGATCTTCAAGGGCGAGATTCTGGACGCCAGTGAAATCAGCGTCGGACGCGAAGCCAGCGCCGACAAGGCCAAAGCCGGAGTGAAGGCCGATGTTGCAGCCTAAGCGCACCAAGTTCCGCAAGCAGCACAAAGGCCGCAACCGCGGCTTGGCGCAGTCCGGCAACAGCGTGGCCTATGGCGAGTACGGATTGAAGGCCACGGATCGCGGCCGCCTCACGGCGCGCGAGATCGAAGCCGGACGCCGCGCCATGACGCACTTCGTGAAGCGCGGCGGCAAGATCTGGATCCGGGTATTCCCGGACGTGCCGGTGACCAAGAAACCGCTGGAAGTGCGCATGGGCAACGGCAAGGGCAATGTCGAGTACTGGGTGGCCAAGGTGCAGCCGGGTTCGATGCTCTACGAGATGGAAGGCGTGGACGAGGCGACGGCGCGCAAGGCCTTCCGCCTCGCGGCCGCCAAGATTTCCGTGACTACGACCTTCGTCAGTCGGCAGGTGATGTGATGGATGCCAAGGAATTGCGTGCCAAGAACGACCGGCAGATACAGGAAGAACTGCTGGCGTTGCGTCAGGAGCAGTTCAACCTGGCGATGCAGCAGGCCAGCGGCCAGATGCCGCGCGGCCACCAGATACGCAACGCGCGCAAGAACATCGCGCGCGTCAAAACCGTGCTCGCTGAGCGGGCCAAGGCAGTGGGCAAATGACTACCAGCGGCGCAGCTGTGAAATCCGCACGTACCGTCACCGGACGGGTGCTCAGCAACAAGATGGACAAGACCATCACGGTGGTGGTGGAGCGCGTGGTCACGCATCCCGAGTACGGCAAGATCCTGCGCCGGCGCAGCAAAATCAAGGCGCACGATGAACAGAACGCCTGCCAGGAAGGCGATACCGTGGTGATCGCGCCCTGCCGGCCGATTTCCCGTCACAAGGCCTGGAAGCTGGTGGAGATCCTGGCGCACGCGCAGCCTGCGCCTGCGGCCAGCCAAGCGGACGTGCAGTCATGATCCAGATGCGCACCGTGCTCGATGCGGCGGACAACAGCGGCGCGCGCAGCCTGAAATGCATCAAGGTGCTGGGCGGCTCCAAGCGTCGCTATGCGCGCATCGGCGATGTCATCAAGGTGAGCATCGGCGACGCCATTCCGCGCGGCAAGGTCAAGAAGGGCGAAATCTACGAGGCCGTGGTGGTGCGTACCCGAAGCGGTGTGCGCCGCCCGGACGGTTCATTGATCCGTTTCGACAGCAATGCGGCGGTGCTGCTCAACAACAAGTTGGAGCCTATCGGTACGCGCATTTTCGGGCCGGTCACGCGCGAGCTGCGCACCGAGCGATTCATGCGCATCATTTCGCTGGCGCCGGAAGTGTTGTGAGCGCGAGGGGCGGACGGACATGAGCAAGATCAAGAAAGGCGACGAGGTCATTGTGATTGCCGGCAAGGACAAGGGCCGACGCGGCGCCATCCTCAAGGTGATTGAAGGCCAGCGCGTGGTCGTCGAGAACCTGAACATGGCCAAGAAACACCAGCGTCCGAATCCCAACGCCGGAGTCACGGGCGGCATCGTCGAGCGCGAAATGCCGATCCACATCTCGCGCGTAATGCTGTTCAATCCGGTTACCAAGAAGGGTGACCGCGTGGGTGTGCGTACCCTGGAGAATGGCCGCAAGGTGCGCATCTTCCGTTCCAACAAAGAAGTGGTTGACGTCTGAGGCACACGCATGACCCGATTGCAAACCTATTATCGTGAAACCGTGGTGCCGGAACTCGCCAAGCGGTTCAGTTACGCCAACCCCATGCAGGTGCCGCGTATCACCAAGATCACGCTCAACATGGGCGTGGGCGAAGCCACTGCCGACAAGAAGATCATGGAGCACGCGGTCAAGGACATGACCCGGATTGCCGGCCAGAAACCGGTGGTCACCAAGACCAAGAAGTCCATCGCCAACTTCAAGGTGCGCGAGGATTATCCCGTGGGCTGCAAGGTGACGCTGCGGCGCGCGCACATGTATGAGTTCCTGGACCGCCTGATCAGCATCGCGCTGCCGCGGGTGCGCGATTTCCGCGGCATCAGCGGACGCTCCTTCGACGGGCGCGGCAACTTCAGCATGGGCGTGAAGGAACAGATCATCTTTCCGGAAATCGAGTACGACCAGATCGACGCGCTGCGTGGCCTGGACATCACCATCACCACCAACGCCCGCACCGACGCGGAAGCCAGGGCGTTGCTGGAAGCCTTTCACTTCCCGTTCCGCAACTGAGGTCCGATGACATGGCCAAGACTTCCATGGTGAACCGTGAAGTGAAGCGCACGCAGCTCGTGAAGCGCTACGCCAAGCAGCGCGCCGAGTTGAAACGCCTCATCCGCGGTGTGGATACCGGCGACGAAGAACGCCACGCCGCGGTCGCCAAGCTCGCCCGGCTACCTCGCGATTCGAGCCCCGCGCGGCAACGCAATCGCTGCGCGCTCACCGGCCGCTCGCGCGGCAACTATCGCAAATTCGGCCTGGGCCGCAGCAAACTGCGCGAGGCCGCGATGCGCGGCGATGTTCCCGGCCTGCACAAGGCCAGTTGGTAGGTTTGCACAGAGGGATATCGTTACATGAGTATGTCTGATCCCATCGCTGACATGTTCAGCCGCATCCGCAACGGCCAGTTGGTCGGCCGTGAGCAGGTGAACATGCCCGCCTCCGGCATCAAGTGCGAGATCGCGCGCGTGCTCAAGGAGGAAGGCTACATCGAGAATTTTGCACGCCGCGAGCAGGACGGCAAGGCCGAACTCGTGGTGATGCTCAAGTATTACCACGGCCGGCCGGTCATTGCGCATATGCGGCGCATCAGCCGTCCGGGCCTGCGCGTGTACAAGCGCAAGCACGAGCTCCCCAAGGTGCTCGGTGGATTCGGCATTGCCATCATGTCCACACCCAAGGGCGTGATGAGCGACCGCGCCGCGCGTGCCGCCGGCCAGGGCGGCGAAGTGATTTGCTACGTAACCTGAGCGCCGACGGAAAAACCATGTCCAGAATCGCCAAACAACCCATCGCGCTGCCGAAAGGCGTGGATGCCACCGTGTCCGGCAACAGCGTCACGGTCAAGGGCCAGAAATCCAGCCTGACTCTGGTGCTGCACCCGCATGTGACGGTAGTAAACGACAAGGGAGTGCTGCACGTGGCCGTCAAGCCGGAGCATGCCGATGCCGATGCCTCGGCCGGCACCATACGCGCGCTGCTCAACAACGCCGTCAAGGGCGTGACCCAGGGGTTCCAGAAGAAACTCGAACTCGTGGGCGTGGGTTACCGTGCGCAAATGCAGGGCAAGACCCTGAACCTGACGATCGGCTTCTCGCATCCGGTGAACTACAAGGTGCCTGAGGGCATCAGCATCGAGACCCCGAGCCAGACGGAAATCGTCATCAAGGGTGCGGATCGCCAGAAGGTGGGTCAGGTGGCGGCTGAGGTCCGCGGCTTCCGTCCGCCCGAACCTTACAAGGGCAAGGGTGTGCGCTACACCAACGAGCGCGTAGTCCTCAAAGAGGCCAAGAAGAAATAGCAGGTAAGTTGAACCATGGACAAGAAACCCTTTGAAAAGAAACAGGCGCGCCTGCGGCGCGCACGGCGTGCGCGTGCACGCATGCGCGAACTCGCTGCCTGTCGCCTGTGCGTGCACCGCACGCCGGTGCACATCTATGCGCAGATTCTTGCGCCGCAGGGAGACAAGGTGCTGGCCGCGGCCTCCACGCTTCAGGCGGACATCAAGAAGGGCGTGAAAAACACCGGCAACATCGCTGCCGCGGCGGCCGTGGGCAAGGCCATTGCCGAGCAGGCCAAGCACGCGGGCATCACGCGCGTGGCATTCGACCGGTCCGGATTCAAATATCACGGGCGCGTGAAGGCGCTCGCCGACGCCGCGCGTGAGCACGGTTTGCAGTTCTAGGGTGCAGCATGGCAAGAAAAATTGAGAATCTCCCGGAAAGTTCCGACGGTCTGCAGGAGAAACTGGTGGCCGTGAACCGCGTGGCCAAGGTGGTCAAGGGCGGCCGGCAGTTCGGCTTTACCGCGCTCACCGTGGTGGGCGACGGCGCCGGCAAAGTGGGCTTCGGCTACGGCAAGGCGCGTGAGGTGCCGAACGCGGTGTCCAAGGCCATGGAGCACGCGCGCAAGAACTTGCGCCAGGTTGCGCTGCGCGAAGGCACGCTGCATTACGCGATCCGTGCGCATCACGGCGCCACGCGCGTGTACATGCAACCCGCTTCTGCCGGTACCGGCATCATCGCGGGCGGCGCCATGCGTGCGGTGCTGGAAGTCGCGGGCGTCCGGAACGTGCTCGCCAAGAGTTACGGTTCGCGCAACCCCATCAACGTGGTGCGCGCCACCCTGAATGCGCTCAGTGAACAGCACTCGCCGCAGGACCTCGCGGCGAAGCGTGGCAAGACGCTGGATGAAATCCGGGGCTGAGCCATGAGCAACACTGCCAAACAGATCAAGGTCACGCTGGTGAAGAGTCCCTGTGGGCGACTCAAGATCCATCGCGACTGCGTGCGCGGATTGGGCCTGCGTCGCCTGCAGCATTCGGTTACGCTCAGCGACACGCCGGAAGTGCGCGGCATGATCAAGAAAGCTTCCTTCCTGCTGCGCGTCGAGGAGAACTGACATGCGCTTGAACACGCTGTCACCGGCGGTCGGAGCCAAAACTGGCAAAAAACGCCTGGGTCGCGGCATCGGCTCGGGCCTCGGCAAGACCTCCGGCAAGGGTCACAAGGGCCAGTACGCGCGCAAAGGCGGCTACCACAAAGTCGGCTTCGAAGGCGGCCAGATGCCTTTGCAACGGCGCCTGCCCAAGGTCGGATTCCGTTCGCATCTGAAACCCAGCCGCGCCGAAGTGCGCTTGGACGCGCTCGCCCGCGTCGAGGCCGATGTCATCGACATCCTGGCGCTCAAGACTGCCGGGCTGGTGCCTCTGCAGACCGACCGGGTCAAGGTGATTCTGGCCGGCGAACTCAAGAAAAAGGTCACGCTCAAGGGCGTAGCCGCGACGGCCGGGGCGCGCAAGGCTATCGAGACGGCCGGCGGCAAGGTGGAGGATTAAGTGTCCAGGAACGCGAGCGGCACGGGGGTGATGTCATCCCTGTCGCAGATCGGGAAGCTCCACGATCTGCGCAAGCGGCTGCTGTTCCTGGTGGGCGCATTTGTGGTGTTCCGCATCGGTACTCATATCCCGGTGCCAGGCATTGATCCGGCGGCGCTCGCACGGCTCTTCAGCCAGCATTCCGGCGGGCTGCTCAGCATGTTCAACATGTTCTCTGGCGGCGCACTCATGCGCCTGTCGGTGTTTGCGCTTGGCGTCATGCCCTATATCTCCGCCTCCATCATCATGCAGATGCTCGCGGTGGTGGTGCCGAGCCTGGAGAAATTGCGCAAGGAAGGCCAGGCCGGCCAGCGCGTGATCACCAAGTACACGCGCTGGGGCACGGTGGTGCTCGCCCTGTTCCAGTCGCTGGGTGCGGCGCTCGCGCTGGAAAGCCAGGGCGTGGCGGTGAATCCCGGGTTCACCTTCGTGTTCGTGGCCACGGTATCGCTGACTACCGGCACGCTGTTCCTGATGTGGGTCGGCGAGCAGATGACCGAGCGCGGCGTGGGCAACGGCATTTCCATGATCATTTTCGCGGGTATCGTCGCTGGCCTGCCGTCGGCGTTCGGCGGCACGCTGGACCTAGTGCGCACCGGGCAGATGAACCCCATCATCGCCATCGTGGTGCTGGCGGTGGTGCTCGGCGTGACCGCATTCGTGGTGTTCGTGGAGCGCGGCCAGCGGCGTATTACCGTGAATTACGCCAAGCGCCAGCAGGGCCGGCGGCTGTATGCCGCGCAAACCAGCCACCTGCCGCTCAAGCTCAACATGTCGGGCGTGATCCCGCCGATCTTCGCGTCCTCGATCATCCTGTTTCCCGCGACCGTGGGCAACTGGTTTGGTTCGCAGTCGGGGGGCTGGCTCGCGATCGCACTGCAGAAATTTGCTGCCGCCATGTCGCCGGGCGAGCCGGTTTACGACATCACCTATGGCGGCCTGATCATCTTTTTCACCTTTTTCTATACCGCGCTGGTCTTCAACTCCAAGGAAACTGCGGAGAACCTGAAGAAATCCGGCGCCTTCATTCCGGGCATCCGCCCGGGACAACAGACCGCCGCCTACGTGGACAGCGTGCTCACCCGGCTGACGTTCTGGGGCGCCATCTACGTGACCGCGGTGTGCCTGTTGCCGCAGTTTCTGATTACCTACTGGAACGTGCCGTTCTTCTTCGGTGGCACGTCGCTGCTGATTGACGTGGTAGTGGTCATGGATTTCATGGCGCAGTTGCAGGCGCACCTCATGTCCCACCAGTACGAAGGGCTGCTGCGCAAGGCCAATCTCAAGGGCTACGGCGGCAGCGGGCTGCGATGAGGATCAACGTGCGGCACAGGATTGTCGCGGGAGTCGAGCGATGAAAGTACGTACTTCGGTCAAGAAAATCTGCCGCAACTGCAAAATCGTGCGGCGTGGCGGGGTGGTGCGGGTGATCTGCAGCGACGCGCGCCACAAACAGCGTCAAGGGTGAAACGAAGGTTTGCATTGATTCATATGGGAAATTCAGGCAAAATTATCCGTTTTCGCGCCGCAAAACGCGGCACCGAGTGAGGACAGCGCATGGCCGCCCGCATTGCCGGGGTCAATATCCCGCCCAACCAGCATGCCGTCATCGGCCTGCAGAACATTTACGGCATCGGCCGCAGCCGCGCGCGCCTGATCTGCCAGGTGGCGGGCATCAAGCCTGAAACCAAGGTCAAGGATTTGACCGACGCGGAAGTCGAAGCGCTGCGCGTCAACGTCACCAAGTTCGAGGTCGAGGGCGATCTGCGCCGCGAAGTCTCCATGAGCATCAAGCGGCTTATGGACCTCGGCTGCTACCGCGGCCTGCGCCACCGCAAGGGCCTGCCGGTACGCGGCCAGCGCACCCGAACCAATGCGCGCACCCGCAAGGGTCGCCGCAAGCAGACCGTCAAGCAGGTCGTCAAGTCGCCAACGTAAGTGAAAAGATAGCAGGGTAAGTAAATGGCAGAAGAAGCCAAACCAGCCAAAGAATCCAAAGAAGCCCCGCCCGCAGCTCCGGCGGCGGCGGGCGAAACACCGGCCGCGGCTCCGGCGCCGCGCAAACGTGCCAGGAAGACCGTGGTGGACGCGGTGGCGCACGTGCATGCCTCGTTCAACAACACCATCATCACCATCACGGACCGCCAGGGCAACGTGCTCTGTTGGGCCACCGCCGGAGGTTCCGGGTTCCGCGGTTCGCGCAAGTCCACGCCTTTCGCCGCGCAGGTCGCGGCCGAAAAGGCCGGGATCAAGGCCCAGGAGTTCGGAGTCAAGAACCTGGAAGTCCAGGTCAAGGGTCCCGGTCCCGGTCGCGAATCGGCGGTGCGTTCGCTGCACAACATCGGATTCAAGATCGCCAACATTTCGGATGTCACGCCCATTCCGCACAACGGCTGCCGTCCACCCAAGAAACGCCGCGTCTAATCCAGAGGTTCATTGATGGCTCGTTATCTCGGACCCAAATGCAAACTCTCGCGGCGCGAGGGCACGGACTTGTTCCTCAAATCGAGCGTCCGTCCGCTCGAGTCCAAGTGTCGCATCGAATCGCAGCCCGGACAGCACGGCGCCAAGCGCAACCGCCTGTCGGATTACGGCGGCCAGTTGCGCGAGAAGCAGAAATTGCGTCGCATGTACGGAGTGCTGGAGCGCCAGTTCCGCCGCTACTACCAGGAGGCCTCGCGCCGCACCGGTGCCACAGGCCAGGCGTTGCTGCAGATCCTCGAGTGTCGCCTGGATAACGTGGTGTACCGCATGGGTTTTGCCGCGACACGCGCCGAAGCGCGCCAGCTCGTCGGCCACAAGGCCATCGAAGTGAACGGCAAAATCGTCAACATACCGTCCTATCAGGTCAAGGCCGAGGATGCGATTACGGTGCGCGAGCGCGCCAAAAAGCAGTTGCGCATCCAGAACGCGCTCGCTATTGCCAAGCAGTTGCCGCCCATCGAGTGGGTGGAAGTGGACGAGACCAAATTGAGCGGTAAGTTCAAGCGCGTGCCCGAGCGCAGCGACATCCTGCCCGACATCAACGAAAACCTGGTGGTCGAGCTGTACTCCAAGTAATGGTTCAGGTTGCTTCAGCATTTAACGAGGGAATCATCCCATGCAGGGTTCAGTCACGGAATTTTTGAAGCCGCGCCTGGTTGGCGTGCAGGCCCAGTCCGATCAACAGGCGCGCGTGGTGCTCGAACCGCTGGAACGCGGCTTCGGTCACACGCTGGGCAATGCGCTGCGACGCATCCTGTTGTCGTCCATGCCGGGATGCGCAGTGGTGGAAGCCGAGATCGAGGGTGTGCTGCACGAGTACACCGCCATCGAAGGCGTGCAGGAAGACGTGGTGGACATCCTGCTGAATCTCAAGCAGCTCGCGCTCCGCATGCATGCGCGCGATGAGTCCACGCTCACGCTCGTCAAGAAAGGGCCGGGCGTGGTCACGGCCGCCGACATCCAGCTGGATCACGACGTCGAGATCGTGAATCCGGGCCTGGTGATCGCGCACCTGAACAGCGCCGGTTCGCTCAACATGAAACTCAAGATCAAACGCGGCCGCGGCTATCAGCCCGCCAATCAGCGCCTGCAGTTCGAAGAGGAATCGCGTCCCATCGGCCGCCTGCTGCTGGATGCGTCCTTCAGCCCGGTGCGCCGCGTCACTTACACGGTGGAAAGCGCGCGCGTGGAACAGCGCACCGACCTCGACAAGCTCATCATCGACATCGAAACCAACGGCACGATTGATCCGGAAGAAGCCATCCGCCGTGCCGCCACCATCCTCTCCGAGCAGCTCGCCGCCTTCGTGGACCTCAAGGGCCGGGATGCGGGACACGCCGGCGGCGAGGCGCATTTCGATCCGGTGCTGCTGAAGCCCGTGGAAGAGCTCGAGCTCACGGTGCGCTCCGCCAACTGCCTCAAGGCCGAGAACATCAATTACATCGGCGACCTGGTGCAGAAGACCGAAGTCGAGCTCCTGAAGACGCCGAATCTCGGCAAGAAGTCGCTCACCGAGATCAAGGACGTGCTCGCGCAGCACGGCCTGACGCTCGGCATGAAGATCGAGAACTGGCCGCCCGCGAGCCTGCAAAAACCCGTGGCCGTGTAAGGAATTCGCCGCATGCGTCACCAGAATACCGGCCGGCAGCTCTCGCGCAACTCCGCGCACCGCGCGGCGCTGATGCGCAACATGGCGGGCGCGCTGTTGCGTTACGAGAGCATCCGCACCACGCTGCCCAAAGCCAAGGAACTGCGGCGCGTGGTCGAGCCCCTGATCACGCTGGCGAGAGTAGACAACG
>JAGWLP010000044.1 GCA_028864905.1 Gammaproteobacteria bacterium
GCGCTCTAGTTCGCTAGAGCAGCAGCGGAGAGGCACATGGATCCCAAATGGAGCGACAACCAGCCGATCTACCGCCAATTGCGGGATCGGGTAGTGTCCATGATCCTTGAGGGCAGTCTCAAGGAAGGCGATCCGTTGCCCTCGGTACGCACCATTGCCGCCGACTACCAGATCAACCCGCTCACGGTGCTCAAGGGCTATCAGGCGCTGGTGGATGAGGAACTGGTGGAAAAGCGCCGCGGCCTCGGGATGTTTGTGAAAACCGGCGCGAGCCGCGCGCTCATGAAGAACGAGCGCGAGGTGTTCATGAAAACCGAATGGCCGCAGATTGTGCTGCGCATCCGCCGCCTGGACCTGGATCCCAGGGAACTGCTGAACGCCGTGGACGACGGCAAACGGAGCAAGTCATGAGCACGCTGATCAAAGCCCGCGGACTCACCAAGCATTACGGTGCCTTGGCGGCGCTCAACCAGGTGGACTTCGACATCGAGGAAGGCCGCATTGTGGGCCTCATCGGCCCGAACGGCGCCGGCAAGACCACTGCGCTCAAGGCGATCCTCGGGCTCACGGAATTCGACGGCGAACTGAACGTGCTCGGGCACGACCCGCGCAAGGGCCGCGAGAAAATGATGAACGAAGTGTGTTTCATCGCCGATGTGGCCACGCTGCCGCGCTGGCTCAAGGTGGCCAATGCCATCGAGTACGTGGAGGCGGTACATCCGCGTTTCAGTCGCGCACGCGCGCTGCATTTCCTGGAGCGCACCAAGATCACCCAGCACAGCCGGGTCGGCCAGCTGTCCAAGGGCATGGTTACGCAGTTGCACCTGGCGCTGATCATGGCAATTGACGCCCGACTGCTGATTCTCGATGAACCCACCCTGGGTCTCGATATCCTGTATCGCAAGGAGTTCTATTCGAACCTGCTCAACGACTATTTTGACGAGAAGCGCACCATCCTGGTCACCACCCATCAGGTGGAGGAAGTGGAAAAACTGCTCACCGATCTGATGTTTATCCACAACGGCCGCATCGCGCTCAACGATTCCATGGAGGGTGTGGCGGAAAAATACGCCGAGGTGCTGGTGAACGCCGAGCGCGTCGAACAGGCGCGTGCGCTCAAGCCATTGCATGAACGCGAGGTATTCGGCAAGAAATTGTTCCTGTATGAAGGTGTGGATCAGGGCAAGTTGCGGGAGTTGGGCGAAATCCACACGCCGAGCATCGCCGACCTGTTCGTGGCGAAGATGAAAGGAGAAATGCAATGAACGCCATCCGGCCGTATTGGATGCTCGCGAAACGCGAAGTCTGGGAGCACAAATCGCTCTGGATAGTGCCGATCGTGGTGGCCTGCCTGGTGGTACTGGGCAGTCTTTACGGCGGCGCGGCGCTGATCGTGGCGGCGCATCAGGGGGTGATCACCGTGAACAATTTCGGCACCGTCAGCGGGGACGCGCGGGGAGGGCTGCACGTCGCCATGCTGGCGATGGCGGGCATCTTCAACGTGGTGATGCTGTTCATGGTGTGGTTCTATCTCATGGACAGCCTGTACGCCGACCGCAAGGACCGCAGCGTACTGTTCTGGCGCTCCATGCCGGTGTCGGATACCGCCACCGTGCTGTCGAAGCTCTTCACCGGCATGGTGACGGCGCCGGCGTTCATGTTCGTGCTGGTGGTGCTTGCTGAAATCGTGGGCGGCATCATCTTCACGATTGCCGCGGGCATCATCGGCGTCAATCTGCTGCATGAGGCGTTCTATCCCGGCACCATCGTCCTCACCTGGATCGTGCTGGCCTTCGCGCTCATCCAGCAATCGCTGTGGCTGCTGCCCTACTGGGGCTGGTTCCTGCTGTGCTCGGCCTGGGCCAAGAAACTGGTGCTCGCCTGGGCGGCGTTGATTCCGCTCGGTGCGATCCTCATCGAGCTGATCGTGTTCCGCAGCCACTACCTGAGCGACGGAATTCTGGGCCACATCGGTCACGGCGCGATGCTGGTTGGCGGCTACGCAGCCTCCGAATCGCAGCCCGGTTTCCACGGCAATTTCCGGATGTTCGGTCCGTCGGACCATGGCGTGTACACCTTCGGCTCGGTGGCGCACATGTTTGCGGTACCGGAGATGTGGATCGGCGTGGGCATCGGGATTATCTTTATTCTCGGCGCCATCTGGTTGCGCCGCCATCGCTCGGAGATCTGAGGCCCGCTTGAAACACCTGCTCACTCTGGGAATGCTGCTGAGCCTGCCGGCGCTGGTGTTCGCCGCCGGCACGCGCACTCTGACGGCCGATATTCCCGCGAGCGGTATTGAAACACTCGCCGTTACTGCGGGCGTAGGCGAGTTGCGGGCCACGCCGTCCGCCGACGACGCGGTGCACGTGAGCATCAGGCTGGAGCAGAAAGCGCGCGAATTCCTGTGGTTTTTCCACTGGCAGAGCAGCACCACCACGCGCGAAATCCAGAGTGCACAGATTGTGCAGCAGCGCGAAGGCGGTCGGCTGGAGTTGTCGTTGGGGTCCAGCGGCAAGCTGGATACCAATCAGGTGAAACAACATTGGGAATTGCAAATTCCTGCGCGCTTGGCGCTGGCCTTGAATATGAAGGTCGGTCAAATCAATGTGCAAGGTGTCGCCGGCGGGATCGACGTTAATCTCAACGTCGGCGAAATTGATATCGACGTGCCGCGCGGCCCACTGCGGGCGAGCGTGAACGTCGGCCAGATCAGCGCCACCTCCGCGACCACCGTGCCCGGCCCGATAGACTTGTCAAGCGACATCGGCGAAGCGGCGGTGTTCAGGCAGGGCCAGCGGGTACGCGGCGGCGGGCGGCACAGCGGCCTCGGCCGGCGCATACATCTGCCCGGCAGCGGCCCGGACAGCATGAAACTCGACGTCAGCGTGGGCGAGGTGGATCTGCGGCTGACCTCGCCGGAGGCGGGAGCCAAGCCCTAGGAAAGAGACGTGCTTTTTCATCGAAGCCCGCGCCGTCTGTATTGCAGTCGATTTGCGGTGAGACTTGGAAGAAATCGCCGAGGCCTCCAGACGGGCACGCACGGAGAAAGATTGTCGTTACAGGCAAATAGTAGACAAGGAGGACGCTATGCTACGTGAACGCGCGCTGAAAGTGGTACTGGTGTTGGTAGGACTGCTCTTTTTGGCCGGAGCCTATCTGATTGTGCGGCCGCCGTTCAAAGATGAATCGTTCCGCATGATGCTGAGTCTGTACGTTACCTTGGGTGTTTTTTTGCTACTCGCGGTGCGTAATCCTGCACAGCATCGTAGTCTGATAGCCTTTGCCGCCTGGTCGAGCCTGGCGCATGCCGGTATTATGGGATTCCAGGTATTTCGCAATTTGATATCCTCGAACGAGTTGCCTGGGATTATTGCGCTGGCCGTCATCGGCGTAATCCTGATCGTCCTCGCGCCACCCAAAGCGAAGTTGGCTGTGTCCTGATCGCACATACATCCGGCACGCCGGACCGGTTTCCGCGCGCTATCTAGAATCAGGCATTGAGGATTGCATGCAACTCATCGGTTCACTTTCCAGCCCCTACGTGCGCAAGGTGCGCGTGCTCATCGCCGAGAAGGGCCTGGACTGCCCGCTGGTGCTCGAAGACGTGTGGGCCGCGGACACGAAAATCCAGCAAAGCAATCCGCTCGGTAAAGTGCCGTGTCTGATCCTGGATGATGGCCGTGCTCTGTATGACTCGCGAGTGATCTGCGAATACCTGGATTCACTGCCGCCCGCCAGCAGTCTGATTCCCCTGGGCGGTGAGCGCATCGAGGTGCTGCGCTGGCAAGCGCTGGCCGACGGCGTGCTGGATGCGGGCGTGCTCATTCGTCTGGAACACACCCAACGCCAGCCACAGGAACGCAGTGAAAAATGGCTGGCACGTCAGCGCGGTAAGGTCACAGCAGGTTTGGCTGTCATGGCGAGTGATCTGAATGATCACGACTGGTGCGCGGGCGCGCGTTTCACACTCGCCGATATCGCTGTCGGCTGCGCCCTTGGCTGGCTGTTATTCCGTTTGCCCGAGATTGACTGGCGTTCAAAACACTCAAATCTGGCAAAGCATTACTCCAAGCTCATGACGCGCCACTCATTCGCCGACAGCGCGCCGAGATAATGGTTTTTTCCGGAAGAAATCAAATCGTGGGAGCGACGGTCTCCGCAACGATGCTGTTGAATCGCGGCGGGCGAATCGGTGATTCGCCCCGACCGCTCCTACAATTGGAATCACTTTCGCAGGATACCGGATCTCAAAATGGCTGAAACCACTTGGTGCGCGAGCGCACCCTACGTCGAGACTTAATCCCGGAAATTGACGTATTGCAATGGCTGGCTGAGCTTGGCGCCGCGTAACTGCGCAATGGCGGATTGCAAGTCGTCGCGTTTTTTACCGGTCACGCGCACTTCCTCTCCCTGAATCGCGGCCTGTACTTTCAGGCTACTGTCCTTGATGAGCTTGACGATTTTCCTGGCCAGTTCCTTGTCTATGCCCTGTTTGACGTTGATGAGCTGCTTGGCCTTGTCACCGCCGATGGACTCGATTTTTTGCGGATCGAAGCTCGCTACATCAATGCCACGTTTGGCGGCGCGCTGATAGAAGATGTCCTGCACTTGTTTCAACTGGAATTCGCTATCGGCGAACAGCGTCACCACATTGTCCTGGCGCTCGATTTTGGCGCTGGTGCCTTTGAAGTCATAGCGTGTGCCGATCTCGCGGCTCACCTGATCCACGGCGTTGGTGAGTTCCGCCGTGTTGACCTTGGAAACGATGTCGAAAGAAGGCATGGAGACTCCTGAATTGGAATCGCGACTGAAGTCGCTCCCACAAAATATTACCGCTCCTACAATTTGACCTGCACCGCCGCGGCGGCGCGCGTGGCCTTGGCGCGGGCCTGCGCGATGGTATCGGCGCGCGCCAGGGTCACGCCCATGCGGCGGTGACCGCGGATCTGCGGTTTGCCGAACAGGCGCAACATGGTATCGGACTCGGTGAGCGCCGTATCCACGTTTTCATACAGCGGCCCGTCGGAATCGCCGTGCGGCAGGATTACGGCGGAAGCCGAAGGACCAAGCTGGCGGATCACGGGAATCGGCAGGCCGAGGATGGCGCGCACGTGCAGCGCGAATTCCGACAGGTCCTGGGAGATGAGCGTGACGAGTCCGGTGTCGTGCGGGCGCGGCGAGACCTCGCTGAACCACACCGCATCTCCTTTGACGAAAAACTCCATGCCGAAAATTCCACGCCCGCCGAGGTTGTCGGAAATCATCTGCGCCATGCGCCGTGCTTCAGTGAGTGCCGCGGATGACATCGGCTGCGGCTGCCAGGACTCGCGGTAATCGCCGTGCTCCTGGCGATGGCCGATGGGCTCGCAGAACGTGGTGCCGGCCGCGTGGCGCACCGTGAGCAGCGTAATCTCGTAATCGAAATCCACGAAGCCCTCCACGATCACGCGGCCCTGGCCGGTACGCCCGCCTTTCTGGGCGTAATCCCAGGCGGCGGCGATGTCCGTTTCCTTTGCGATGACGCTCTGGCCCTTGCCGGAGGAACTCATCACCGGCTTCACCACACAGGGCAAGCCTATGGTTTTAATGGCTGCGCGGAATTCTTCCGGTGTATCGGCGAAGCGATAGGGCGAAGTGCGAATCTTCAATTCCTCCGCCGCCAGACAGCGAATGCCTTCCCGGTCCATGGTGAGGCGCGCGGTGCGCGCCGTGGGGATCACGGTCCAGCCCTCCTTTTCCAGTTCCAGAAGCGTGGGCGTGGCGATGGCTTCCAGCTCCGGCACGATGTAATGGGGCTTATCCAGCTCGACCACGCGCCGCAATTCCGCGCCGTCCAGCATGTTGATGACGTGCGCGCGATGCGCTACCTGCATGGCCGGTGCGTGCGCGTAACGGTCCACCGCGATGGCCTCGACGCCGAAGCGCTGCGCCTCGATGGTGACTTCCTTGCCGAGTTCACCCGAGCCCAAGAGCAGCAGACGGGTGGCTCTGGGTGTAAGCGGGGTTCCGATGCTGGTCATGCGGTGCCTTTAATGGGAGAAGCTTTGAGATGCGCGCCGCGCAACAGAATCTCCTCGCCGATTTCCAGATCCTCGGGCGTGCCCCAGAGTACCAGTACATCGCCGGTCCTCAACACGGTATCGGGCGAGGGCTGGCGGCCGATCACGCCTTCGCGGCGCAATGCAGTCACCACAACCTTGTGCGCCCGGAGATCAAGTTCACCGAGGCTCTTGTTGATGGCGTGGGCACCGGGCTCCAGTGCCACGGTGTAAAGCTGTTCGCGGAAGGCATGACTGGGGTCGATCGGCAGCGCATCCTGGCCGCGGAACACGCTGCGCAGCAGGCTGTAGCGGTGCGCGCGCACGTCCTGAACCTTGCGCAGAATCTTTTTCATGGGCACGCCCAGAAGTTGCAGCAGGTGCGCGGCCACCATGAGGCTGGATTCCAAGGTCTCGGGGATCACTTCGGTCGCACCTGCCTGCATGAGTTTGTCCAACTCCGCGTCGTCGCGGGTGCGCACCAGCACCGGCAGATCGGGTCGCAGCTTCTTTGCATGTGCCAGAATCTTGAGAATCACCGGGATGCGGAAATAGCTGATCACCAGCGCCCGCGCATGCTCCACGCCTGCGGCCTTGAGCACCGCCGGATTGGTGCCGTCGCCGTAATAGGCCGGATCGCCGGCTTCGCGCGCCTGTTTGACGCGTATGGGATCCAGGTCCAAGGCCACAAAGTCGAAACCTTCGGGTTCGAGAAAGCGCGCCACGTTCTGGCCGACGCGACCGTAGCCCACGATCACCACATGGTCCCGCAGGTGCAGCTGCTGTTGGCCGATGTCATGCAACAGGCGGTCGTGCTCTTCACCGGACTGATCGCGCGGGTACAGCCGGTTGGCCAACGCGCCATTGAAGCGGATCAGCAGCGGGCTCACCAGCATGCTGATGACGATGACCGCGAGTCCGAACTCCGCGACCGGCGCGCGGATCACCGCCTGGGCCAGACCCAGGGCCAGCAGGGCAAAACCGAATTCGCCGCCTTGATTGAGCGCGAGCGCCGTGCGCAACGCAGTGGCGCGGTCGCCGCCCAGCACGCGCGTCAGCACTCCCACCAGCACGGTCTTGAAGAGCATCAGCAACGCCACGCACGCGAGCAGCAGCCACCAGTGGCGCACGAGGGTGTGGGGATTGATGAGCATGCCGACGGTGACGAAGAACAAACCCAGCAGGATGTCGCGGAACGGACGGATGTCGGCTTCCACCTGATGGCGGTATTCGGTTTCCGCCAGCATCATGCCGGCGAGAAACGCCCCCAGCGCCAGTGACAATCCGAGCGCCGCCGTGCCCCAGGCGCTGGCGAGGGTGAACAGCAGCACCGCGAGCGTGAATAATTCGGCCGAACGCGTGGTGGCGATCTGGTGAAACAGCGGGCGCAGCAACCAGCGGCCGAAGGCCAGGATCACGATCACCGCGAGCGCACCCTTGCCGAACGCCAGCAGCAGCTCGCGTGCCAGCTCCGATCCGATGCCGTGGGTCAGGCCGGGAATCAGAATCAGGAACGGAATCACCGCCAGATCCTGGAACAGCAGCACCGCGATGGTGAGCCGGCCGTGTTGCAGGTTGAGTTCGTTCTGTTCCGCGAGTTGCTTGACCACGATGGCGGTGGAAGACATGGCAAAGGCGCCGCCGATGACGATGGCCACCGGCAACTGAACGCCAAACAGCCAGGCGGCGAGCGCAGTGCCGGCGGTGGTCAGCAGTACCTGCAGCCCGCCGAGCACCAGCACCGCTTTGCGCATCACGATGAGCCGCGGCAGCGAGAATTCCAGGCCTAGCGTAAAGAGCAGGAAGACCACGCCGAATTCCGCGAGCGCGCGCGTGTCTTCGGTGTCCGCGATCCAGCCGAGGCCGTGCGGGCCGACGATGAAGCCGGTGGCCAGATACGCAATCACCGTGGGCAGCTTTATGCGCTTGAGCGCGACCACCACCAGCACCGCGGCGGCCAGCAGAATCAGGATGGAGCGCAGGGTGGTGTGTTCCATGGCGTGCGCGTAGTGTTCGGTCCGGCCAATCTTACCGGAACCCCGGGGCTATACTGGTGACGAGCGGTTCCGCTGCGCTACCCGGGCATCCGGCATGTTCAGACGACTGATTTATCTGACCGGTCTCGGCCTGCTCGCCGCGGCGCTGCTCGGCAGCACGCGCTGCCAGAACACCGGCAATAACGGCATCGGGCCGGACGGCGCCAATTTCGTGACCACGCTGGCCGTGGAAGACGCCAACGGCAATGCCAGCGGCAGTTTTTCACCAGGCCAGCAGATCCAGTTCGTGCTGAGCGTCCGCAACCGCAGTACCACCAGCCAGAGCATAAGCTTCAATACCGCGCAGCAATTCAACTTCGCGGTGTTCGACAGTGGCACGGCCACCGAAGTCTGGACCTGGTCGCTGGGCCAGGCGTTTGCCCAGCAGGTCACCACGCTCACCATCCCCGCAGGCCAGACGCAAACCTTCACCGTGGTCTGGAACCAGACCAACGACGCGGGCTTCGCGGTGTCGTCCGGAAATTATGAGGTGTTCGCCGGCTTGACCTGCAATTACACCGCCAGCTCGGCGAACTCATCTTCGTCCGCGAACACCGCGTGCATGCCGGGCGGCGTGCCGGGTTCCGGTAATCTGGCGCCGAGCGTGTACGTTTCCACCCTGGTGCCGTTTACCATCCAGTGAACCCCGAAGGATTATACTGAGTCGCATCTGGTTTTCTCACGGTCGATCTGGGGGTGGCCCATGCGCCTGCTCTTCCGTTTCCCCGCAATCCTCCTGTGTGCCGGGCTGCTGCTCGGCAACACGCAGTGCCAGCAGAGCAACAGCAGTGCTAATGGTGGCAGCGATGGCTCGCCGACTTTTGTCACCACCATGGCGGTCGAAAACGCGAACGGCATCCCCACCACGAGTTTCGCTTCGGGCGAGGGCATTCAGTTCGTGTTGAGCGTACACAATCGCACCGCCATGCCGCAGACCATCACTACCCAGGTGTGCGTATCGCAGTTTGATATTGCGGTGGTGACTGCCGGCACGGCCAACGTGGTGTTCAACGGCCCGGTTCCCGGAGTCCAGTGCATGGCCATCAGCCTGGACGGCGTACCCATGGCGTTTGCCGCAAACGAGACCAAGACCTTCACGGTAATCTGGAATCAGACCAATCTTGCGGGCGGTTTGGTGGCGCCGGGCAACTATGAAGTCATGGGCGGCGTGGTGTGCTGGAATCCGCCGTCGAACGGACAGTCCGCGGGTTACGACACGGTGAACTGCATGGCCCCCGGTGTTCCCGCGCCGCAGGAACTCACGCCCACGCAATACCGTTCCGACTTGGTGGCGTTCACGATTCAGTGAATTCGTCTCCCGTCATGCGTTATGGAGGCTTTATGCAAACCGGTTATTTCCTTGGCGGTGTGCTGCTGAGCCTGTTAACTTTACCGGGGCCTGCGCTACTGGCGGCGGAATCGCCTGCGCGCTGTGATCCCGGCAACGGCGGCATCACGTTGCCGGCGGGATTCTGCGCCACGGTATTTGCCGACAACCTCGGCACTGCACGCAATCTGACGGTAGCACCGGACGGGGATGTGTACGTGGCGCTGCTCAGCCCGGAGTCCGGCGGCGGCATCGTGGCCTTGCGTCCGGGCGCGGATGGCCGTGCCGCCGAAATCAAGCGCTTCGGGGAATACGGCGGCACCGGCATCCGCGTACACGCGGGCTACCTGTATTTCGCCACACCCACCGAGGTGTTGCGTTACAAACTCGTGCCGGGACAGTTGTTGCCGGACACCACGCCCGAGGTGGTGGTAAGCGGATTCACCGAGCAGGACGAGCACGCGGCCAAGACCTTCGCGTTTGACGATGCGGGAAACGTTTACGTGAACGTCGGTGCACCGTCCAACGCCTGCCAGCGCGAGGACCGCCGCCGCGGCTCGCCCGGTATCCGGCCGTGTCCGTATCTCACCGAGCACGGCGGCATCTGGGAATTCAATGCCGAGAAACTCAACCAGCATTTCCCGCAGGACGGGCAGCACTACGCGACCGGCATCCGCAACGGCATGGCGATTGCATGGAACGCGGCGGTGAAACAGTTATATGACCTGCAGATGGGACGCGACCAGTTGTACGGGAACTGGCCCGAGCTGTACACGCCGCAGCAAAGCGCCGAGCTGCCGGCGGAAGAGTTCCTGCGCGTCAGCCGCGGCGACAACTTCGGCTGGCCGTACTGCTACTACGATCAGTTGCAGCACCAGCGGGTGTTGGCGCCGGAATACGGCGGCAACGGCAAGCAGGTGGGTGAATGCGGCCAATACGCCAAACCGATTCTCGCCTTCCCCGGTCACTGGGCGCCCGAGGCTCTGGCGTTTTATACCGGCGATGTATTCCCGGCGCCCTATCGTGGCGGTGCGTTCATCGCGTTTCACGGCTCCTGGAATCGTGCGCCGTTGCCGCAGGCGGGTTATCAGGTGGTATTCGTGCCGTTCAAGGGTCCGATGCCCGCGGGAGGCTATCAGGTGTTTGCCGGCGATTTTGCCGGCGTGAGTCCGCTGGCTTCGCCGGACGACGCGCACTTTCGGCCCAGCGGCGTGGCCGAGGGACCGCACGGCGCTCTTTATATAAGTGATTCGCAGCACGGGCGCATCTGGCGGGTTATCTATCAACGTCGTTGATTGCAGTTGCCAGTCGCGCGCACGCCGTTATCATTGAAGTTTTCCGGATGAACGCGCATGCGGCTGGCCGTATTGATCCTGGTAGTTCTGGTGGTGCTGGCCGGATTGACGCTCGCCACCCTGGGCTGGCGGCGTCGTCGCGTCCCGCTCGCGATCAGCAGCCTGCACGGGCTCGCCGGTATCGCGGCGATCGTGTTGTTGATCGTGCTGGACACGCACTTTCCGCATGACCGTGCGCTCATCGCGGCCACGATACTGTTCATCCTGGCGGCCACCGGCGGGCTGATGTTGTTTGCATTTCGCGCCGCGCACCAGACTTTGCCAAGCGCCATCGTGATGCTGCATGGTGGCTTCGCAGTGGTCGCGCTGATCGTGATGCTCATCGGCTATGTGCACACCGGATGATGGCGGCGTTGCCGGACACTGAGTCCCGGGGCTTTTCCACTGCGGCCGTGCAGCTGGCTGCGACGCTGCTCGGGCTCGCGGGCACCGCGCTGGTCATCGTGCAGGCGGCCGTCTGGGTGAAGCACAGTCACGCGAGTGTTGCAGCACTGGCGCTGACTGCCTGCACGCCGCTGATCGCGGCGCTGGTGTTTGCAGCGGTACCCAGCCGCGCACCCGAAAGCGACAGCGTCCGCCATTACTCACCTCATGCGTTGATGCTTTGGATCACGCTGGGTCTGCCGGTGGTGCTCACGGCGCTCGCCATGGTCCTGATCGGTATCAGCGGCAGCTTTGCCGATTATTTCGGATTGGCCCTGCTGGTGGCAGCCAATGCCGGGCGCAATCTGCGGGACTGGCTGCGCGCCCGGTGGCTGAAAAAGGCGGGGAGTCCCGGCTGAGCCGTGTACCCGTGGCCGGCCAGGGAGGAAGACATTGCAGCCATCTATCGTACCCTCAAGGGCGTACCCTCAGAGGCCGCGCCACATCTGGGTTTTGAGCCTTTTCCTTTGGCCCATGGCAGAGGGCGCGAACCTGGGCTAATCTATTTTGCATAATATCAACCGAATTGCCCCCATACCGGGGCGTAAGGCCATGGGGTTTAATCACGGTCCATGGGGAGCTTGGCAAACATCCTGAGAGGCATGCGCCTGTGGCACTGGCTGCCCGGCATCGGCATTGCGCTGCTGCTGACGGCTGCGGCCGCGCTGCAATTCGGACGCGGCGCCGAAGGCCTGGTGGCGCGCGCCGGGCTGTCGCTCGCACCGCAGCGCCCCCCCAATCCCGACGTGGTGGTGGTAGCCATGGACGTTGCCGCGCTGCAGACCCATGGGCCCCGGCCCTGGCGTCGCGACCTGTTCGCACAGCTGACCGCGCAACTCTCGGCCGACCGGGTGCGGGTGATCGCCTATGTCCCGGCATTCAGCGCGCCGCAAAATGCCGAGGCACTGCAATATCTGCATGACCTCGCGTCGCTGGAGACGTTCAAAAAGGATCGATACGCCGCGCGCCAAATTGCCCGGGCTCGGAACGCGCTGTCCACCGATCAGGTGTTTGCTGATGGTATTGCCAAGGCCGGCAATGTGATCCTGGCCGCGCATGGCGTCGCGGGACAGACGCCGATAACGGCGCCGTTGCCTCCCTGGTTGAGTCTGAAGATGCAGGTACCGCAACCCGAAACCTCGATGACGACCGGTTGGCTTTTCCAGCCCGAGAGCGCCAGCCTTGACCCGCCGCTCGAGGTGCTTGGACAAGCGGCCGGCGGCATCGGCTGGCTATCGGAATCCCCGCCCGCAGAACTGCACGCCCTAATGGTCAACGTGCACGGTCAATTGTTCCCGGGCTTTGCTCTGCTGGTGGCGGCGCACGACCTGGGGCTCCGCAATGACGACATCGTCGCGCATGCCGGCGGCGGCATCAGCCTCGGCGATGAATATCTGTTTACCGACACGCAGCTGCGTGCACAATTGCGCCGCTACCCGGACGGCACCGGTCGCGGCGCCATACCGGTGTACGGCTTCGATGCGGTGCTCAACGGGCTGGTGCCTGCGGAAAATCTCGCTGGCAAGACCGTGATCGTCGGTCCGGGCGGCGGAGATGCGCCGACAATGGCCGCGGCCGCGGCAGTTTCCCGCATCCTGAACAACGACCTGATGGCCGCGCCCTGGTGGGCGTGGGCGCTGCGCGCACTGATGACATTGCTGGTGGGCGTGTACCTGACGGTCATGGTAAGCCGCATGCGGCGTTGGCCGGTGCTGGTCGCGAGTGTGCTGTTTTTGATTGTGCTGGTGAACGCCGAATTCATCCCACTGCTCGCTCGCGGCGTGTGGTTGCCGCTGTTCCTGCCGATCCTGTTCCTGGTCGTCGGGTATGCGCTGGTGGCGACGCTGCAGTGGTTGCACGAGTGGCACGGCGTTCCCAACGCGGAATTCTCCGAAACCAATCGCGAGCTGGCGCTCGCGTGTCAAGCCCTCGGGCGCTACCACGACGCGCTCACGTATTTCGGTAAATGCCTGCCGTCCGCGGCCTTGCATGAAAATCTGCTGCACCTCGGGCACGAACACGAACGCCATCGCCGCTATCCGGAAGCCGTCGAGGTGTACACCGAAATGGAGCGGCGCGTGCCGGAGTTCGGCAGCGTCGCCGAGCGCCTGCGCAAGCTGCAGGCGCTTGACCGCCAGACTGGGCTAACGCACGCGCGCACCGGCGGGCGCATTCTGCTCACCGACGACGGCCTGCAGAAGCCGGTGTTGGGGCGCTACCAGCTGCTGCGTGAACTCGGGCGTGGCGCCATGAGCGTGGTGTACCTGGGCAGCGATCAGAAAATCAATCGCACCGTGGCCATCAAGAC
>JAGWLP010000045.1 GCA_028864905.1 Gammaproteobacteria bacterium
GCCGTGATTCATGTGTTATTGACCGTGCCGGATCTCGGCGGCACGTTCGTGTTTGCCATCAGCGGCGCAGCGGCGGCCGTCAAGCACCGGCTGGATATCTTCGGCGTCATGGCATTGGCGTTCGCCGCCGGTTGCCATTGCCAGTTGGCACTATCCATGAACGTAGATGATGCTTACCAAGTGAAATGTTGTATTTATTCCGCAGCGATAATTCTACTCTTGCAATCCGGCGTGGTGCTACTCCATCGCCATATGCTGCTGCGCCTGCGGGTCGCCGATTTTCTTGTCGTAGCGTGGCCGCTTCATCAGAAACACCAACGGCAGTGCGATGACGGAGAGCACGCTCATCAGCAGGAAATCGTTGTTGAAACTGATCATGGCAGCCTGCTGATTGATAATGTCGTTGAGGGCAGCAAGGCCGTGTGCACT
This sequence comes from Gammaproteobacteria bacterium, assembly GCA_028864905.1. GTDB lineage: Bacteria > Pseudomonadota > Gammaproteobacteria > Natronospirales > REEB76 > REEB76. Next base: position 430 of record JAGWLP010000045.1, read on the forward strand.
ACCGAGATTCATCTGGGCCGGGAGCGACTGCAGCGCCTGACTGTAGGGGGTTACGCGGCCGCCGATGACCGCATGGTTCACCTGAATGTAGCGGGCCAGCAGGGTAAACCCGATGGAAATACCGAGGCTGCCTCCAATGTTGCGGATCAGGTTATACACGCCGGTGCCTTCGGTGCGTTGCTGCGGCGGCAGCGTGGAGAACATCACGGTGGTGAGCGGCACGAATACCTGACCCATACCCACGCCTTGCACGAAGCCGGTCCAGATGAGCGGCCAGATTCCGATCTGGGTGTCGAACCCGCTCATGAAATACGTGCCCAGCGCCATGATGATGATGCCGGCGGCCATGTTGAAGCGCGGATCGATTTTGGTTGACATGCGACCCACGACCATCATGGAAATCATGGTACCGATGCCGCGGGGCGCGAGGATCAACCCGGTGAGAATTACGGGGTAAGCCAGTACCTCCTGCATGAGCTGCGGCAGCAGCGAAAGCGTGGAAAACAGCGTCACGAACACGATGAAACCGATGATATTGCCGACTACGTAGTTGCGGTCGCGGAACAGAGTGAGGTCAATGTAGGGGTGGTCCTTTTTGTAGCTGTGGGTGAAGAACAGCCACGTACCGATGACCACGAGCCCGAACTCGATGAGGATTTCCGCGGAGGTGAACCAGTCTTTCTGTTCCCCACGGTCGAGCATCATCTGCAGCGCCCCGATGGCGACGCTCAGGAACAGGAAGCCCCAGCCGTCGAATTTGCGCGCGAGATTGATGGCGGTCTTCTTCACGTAGGTGAGCGTGAGCAGGATGGCCAGCGCGCCGATCGGGATATTGATGAAGAACACCCAACGCCAGGAATAGTCCTCGGTGAGGTAGGCGCCGAGCACCGGCCCGATGATCGGGCCGAGCATCAGGCCGATGCCGAATATCGCCATGGCCATGCCGTGTTTCTCGCGTGGCCAGGTATCCAGCATGATGGCCTGTGATATCGGCACCATGGCGGCGCCGAACAGGCCCTGGATGACGCGCAGCACCACGATTTCCGCGAGCGATGTGGCCGTGCCGCACAGAAACGAGGCGCACAGAAATCCGATCATGCTCACCAGATACACGCGGCGGCGGCCAAAGCGGCCGGCGAGCCAGCCGGTGGGCGGCGTCATGATGGCCGCGCCGATGATGTAGGACGTGAGCACCCATGAAATCTGATCCTGATCCGCCGACAGCGAGCCCTGCATCTCCGGCAGCGAAACATTGACGATGGTGGTGTCCAGCACCTGCAGCAAAGTGCCAAGCATCACCGCGAGCGTGATCATGCCGGTATGGGTCTTATTGGCGGCGGCGCGGAATATCACGTGAGAAGGTTCAGTCGGCCACCACCGGCCGGTGCGGCGCATCGCCTGGGACGGTCTTGGGCGGGCGCATCAGCAGCACCAGTGGAATGGCGGCGAGGCTCACGATCATCATCAGCTTGAAATCGTTGTTGAAGCCGATCATGGCGGCCTGCTGCGTGACCACGCCGTTGAGCATGGCCAGGTCGCGCGTATTGTGCAGGTCCATCGTGGCGCTCAGCGGCGAGAGCTGCATGGCCTGACTGTATGGGGTGATATGCGTGGCGAGCACCTGGTGGCTGATCTGGGTGCTGCGCGACAACAGCGTGAAGGCGATGGAAATGCCGAAGCTGCCGCCGATGTTGCGGATCAGGTTGAATACGCCGGTGCCTTCGGTGCGCTGTGCGGCGGGCAGCGTGGCGAAGGCCGCGGTGAACATCGGCACCATCACCAGGCCGATGCCGATGCCCTGCACGAAGCTCGTCCAGGTGATGAACCAGGTATCCACCTGGGTGTTGAAGTGGTACATCTCATAGAGCGAGAACGCCAGAATCACCAGGCCCGTGAGCATCACCAAGCGTGGACTGAATTTGCTCGAGAAACGCCCCACCAGCACGAATGAAATCATGGTGCCGACGCCGCGCGGCATGAGCACCAGCCCGGCGATGATCACCGGATAGTCCAGCAGGTTCTGCACGAACGGGGGGATCAGCGCCATGATAGCGTACATGCACAGAAACAACATGAATCCAAGCACGTTGTTGAGCACGAAATTCCGATCCTTGAACAGGCTCAGGTCTATGTAGGAGTTCTTCTTCCTGTAGGTGTACACAAAGAACAACCACAGGCCAATGAGCACCAGCGCCAGTTCGATGATGGTGCTGGCCGAGTTGAACCAATCCTGACGCTGGCCCCGATCGAGCATCAGTTGCAGTGCGCCGATGGCCATGCTCATGAACAGGAAACCCCAAGCATCGAAAGTGCGGATTTTGTTGATCGCGGTTTCCTGCACGTAGGCGAGGGTCATGAGCACCGCCACGATGCCCACCGGAATGTTGATGAAGAATACCCAGCGCCAGGAGTAGTACTCGGTGAGATACGCGCCCAGCACCGGACCGATGACCGGACCCAGCACCACGCCCACGCCGAAAATCGCCATGGCCTGGGTGTGTTTCTCGTGCGGGTAGGTGTCGAGCAGGATCGCCTGCGAGATCGGCACCATGGCGGCGCCGAACAGGCCCTGGAGCGTGCGCAGCAGCACGATTTCGGTGAGCGAAGTGGCGGTGCCGCACAGGAACGAGGCCGCGACAAAGCCAATCATGCTCGCGATGTATACGCGCTTGCGCCCGAAGCGCCCCGCAAGCCAGCCGGTGGGGGGCGTCATGATGGCCGAACCCACTATATAAGAAGTCAACACCCAGGAGATCTGGTCCTCGGTGGCGTTCAGGCTGCCTTGCATGTTGGGCAGCGCCACGTTGGCGATGGTGGTGTCGAGCACCTGCATGAAGGTGCCGAGCATCACCGCGAGGGTGATCATCGCGGTGTGCGGTTTGCCGCTGGCGGAGCGGGGCAGGCTGAGATTCATGACTTCAGGCCTTGGCGGGGGAAGCGCGCCGCAGCACGAAGCGCTCCACCGCCTCGGCGAAACCGTCATGGTTGTTGTCCGCGGTGATGCGCCGCGCCGCGCGCTTCACCTGCGAATCGGCGTTGCCCATGGCGATGGAAAGCCCCGAATGCGCGAACATCAACACGTCATTGGGCATGTCGCCAATGGTGGCGATCTCGTCAACGGCAAGCTGGTATCGGGCTGCAAGGTACTTTGCCACCGCGCCCTTGTTGGCGTCGGGGTGGGTCACATCGAGGTAATAGGGCTGGGACGCGGATGCGGCTACATGCTCGCCGAAGCGATCATGCGCCTGTACCGCGGCCCGGGCCACCGCTTCATGGTCATCGCTGACGCCGACGATTTTCAACACGCCATCGGTCAGTCCGCGCATGTCGCGCATGACTTTGGGCTGGAATTGCACGGTCGCGGCTTCGCGTTTCACGTGTGGACCGTCCGGATCCGGAACGAACCAATCGGTGCCGCGGTATATCCAGACGTCGAGCTTGAACGCACCCATGAGTTCGGTAATGGGCGCGACCAGAGTTTGCGGTACGACGCGCTGTTCAATTACGCCCATGTCGGGCATGACGAGCGCACCGCCATTGAATGCCGCCATGGGCATTTCCAGATGCAGGGGTTCGACGAGCATCGCCATGCCGCGCGGCGGCCGTCCGCTGGTGACGCTGAAGAGGATTCCCGTCTTGTGCAGTGCATGCACCGCAGCGATGGCCCGGGGCGTCAGGATCTTGTCCGGCGTAACCAGGGTGCCGTCCACGTCGGCGAGCATCAGGCGGATTGCAGGGGAACTCATTGGATGCCGGAGCGGGCGCGTCGCGCGCTGACTAGTTGCGTGCCATCCCGGCTTTGGGCGCACCGCTGAACAGGCTGTAGTGCGTGTCGATGGTGACTTCCGCGCTCATGCCAGCGCGCAGATCCGGGCCGTCCGTACTGGTGTCAATCAGGATGCGCACCGGGATGCGCTGCACCACTTTCACCCAGTTGCCGGTGGCGTTTTGCGGCGGCAGCACCGAGAACACCGAGCCGGTGCCGGGAGAGATGCTCACCACCGTGCCCTGCCATTGGTGATGCGGATAGGTGTCCACGTCGATATCCGCGCGGTCGCCAACCTTCACGTGGGTCAACTGGGTTTCCTTGAAGTTGGCGTCCACCCAACGTTCACCGCTCATGACCAGCGCGAACACCGGCCGGCCGGCGGTAACCACGTCGCCGGGCTTGATGCTGACTTGTGTGACCACTCCGGCGGCGGACGCCTTGATGGTGGTGTAGGAAAGTTCGAGCGCGGCCTGATCGCGCGTCGCGAGCGCCTGCTGGTAGGCAGACTGTTGCGTGATGGGCTGGTCCGCGTTGCCGCCCAGATTGGCCTCGATCTGCGCAATCTGGGCCTTGGCTGCCACGGCTTTCTGTTCTGCCATCGTCAGATTGGTCTTGATATCATCCAGTTGCGCCGCAGGCACCACGTCTCTTTTGGCGAGGTTGGTCTTGCGCTGCACCTCACGCTGCAGGAAGGCGACGTTGGCTTGTGCGCCTTGCAGTTCCGCTTGCGCGGCGCGCAGCGCCTGGGTCTGGGCGCGGATCTGATCGCCGACGGTTTTCAGTTTGGCGTTGTCCGCGTCCAGCGCCAGTTTGAAGGGCGCGGGATCTATTGCGAGCAGCACCTGGCCCGGAACCACCGTCTCGTTCTGGACGACCGGGACCGTAATCACGCGTCCCGAGACCTGCGGCGTAACGCTGACCTGGTTGGCATACACGTAGGCGTTATCCGTGCTCACGTAGCGTGAGGTGTGTGCCCAGTACCAGAGGCCGAGAAGAATGATGATCAGCGGCAGGGCCACCATGAGCAATAGGCGACGCAGGCGCGAATTGCCCAAGTAGTTCCGGATATTGGCCATGGTTTTTGACATCCAACGTGGGGGCTGGCAGAATGGACTGGACGGTCTAGTCTAATTGCTTGAGAAATTCATGTCAAACCTGAACTGCCAGAGAGGGCCGAGCGGCGGTTTGCCAGCCTCGCGTTTGCAATGGGATGCCGCGGCGGCGGTGATATTGGCCAGCCTGGTACTCATACCCGCGGCATCGGCCGGCACGCTGCACCAGGCGTTTGTCCAGGCTTATGCCAGCAATGCTTCCATCCGTGCCGGCGAGGCCGAGTTGCGTGCCGCGGGTTTCGGCGTGCAGTCGGCCCAGGCCGGGTACAAGCCGCAGATCAATTTCGAGGCGGGGGTTGGCACGGCCCACAATGATCTGGCTTCGCCGTTTTTCCCGATCAGCACCTATCCGCAAAATACCCGGACCGCCGGGTTGGTCATTACGCAACCGCTGTACACCGGTGGGCAGACTTCATCGCAGGTGAACGCCGCGCGCGCGGTCCAATCCGCGCAGCAGGCGAAACTGAGCGCCACCGAAGAAGAAGTCTTCATGCAGGTCGTGCAATCCTACAGCGATGTGGTCCGCGATCAGGCGGTCGTCAAGCTCGATCAGAACAATCTCGTTGTCCTCAATCAGCAACTGCAGGCCGCACAGGCAGAATTCCAGAATGGTGAGGTGACGCACACGGATGTCGCGCAGGCCGAGGCGCGAGTGGCAGGCGCACAGGCCGCGCTGATCCAGGCGCAGGGCTCGCTGACTGAATCGCGCGCGGCATATCTGCGCGTGGTGGGCGCCGAGCCGCAGGGACTTGAACAGCCGTCGTTGCCCGTACCGCTCCCTGAAAGCGAAGCTCAGGCCGTGCAATTTTCCGCGGAGAACTTTTCCGTGCTGGCAGCGCGCTTTGCGCAGAACGCCGCCGAACAACAGGTGCAGGTAGCGGCCGGCCAGCAGCGCCCGCAGATTGCGCTCACCGGCCAGTTACTCGAAGCCCGCGATCCGCAGGTCGGTTTCAGTCGCCTGGATACGCGTTCCATCATGCTGACGTTGTCGGTACCGATTTATTCCGGCGGTGCCTTGAGCGCGCAAAAGCACGCCGCCGAACAACGCGCCGAGGCGAGCCACGACGACCTCGTGGACGCGCAGCGTCAAGCGCAGCTCGAGGCGATCAATGCCTGGCAGGCGTATCAGACCGCCAATGCCAGATTGACCGCGATCCAGAGCCAGGTGCAGGCCGAGGAAATCGCCGCGCGTGGGGTGCGCGATGAGCAGGCCGTAGGCGAGCGTACCACCATTGATGTGCTGAACGCCGATCAGGAATTGTTGAACGCGCGCGTGGATCAGATTCGTGCGCAGCGCGACCAGCTGGTGGCCGCCTATGCCCTGCAGGCGGCGACCGGCAAGCTGACCGCCGATGCCTTGAATCTGCCGAACGTGAGCGATGGCCAGCCGCGCGGCTGACTTGGAGTATGAGCATGACTGCGGCAGCCGATAACCCCGGCAAGCGGGAAACGATTCTGGAAGCTGCGAGAAAGCTGTTTCTGGAGGTGGGCTTTGGCGCAGCCAGCATGGATGCCATTGCCGACGCGGCCAAAGTATCTAAGCAGACCGTATACAACCATTTCGGTTCCAAGGAGGAGCTGTTTGCCGCCATGGTGCGCGACACCTGCGACACCATGACGCTGGCCTTCGCCGAAGCGGCGAAAGACGGAAACCCGGAGAAAACCTTGCGCTCCATTGCTCAACGGTTCATGGACATGGTGTTTGATGAGGACAAGCTCGCGCTGCATCGCACACTCATGGCGGAAGTGTCGCGTTTTCCGGAGCTCGGCCGCAGCTTTTACCAATCCGGCCCGGCGGTCATCCGGAAGTTTCTGGCCGACTATTTCAAGGAACAGAACCGGCGTGGCACGCTCAAGGTGGACAATCCCCAGGTCACGGCCGAACAGTTCATCAGCATGGTCACCAGTTGCCGCCTGCGTTCCGAACTCGGGGTGGAACCGGTACCCAACGCGGAAACCCGCGAGCAACACATCAACAATGCCGTGTCTCTGATCATGCGGGCCTGCGCGCCCTGAATCGGCGCTGGCGCGTTGGTGCGCGATTTTTCCGGAAACTAGCCAAAAAATGAAAAACCGGTTCATGTGTGCGGTTTGCGGCGTGCGTGTCGCGCGTGCGGCACGCAGTGTGTCGGGTGCGGTGCTGGTGCTGGCGTTGACCGCATGTGCGGTTGGTCCGGCTTACAGGTCACCGCCGCCGCCCGCGGTCAAGGCGTACACCGCCACGCCGGTTGCCCCCACGCTTGCACCGGCTGCGGCGGCATCCGGTGCGGTGGCGGGTGGCCAGCGCCTCGAATACGGCGGTGCAGTCGATGCGGATTGGTGGAAAGGGTTCGGCTCTCCTGCACTGGATCAGCTGGTGGCGCGGGCGCTCCGGCACAACTCCGACCTGACCGCTGCGCGGGCAACCTTGCAACAGGCGCAGTACAACCTCAAGGCCGCCAAGGGCGTGTTCTATCCGCAGGTGTCGCTGGGCTTGGCCGGCGAGCGCACCCGCACGTCAGGCGCCGCCAGCGGCGGCTTTGCCGGCTCACAGCTTTACAACCTTTATACCGGTCAGGTGTCCGTCAGCTATTACCCGGACGTGTTCGGGCTGAACCGTCTGGTGACGCGCGGCGCGCAGGCGCAGGTGGACGTGGCCCGCGATCAACTGGCCGCAGCGCGTCTGACCATCGAAGGCAACGTGGTGAATACCACGCTGGATCTGGCAGCGCTCAACGAGGAAGTTGCGGCGACCGTCCAGGCCATCAGCGATCAACGCCAGATTCTGGATCTCACTCGCATCCAGTACCGTGCGGGCTCGGCCTCGCAGTTCGATGTGCTTACCCAGGATAGCCAGCTCGCCTCAAGCGAGGCGCGCCTGCCGCAGCTTGAACAGGCGCGCGATCAGGCGCGGCATCTGCTCGCGACTTATCTCGGAGAATTCCCATCGGAGTCAGGCGATTTGCGCGTGCCCGCACTGGGCGATCTGCACCTGCCTGCGACCTTGCCGGTGAGCCTGCCGTCGACACTGGTGCGCGAGCGCCCCGACATCCTTGCCGCCGAAGCACAACTGCGTGCCGCCAACGCGCAGGTGGGCGAAGCCGTGGCGCGCATGTACCCGAACCTGGAACTCACCGGAAATTTCGGCGACCAGAGCAACAGCGGCGGCCAGCTGTTCGATCCCGCAAGCCGCATCTGGAACTTGGCTGCGAGTCTGGTGTTGCCGCTGTTTGAAGGCGGCGCGCTGCAGGCACAGAAGCACGCGGCCGAAGCGGCGTATCAGGCCGTATTCGCCAATTACCAGAGCACCGTGTTGGGCGCCTTTCGCAATGTTGCCGACGTGCTGCGTGCCCTGCAGCATGACTCCGCCGCGCTCGATGCCGAAGGGCGCGCCCTGCAGTCCGCGCAGCAGGCATTTGCGCTGGTGCGTGTCCAGTACCAGAGCGGCGCGGTCGATTACTTGAGCCTGCTCACCAGCGAAATGCAGTACCAGAATACGCGCATTGCCTACGTGCAGGTGCAAGCGCAGCGCTATGCCGACACCGCAGCGCTGTATTTGGTGCTGGGCGGCGGCGCATGGACATCTTCCAGTGATGAACGGGCCTGTGGAGAACAGCGATGCGCAAGCAACTGATAATCGTAATCGTGGCGTTGATTGTCCTGTTCGGCGGGCTGTTCGGCGGCAAGTTCTACGCCGATCATCGCGCCGCTGCGGCCGCGTTGCATCGCAGTTTTCCGCCGATTGCGGTGTCCACGGCCGTGGCACATGTGCAGCCCTGGAGTCCCGAAGTCAGCGTCGTGGGCAGCCTGGAAGCGGTGGCTGGCACCGAAATCACCGCCCAGATTGCCGGCAACGTGACCCAGATCGCGTTCCGTTCCGGCGCGCGTGTTCGCAAGGGTCAATTGCTGGTGCGCCTGGATGATTCCAGTCAGCTCGCGCAATTGCATGCGGATCAGGCCAGGTTGACTCTCGCCCAAGCCACGCTGGTGCGCACCCGGAAACTTTACGCCGCACACGCCGCCAGCCAATCGGATCTGCAAACCGCCGAAGCCAATGCCGCGGCCGCGCAAGCGGTGGTGGAGGGCGATCGGGCCACGCTTGGCAAATTGCATATCAGCGCGCCGTTTAACGGTGTGGCCGGCATTCGCGCCGTGAGCCTCGGCCAATATGTATCGCCGGGTACGGCCATTGTGGATGTGCAGAGCTACGCGCCGCTGCTGCTGGATTTCTCGCTGCCGCAAAGCTCGGTGAGTGAAATCGCCTCCGGCCAGAAGGTGGCCTTCACGGTCAACGCCTATCCGGGCAAATCCTTCGAGGGGCGGGTGACCGCCATCGGTTCGCAGGTGGATCCCGTCACGCGCAACATCGCCCTGCAGGCCACGCTTGCGAATCCGCATGACTTGTTGCGCCCCGGCATGTACGGCAGCGTGCAATTGGCGGTCGGTCATGAACTGCATGGCGTGGTGGTGCCGAACACCGCCGTCGGCTACAACACTTTCGGTGATTACGTATACGTGGTCGAACCCAAGAACGGTCAATCGGTGGTGCAGCAGCGCGTGGTGCAGGTCGAGGACCAGCGCGAGGGTTTGGCGCTCATCGCCTCGGGCCTGAAAGCCGGCGAGGTCGTGGTTACCGCCGGTCAGGAAAAACTGCGCGACGGTGCGGCGATTGCCGTCAACAACAGTGTGCAACCCTGAGTTGCCGCGCGCGTGAAGTTCACTGACATCTTCATCCGCCGGCCGGTGCTCGCGAGCGCGGTGAGCCTGGTGATCCTGCTGCTCGGCCTGCGCGCCTGGCTGGGCATGACCGTGCGTGAGTATCCGACCGTGATCACCACTGTGGTCACGGTGACTACCGCCTATCCCGGCGCGAGTCCCGATACCGTCCAGGCGTTTATCACCTCGCCGTTACAGCAAGTCATTGCCAGCGCTCCCGGCATTGATTACATGACCGGCAGCAGCGCCCAGGGACTTTCGAGCATCACCGTCTACATGCAGCTTAATTACGATCCCAACGCGGCGATTTCCCAGATCATGTCCAAGGTGGACCAGGTCAAGAATCAACTGCCGCCACAGAGCCAGCAACCGGTTATCAATGAAACTGTTGGCGGCAGCACCGCGCTCATGTATCTGGCATTCTCGGGCAAGGGCCTGAGCCAGCAGCAGATCAACGATTACGTGCTGCGCGTGGCCCAGCCCAAGATTCAGGGCGTCAAAGGCGTGAGCCAGGCGCAGATCGTGCCGGCGGGTCTCGGTCCGAGCGGCAACGCCTTCGCGCTGCGTGCCTGGCTGAACCCGGTGGCTATGGCGGCGCGCGGCATCACGCCGGCGGACATAGCCAGTGCACTGCAGGCCAACAACTACATTTCCGCCGTCGGCAGCACTCGCAATGCGCAAAAGCAGGTGACCATTACTGCTACCACCTCGCTCAACAATCTCGCGCAATTCCAGAACCTGGTGGTCAAGAGTGTCGGCAACACCATCATTCGTCTCAAAGACGTGGCCGACGTGACACTCGGCGCCGAAAACTACAACTCCGCGGTGTTCGCCGACAGCGTGCCGGCGGTATTCATCGGTGTGCAACCCGCTCCCGATGCCAACGATCTGGATGTCTCGGCCGGCGTGCACAAGGTGTTCAGCGAGCTGCAGGCGTCGCTGCCCCCCGGCATGCACGCCGCCATCGTGGTGGATGGCAGCACCTATATCACGGCATCCATCCATGAAGTGCTCATCACTATTCTTATCACCCTGGTCGTGGTGGTAATCGTGATTTTCCTGTTTCTGGGTTCGTTGCGCTCACTGCTTTTGCCGGCGGTGGCGATCCCGCTTTCGATTGTGGGCGCCGGCATCATCATGCTGGCGCTGGGCTTCACCATCAACCTGCTGACGCTGCTGGCGATCGTGCTGGCCATAGGACTGGTGGTGGACGATGCCATCATCGTAGTGGAAAACATCCATCGGCACATTGACGACGGCATGCAGCCAATCCAGGCGGCGCTGCAAGGAGCACGTGAACTGGCGAGCCCCATCATCGTCATGGCCACCACGCTGGTGGCGGTATTCATTCCCATCGGTTTCATGGGAGGCTTGACCGGCAGTCTGTTCACCGAGTTCGCCTTTACGCTGGTGGCGACCGTGGTGATCTCGATGATCGTGGCGCTCACGCTCACGCCCATGCTGAGTTCCAAGGTGCTGCGGCATACGCCGCCCAGGGGCCTGAGCCACTTGCTGGAACGTGGCTTTGCCTCATTGCGCGATGTCTATGACCGGTCGCTGCACACGGTGCTGAGCTTCCGTCCCCTGGTATTGCTGGTGGCGGCCTGTGTGCTGGTCAGCATTCCGCTGATGTTCGTGTTGACCAAAAGCGAGCTGGCGCCGACTGAGGATCAAGGTTTGATACTCGTGCAGGGCACGGGGCCGGCCACCGCGACCCTGGGCTATCTGGACAAATACGCAATACAAATCCGCAAGATTCTGCAAAGTTTCCCGGAAACCGAGCATGTCTTCCAGATCAACGGGATTTCGTTTGGGGGCGGTGGCAATAACACGGTGATTGCCGGCAGCAACATGAAGGACTGGAGTCAGCGTTCGCGCACCCAGATGCAGATCATGCCGCTGGTGCAGCAGAAGCTGAATCAGATCACGGGTCTGCAGGCGGTGGCGTTCGCCAAGCCCACGTTGCCGGGTTCGGCCGGCGGCCTGCCCATCCAGTTCGTGCTGACCTCCACAGCCGACTATGCGCAAATCAATGCCGCCGCCGGCAGGCTGATCGGAGCGGCCATGCAGACCGGCCAGTTTGCGTTCCTGACCACCGACCTGCGCTATGACAACCCGCAGATCGTGCTGGACGTGAACCGCAATGTCGCCGCCAATCTCGGCATCAGCATGAGCGATATTGGTAACGATCTGAGTCCGCTGCTGAGCGAAAACTATGTCGGCCTGTTCGACATGTCCGGTCACAGCTACGAGATCATCCCGCAGGTGCCGGACGCCGCGCGTGCCAATGCCGATGCGCTGCGGGGTTATTACATCCGCGCCGCCGGTGGTCAACTGGTGCCACTCTCCACCGTGGTGAGCATCAAGCACACGGTGCAACCGGAATTCCTGCCGCAGTTCCAGCAGCTCAATTCCGCCACCCTCCAGGGGACCATGGCGCCGGGCGTAACCCTCGGTCAGGCACTGGATACCCTGCGCAACCTCACCACCACGTTGCTGCCCAAGAGCTTCAGTTTTGATTACGCCAGCCAGTCGCGCCAGTTCATACAGCAGGGCAACACCGTGATCTTCACCTTCGGACTTTCGATCCTGCTGGTGTTCCTGCTGCTTGCGGGCCAGTTCGAGAGCTTCCGTGATCCGGTGATCGTGCTGATCGCCGTGCCCATGTCGGTGTTCGGTGCGCTGGCATTCCTGTTCGCGGGCGCGGCGACGCTCAACATCTACACCGAAGTCGGCTTGGTAACCCTGATTGGCCTGATTACCAAGCAGAGCATCCTGATTGTGCAATTTGCCAACGTGATTCAGGAAGAAGAAGGCCTGGACCGGCGGGCGGCGGTGGAGAAAGCCTCGAGCATCCGGTTGCGGCCGATCCTCATGACCACCGGCGCCATGGTGTTCGGCGTGGTGCCACTGCTCGTGGCCACCGGCCCCGGTGCCGTGAGCCGTTTCGACATGGGCTTGGTGATCGCCACTGGCCTCACCATCGGCGCGCTGTTCTCATTGTACGTGGTGCCGGTGATCTACACTTACGTGGCCACGGCAAAACCGAAGAAAGCAGTAGCCTCCGATGCGATTGCACATCGTTCAGGAGCCGACCAGGGCGCGGGATTTTCCGGGTAGCCCGCAAAGGTAAAACACGCGCATTGTGCCGGCAAGGTTTGCTGCTTGGGCCAACTTGCATCATGGGGATCATGTATGAATCTTGAATTCACCGTTCCGCCACGCGCTGCACAGGGATTTGAGCAGGCGCTGGCCCTGTTCCGCGACCGGCGTTATCCGGAGGCGGAGGCCATGTGCGTCGAACTCCTCAGGCGCGAGCCCGGGCAGGCACACGTGCTGCATCTGCTCGGGTTGATTCTTGCGGACCGGGGCGACACTGCAAACGCGTTAGGGTGTCTGGAACAAGCGTTGAAACTGGACGCCCAGAACCCCAAGCTGCTCGGCGCGCACGCCCTCATGTTGTTTCGCGCCTGGCG
>JAGWLP010000046.1 GCA_028864905.1 Gammaproteobacteria bacterium
GCGGAACTCGGCCAGCAGCAGTTGGAAAAGCAGATGCAGCAGGCGCGGCACGAGATGGAGCTGGCTGCGCAGCGCATGGCGCAACTGAGCCTGCAGATGCAGGGGCCGATGCTGTCGCGCATGTCGCACATGTTCGATCCCAACCGCGCCGTCCTGGGGGTCAGCATCGCGGAGAATCCGGATGCGAAGAACGCCCAGGGCGTGCGCGTGCTGGCCGTCACGCCCGGCGGACCGGCCGACCAGGCCGGCCTGCGTGCCGGTGACACCATCACCGCGATCAATGGCACGGTGTTTCGGGCGGGTGCGCAGCCATCCGCCAACGACCAGCTCCTGAATTTCATGGACAAGGTCAAACCCGGCGACACGCTCAAGCTCAGCTATGTGCGCGCCGGCAAGCCGCACAGCGTCACGCTCAAGGCCGGCAAACTGTCCGAGTACAGTTTTGCTTTCGATGTGCCGCCGCCGCCCGTGCCTGCCGTGCCGCCGGTACCACCGGTACCGCCCCTGCAGCCGGAGAATTTGCGCGCGCTGTTTCCGCCGGGCTGGTGGGGCGCGTGGGGCGCCATGCAGCTCACGCAACTGACCTCCGGACTCGGGCAGTATTTCGGTACCGACAAGGGTTTGCTGGTGGTGCGCGCGCCCCGCGATGCAGCGCTCAAGCTGCAGGATGGCGATGTGATTCTCAAGATCGGGGATCGCGAGCCCGCTACGCCGGCGGAAGCCATGCGCATTCTCTATTCGTACGCGCCGGGAGAGCCTCTCAAGCTGGGCATTCTGCGCAAGGGCAAACCGTTGACTCTCGATGTGATCGCACCCAAGGCTCCGGGTCCGGTCAGCGTTTACCAGCCGATGCATTTGAACGACTGGTAATCCATCAACCGGCCGCATCAAGAACATCATCGCCGGGTTTGCTACGCTGTGCCGCCTATGCGGCGGCAAGATTTCAATTACCGGCTTCCCACCGAGCTGATCGCGCAGCACCCGCTGCCGGAGCGGGCGGCCAGTCGGCTGCTGGCGCTGGACGGGGCCAGCGGTCAATACTCCGACCGCGTGTTCCGCGAGCTGCCCGAGCGGCTGCGGCCCGAAGACCTGCTGGTATTCAACGACACGCGGGTGATCCCGGCGCGGCTTTTCGGCCGCAAACCGGGCGGTGGCAAGCTGGAACTGCTGATCGAGCGCATCCTGGATGCGCATACGGCACTCGCCCAGGCGCGATCCAGCAAGCCGCTGCGCATCGGCATGCAGTTGCGCATCGCGGACATGACGGAGGCGCGGGTCGCCGGACGCGATGGCGAGTTCTTCAGGCTGGAATTCCCCGATGTGACGCTGCCGAGTTTTTTGTATCAACACGGTCACGTGCCGCTGCCGCCCTACATCCGGCATGACGATCAGGCCGAAGACCGCGAGCGCTATCAGACGGTGTACGCGCGCGTACCGGGTGCGGTGGCGGCGCCCACCGCGGGACTGCATTTCGATCAGGCGCTCCTCGACGAACTCAGCAGCCGCGGCGTGCGGCGCGAGTTCGTGACCCTGCACGTGGGCGCTGGTACCTTCCAGCCGGTACGTGAGGACGATATTCTTCAGCACCACATGCACAACGAACAGGTGTGCGTGTCGCAGGCGGTTTGCGATGCCGTGGCGGAAACCCGCCGGCGCGGAGGGCGGGTGGTGGCGGTCGGCACCACCGCCGTGCGGAGCCTGGAAGCGGCCGCGGCAGCCGGTGTGCTTGCGCCGTTCAGCGGCGAGACCTCACTCTTTATATATCCCGGTTACAAATTCCGCGTGGTGGACGCCCTGATTACCAACTTCCACCTGCCGGAATCCACGCTGCTGATGCTGGTGTGCGCCTTTGCCGGCCGCGAGCAGGTGCTCGCCGCGTACCGGCACGCGGTGGAACAGCGTTATCGGTTTTTCAGTTACGGCGATGCGATGTTCATGACGCCTGCGGCGGGCGCGCTGGCGGAGCGCAGTTGAGTGGCCTGCGGCACTATTTTTCCCGTCATTCCGGCGGAAGCCGGAATCCAGTTCTTGAGCTGGCTTGTGGCCGCGAACGTTCTAACCCCTTCTCCCCGTGCGGGGAAAGGTGAGGGCGAGGCGGATCAGACGATGAGCCGCCGGCTCATCGTCTAGCCGAGCGGGCGTACATGGATGTACGCCTTGGGCTTTATGGCGGAGCAGGGAGCAGAGCCATAAAGAGGGGAGAAGATTTTGTGCGGCTTCGCCGCAGCCATTTTTAGAGCGGGTTCCCGCACCCGCGGGCGTGGCACTTTCGTTTCGGCGAAAGTGCCCAAAGCCATTCCCCCGGAGCGCGGATCGCGGAAACCGCGACTTCCCTGCGCCCTTCCTTCGCTGCGGAGTCCCGCCGACAGGCCATCCCTGGCCTGACGGCGGGAGCGCGAACATCCTGTTCGCGCCCCTTCGGGCTTAGCCTTGCTCAGTCCAGTGCTCGGCTCGCGCTACGGGTACAAGATTCTAGGAGGTTCACCATCAAGCACGTCTTGCTCTTTCTCTTCGTAACCCCCGTTGATTCCGCCGAGCGGAAGGTACCAACGGAAAACGAGAGGCAATGCCAAGCTAACCGTAAGCGTCTTAGTCTTCGTTACCCCTTGGAGGCCGCCGAGCACTGGACCGAGAGAGGAGCTGGTCCGAATCGGAACGATTCGGAGCGATGCCAGGATGGCGAGCCTTCGCAGCGGTACACGGATGTGCCGTCTGTGAAGCCCCGAACGAGGGAAGCGCGCAGGACACCGCGAAGCGGCGGACTCCGGGGGTGTCCTTTCTTTTCGTCCCTTTTCTTTGGACAAGCAAAGAAAAGGGACCCGTCGTGCGGGGGCGGAACCCCGCAATAAATTACACTCTGCAAATGAAATTCGAATTACTGCACTCGGACGGCGCTGCGCGCCGTGGCCGCATGACGTTTGACCGCGGTACGGTCGAAACCCCCGCGTTCATGCCGGTGGGTACCTACGGCACGGTCAAGGCGATGACGCCGGAGGAGCTGCGCCAGGTGGGCGCGGAGATCATTCTCGGCAATACCTTTCACCTCATGCTGCGGCCGGGTACGGAGATCATCCGCGCCCACGGCGGCTTGCACGAGTTCATGCACTGGGACGGGCCGATCCTCACCGATTCCGGCGGTTACCAGGTATTCAGCCTTGCCGAGATGCGCAAGGTCACGGACGAGGGTGTGAGCTTCCAGTCACCGGTGAACGGCGATGCGGTATTTCTCAGCCCCGAGGATTCCATCCGCGTGCAACACGACTTGGGCGCCGACATCATCATGGTGTTCGATGAGTGCACACCCTATCCGGCAAGTGAAGCTCAGGCTCGCGAATCCATGGAACTCTCGTTGCGCTGGGCGCGGCGCTGCATGGCGGCGCACGCCGATCATCCGGCTGCGCTGTTCGGCATCGTTCAGGGCGGCGTGTTCCCGGAGCTGCGACGCGCATCGTTGGCGGAACTGAAGGACATCGGCTTCGACGGTTATGCGCTCGGCGGCCTGGCTGTGGGCGAGAGCGAATCCGAGCGCCTGGCGGTGCTGGACTGGCTCGCACCGGAACTGCCGGCCGACCGGCCGCGCTATCTGATGGGCGTGGGTACACCCGAGGATCTGGTCAAGGCCGTGGCCCGCGGCATGGACATGTTTGATTGCGTGCTGCCCACGCGCAATGCCCGCAACGGCCACCTGTTCACCCGCCGCGGAGTGCTGCGCATCCGCAACAGCGAGCACCAGGCGGACACCCGGCCCATAGATGAAAGCTGCGGCTGCTATACGTGCCGGTATTACAGCCGCGCGTATCTGCGCCATCTGGACAAGTGCGGCGAGATCCTGGCGCCGCGGCTCATGACCCTGCATAACCTTTATTACTATCAGTGGCTCATGGCCGAAATGCGCGCGGCACTCGAGGCCGGACGGTTTGGCGCATTTGCCGCGGATTTCCTCGCCGGCGCGCGGCAAACGCCCATGTCTGTGCCATAATGCGCGCCGCCCGCCCGCGCACCTCGTGTGCCAGCCGCGCTGAGATTGCGGGCAACCCCGTATTCCAGAGCCACATTCAGGATTGCCCATGAGCTTCTTCATATCAGACGCCTACGCCGCCGGCGCGCCGGCGCCGCAGCAGGGCGGCGGCGAATACATTACCATCATCATCTTCGTCGTCCTGATCGCATTCTTCTGGTTTTTTCTTATCCGTCCGCAGCAGAAGCGGCAGAAGGACCATCAGAAGATGCTCTCCGCCATCGGCAAGGGTGATGAAGTGATTACCAGCGGCGGGGTGCTGGGCCGGGTTACGGAACTCGGCGATCAGTTCATGACGCTGCAGGTCGCCAAGGGCGTGGAGCTGCGCGTCCAGCGCCAGTCCGTGACCGCGGTCATGCCCAAAGGCACGCTCAAGAATTTCTAAGCCGCGGCCGATTCGCACATGCTGAACCGCTATCCAGCCTGGAAGAACATCCTTGTCATTCTGGTGACCGTAGCCGGTATCCTGATCGCGCTGCCGAACCTTTATGGTGACGATCCGGCGGTGCAGGTTTCACAGACCAACGGCACCGTCACCGAGGCCACCACCACCCAGGTGGAGCAGGCGCTGGATGCGGCCAAGCTGCCGTACACGTCCGCGGTGCTCGATGACAACCGCCTGCTGGTGCGCTTCGATACTCCCGACACCCAGATGCAGGCGCTGGAGACGATTACCAAGGCGCTGGGCACTCAATATTCGGTGGCCCTGAACTTGGCGCCGCGCACGCCCGCATGGATGAGCATGCTCGGCTTGCGGCCCATGGCCAAGGGCCTGGATCTGCAAGGCGGCGTGCACTTCCAGATGCTGGTGGATGTGAACGCCGCGGTGCAGACCAAGTTGCAGCGCGACAGCGCCGATATCCGCAGCACCATGCGTCAGCAGCTGATCCGCTACGAGGACGTGGCGCTGACCGGAGAAAACATCAATATGCAGTTGCGCACGCCGGATGATGTGACGCGTGCCAAAAAACTGCTGAGCAGCCAGTTCCAGGAACTCGCGGTCACCACCGGCAGCCAGCCGAACACGCTGGTCGCGGTCATTGATCCCAAGCAGTTGCAGGCGCTGCGCCAGACCGCGGTCGAGCAGAACATGACGGTACTGCGCAACCGCGTGAACCAGTTGGGCGTGGCCGATCCGGTGGTGCAGCAGCAGGGCGGCAACAGCATCGTGGTGGAACTGCCCGGAGTGCAGGACACCGCGCGCGCCAAGGAAATTCTCGGCGCCATCGCCACCATCGAATTCCGGCTGGTGGACCCGACCGCCAACCCCATGCTCGCCCAGCAGACCGGACACATTCCGCTCGACGATCAACTGTTCAAGGACAAGGCCGGGAATCCGGTGCTGTTGCGGCGCGACGTGATCGTCACCGGCGACCAGTTGGTGGATGCCGCGTCAGGATTCGACCAGCAGAACGGCCTGCCGGACGTGAACGTGTCACTGAATTCCGCCGGCGCCAGCAAGATGGGCGACGTGACGCGCCAGAACCTCGGCAAGCCCATGGCGGTGCTGTACATCGAAACCAAGACCGAAAACACCACAGTCAACGGTAAGACCGTGCCGGTGCACAAGAAGACCTACACCGTCATCAACGTGGCTACCATCCAGGGCATCTTCAGCGGGCGCTTCCAGATCACCGGCCTGCAGCAGCAGGAAGCACAAAACCTGGCGTTGCTGCTGCGCGCGGGGTCGCTGGCGGCGCCCATGGACATCGTGCAGGAACGCACCGTCGGTCCAAGCCTCGGCCAGGAAAACATCCGCCAGGGCTTCCATGCCGCGTTGCTGGGCTTCCTGCTGGTGGTGATCTTCATCGGCCTGTACTACAAGACCTTCGGCGTGATCGCCGACCTCGCGGTGATCATGAACCTGGTGCTGACCGTGGCGCTGCTGTCACTGATCCAGGCGACGCTCACGCTGCCCGGCATCGCCGGCATCGCGCTGACGCTTGGCATGGGCGTGGATGCCAACGTGCTGATCAACGAGCATATCCGTGAAGAGGTGCGTGCCGGCAACACGCCGCAGGCCGCCATCCACGCCGGTTACAAGCGCGCCTTCGCCACCATCGTGGACGCGCACGTCACCACGCTTACCGCCGCGGTCATGCTGTTCCTGTTCGGCGCCGGCCCGGTCAAGGGCTTTGCCGTGACGCTGTCGCTCGGCATTCTCACCTCGCTGTTTACCGCCATCATGGGCACGCGCTCCATCGTCAACTGGATCTATGGCGGCCGCAACCTCAGCAAGTTGCCGGTGTAGGAACGCAAACATGGAATTCTTCCACAAAGTCCCGCACATCAACTTCCTGGGCCTGCGCAAGTTCACATTTGCGTATTCCATCATCGTGTTGATCATCGCGGTGGTGTCGCTGTCCATCCACGGCCTGAATTTTGCGGTGGATTTCACCGGCGGCGTCACCGTGCAGGTCAGCTATCCGCAGCCAGCGAATCTGCAGCAGATCCGCGGCACGCTCACGGCTGCGGGCTACAAGGATGCGATCGCCCAGAGTTACGGCACGCCGCGCGAGGTGCTGATCCGCCTGCAGCCCAAGAAGGGCGTGTCCGGCAAGGACACCGGCAATGCGGTCATGGCGCTGCTGCAGAAGGACGTGCCGCAGGTGCGCTTGGAGCAGGTGAACTTCGTCGGTCCCGAAGTGGGTCGCGATCTGGCAACCAAGGGCACGATGGCATTCGTCCTCACGCTCGCCGGCATCCTGATCTACATCATCTTCCGATTCGAATGGCGGCTCGCCGTCGGTGGCGTGCTCGCCACGCTGCACGACGTGGTGTTCGTGGTGGGATTTTTCTCCGTGTTCCATCTGGAATTCGATTTGAATGTGCTGGCCGCGGTGCTCGCGGTCATGGGCTACTCGGTGAACGACACCGTGGTGGTCTTCGACCGCATCCGTGAGGACTTCCGCATCATGCGCAAGGGCACGCCCATCGAGATCATCAACCTCGCCATCAACCAGACGCTGTCGCGTACCATCATCACCTCGGGCACCACGCTGTTGGTGGTGATCGCGCTGCTGATTCTCGGCGGTCCGGTGCTGCACGGCTTCTCCGTGGCGTTGCTGGTCGGCATCGTCGTCGGCACCTACTCCTCGATCTACATCGCGAGCGCCATCGCGCTGGTGCTGGGCGTGAGCAAGAAGGACCTGATGGTCAAGGTCAAGGAAGAGAAGAAAGTGGACGACATGCCCTAAGAATTGATCGTGTCTGAAATAGAAAAGGCGCTTTTAGCGCCTTTTCTATTTCAGACAGTCGTTGTTCCCTCGCCCCCCGTTTCGGGGGAGAGGTAAAGGTGAGGGGGTAAATATTTCTTGTCATTCCGGCGAAAGCCGGAATCCAGCTCTTGAATGGAGAGGGCGCCGATGGCGCCCTTTCCTTTTTGTGCGGCCTTCGGCTGCGACCGTTATCAAGATAGCGGGATTCCGTCCCGCAGCCGGGTGACTTTCTTTGGACGTGCAAAGAAAGTCACCAAAGAAACACGCCCCGGGGATTCCGCGCTTGGCTGAAATCGAACGGCAGACCATTCGATTTCAGCCGCGTGCCCTCGCGGCTCACGTCCTCGGGGCCGCACTCACGGCACATCCCTGTGCCGGTCGCGCGGTCGGGGCGTTCCCTCGCCCCGACCTGCTTCGCAGGCTTTTCCCTGCGGGCGCTGCGCGCTCGGTGGAATCCACGGGGACCTGAAGAGCAAGAGGCGCTTGAAGTCGGTGTCTTGATTCTTGTACCTGTAGCGCGAGCGACGGAACCCGCTCTAAAAATAACTGATGAGAGATTGCTGGCCCCGTCCTCTTTGCAGCCACATAGATCGACATAAAATCACGAGGAGCCGTAGCCAACTTCATGCAGTCATTAAAAATTTGGAACTTGTTGGTCTGCCTTGCCTCTAATGATTGGAAGCCGCATTCACCCACTGCAACTTGTCTCCATCTTCTAGTCAAGGCAGCAGCGGATGGCTGCGGCACAGCCTCGAACAGTCGTGAGGAGGATTACCGTATGGACATTAAACCCGAACAAATTGCCGCAGGCAGAGCGTCAAAGCGGAACGACCTGCACATGGAGATGCGCAAAGTCGTGGCGCTGGAGTTGATTGCCGATACTCTTGAGGCCATCCGGCAGGATATTGCAGGCGTGATCAATTCCAAAACAGCGGATGCCAAATTGATCCGTCGCAGCGGTACTTGAAGGCAGCGCTCCCGGCAAATCCGCTTATCGCCGGACGTGCAAGCTGGATTTTGCGAGCTTGTCGCTAGCGAACCGTCTGCAACTGTTTGAATTCTTCTGCCATTGCCTTGAAAACTTTTTCTCCGCCGACCAGGATGTCGCCGTCTTCCGGCACGCCCAGGGTGCCGTCGAAATGGCCGACCAGCCCGCCGGCTTCCTGAATCAACAAGACGCCGGCAGCGATGTCCCAGGGTTTCAGGTCCATTTCCCAGAAGCCGTCGAGGCGGCCGGCGGCCACGTAGGCGAGGTCCTGTGCGGCCGATCCGGCACGGCGCAGGCCCGCGGTCTGGCGCGCCATGACTTCGAACATGCGCATGTACAGTTCGAGATTCTGGTTTTCCCGGAAGGGAAAGCCGGTGCCGATGAGCGTACCTTCGAGGGTTTTCTGCTGGCTGACGCGGATGCGCTTGTCGTCGAGTTGGGCGCCCCCGCCACGGCTGGCAGTGAACAATTCCTGGCGCAGCGGGTCATACACCACGGCGTGTTCCAGCCGGCCGCGGTGCTTGACGGCGATGGACACGGAAAATACCGGAAAGCCGTGCAGGAAGTTGGTGGTGCCGTCGAGCGGATCAATGATCCACTGGAATTCGCTGCTGCCGGGGTGCGCGCCGCTCTCTTCGGCGAGAATCGCATGGTCCGGATGCGCCTTGCGGATGGTGTAGATGATTTCCTCTTCCGCGAGCCGGTCCACCTGACTGACGAAGTCGTTGTGTTCCTTTGCCTTGACGGTGAGCCGGTCCACGCGATCGAGATTACGCACGATGATGTCACCGGCTTTACGCGCGGCGGTGACCGCGATATTCAACAAGGGATGCATGACACTACTCCGCGGGCGGGCCTACGGCTGGATTCAAATCAAAGAACGGGCCGCGCAGGCGCGGCAGGGCGCGTAGAATAGCAGAAGCCCACACGCCCCTCCATAAACATGCCGCGTCACATCCGTATCGTACTGGTGGAACCCAGCCATCCGGGCAACATCGGCGCTGCAGCGCGTGCCATGAGAACCATGTGCCTGGACACGCTGGTGCTGGTGCGTCCGGCACGCTTTCCGGATGCCGAAGCCAATGCGCGCGCGTCCGGTGCGCTCGATGTTTTACGCCGGGCACGCGCGGTCACGACGCTGGACGAGGCACTGCAGGGCTGCGCGCTGGTCGCGGGCACGAGTGCGCGCCGGCGCGACCTTGGTCCGCCGGCAATTACGCCGCGCGCGTGCGCTGCCAGGCTATGCGACGCCCCGCCCGATGTGGACGTCGCGCTGCTGTTCGGCCGCGAGCGCACCGGCCTGACGAACGAGGAACTCGAACGCTGCCATTTGCTCGTGCACATTCCCGCGAACCCCGAATACAGCTCGCTCAATCTGGCGGCGGCGGTGCAGATCCTCGCTTATGAACTGCTGCTGGCGCGCGGTACTGCGCCCGTGGCGACGGATGGCGACGCGCTGCCCGCGAACGTCGAGGAGATGGAAGGCCTGTACGCGCATCTGGAATCCGCCGCGATTACCAGCGGCTTTCTCGATCCGCAGCAACCCAAACATCTCATGCGCCGGCTGCGTCGTCTGTTCAACCGCGCGCAGCCCGACCCGCGCGAAATCAACATCCTGCGCGGTTTGCTCACTGCGCTGCTGCGCGCCCGGCACGGTTGAGCATGAGCGGCGGGTATAATACGTCGCAGAATCATGAGCATTTTTCTCGACCATAACGCCACCACGCCGCTCGCGCCACGGGTGCTGGACGCCATGCTGCCGCTGTTGCGCGGCACGCACGGCAATCCGGCGAGCGTGCACCGTTTCGGGCGCGAAGCGCGCGCTGCGCTGGACCGGGCGCGCGAGCAGGTGGCGGCGCTGGTCAACGCCCAGGCGCCGCAGGTGATTTTCACCGGCGGCGGCACCGAGGCCGACAATCTGGCCCTGCGCGGCGTGTGTCGTGATGTGCCGCATGGACGCCTGCTCGTGAGCAGCATCGAGCATGCCGCAGTGCAGGAAACCGCCGAGGCCTTGTCCAAGGACGGCTGGACGGTGGAACGCATTCCGGTGGACGGCGAGTGTCGTGTGGATTTGCATGCGCTCGAAAAACTGCTCGACGGCGGCGCGCGCCTGGTGTCGGTCATGCTGGCCAACAACGAAACCGGTGCCATTCAAGACGTGCATGCCGCAGCCGGACTCGCGCACGCCCGCGGCGTGCTGTTGCACACCGATGCAATCCAGGCGGCCGGCAAAATGCCGGTGGATTTCACGGCGCTGGGAGCCGACTTGATGACGCTCTCGGCGCACAAATTGAACGGCCCGCGCGGCGTGGGCGCGTTGATCCGCAACCGGCGCGTGGACCTGGTGCCGCAGATTACCGGTGGCGGCCAGGAACAAGGCCTGCGCGGCGGCACCGAGAATCTCGCCGGCATTGTCGGCTTCGGCGCGGCGGCGGAGCTGGCACGAGCGGAATTGGATGCACGCAGCAGCCAGGTGCGCGCGCTGCGCGCACGCCTGGAAGCGCAACTGAAAAAACTGTCCGGTGTGCGGATTTTCGCCGAGCACGCGGACCGCCTGCCGAACACCGTGCAATTCGGCATCGCCGGTTATGCCGGCGAATGGCTGGTGATGGAACTGGATCGGCGCGGCTTCGCAGTCTCAAGCGGGTCCGCCTGTCACAGCGCCAGCGGCCGGCCCAGCCACGTGCTGCTCGCCATGGGGTGTGACGAAGCCGTCGCGCGCAGTGCGGTGCGCGTAAGCCTGGGCGTTGAAAACAGCGCAGCCGACGTTGACGGGCTGCTCGCCGCGCTTGGCGAGATCACGGTCCGGCGCCGCGGTGCCGTGGCGCTGGCGTGAAGATTTCGGAGAACAGCATGCCGGAGAAAATCATTTATCTGGATTACGCGGCTACCACGCCGGTGGATCCACGCGTGGCGCAGAAAATGGCCGGGTTTTTGACCTGCGAAGGCCTGTTTGCCAATCCCGCATCCGCCCACACTCCCGGGCGCAAGGCACGCGGCGCGGTCGAGCAGGCGCGCATGCAGGTGGCGGCGCTGGTGAACGCCGAGCCCGGCGAGATCATTTTTACTTCCGGTGCTACCGAGTCCGACAACCTGGCCATCAAGGGCGCGGCGCATTTCTACCGCGACAAAGGCCGGCACGTAGTGACTTCGCGCATCGAACACAAAGCGGTGCTGGATACCTGCAAACAACTGGAGCGCGACGGCTTTGAAGTCACTTATATAAAGCCGAACGCCGACGGGCTGGTCGAGCCGCAGGCCGTGGCGCAGGCGCTGCGCCCGGACACGGTGCTGGTTTCGATCATGCACGTCAACAATGAAATCGGCACGGCGAATGACATCGCCGCCATCGGCGCCATCGTACATGCGCAGGGCGCCTGGTTTCACGTGGACGCCGCGCAGAGTGCCGGCAAGCTGCCCATCGATCTCAAGCAAATGCCGGTGGACCTGATGTCGTTCTCGGGCCACAAGGTGTATGGACCGAAGGGTATCGGCGCGCTGTATGTGCGCAGCCAGCCGCACATCAATCTCGATCCGCTGATCCACGGCGGCGGACATGAGCACGGCTTGCGTTCCGGTACGCTGGCCACGCATCAGATCGTCGGCATGGGCGAAGCCTATCGCATCGCGCGCGAGGAAATGCCGAAGGACGTGACGCATTGCAGCGCGCTGCGTCAGCAATTGTGGCGGGCACTGCATGTCACCGTGCCGGAAGCTTTGCTGAACGGCCATCCCAGCCAGCGGGTGTGCGGCATCCTCAACGTGGGCTTCCCCGGCATCGAGGGCGAAAGCCTGCTGTTCGCCTGTCATGACCTGGCGGTGTCCAGCGGTTCCGCCTGTACCTCGACCGACAAGGCGCCGTCATTCGTGCTGCGTGCGCTGGGGCGGGACGACCAGCTCGCGGGCAGCAGCATCCGCTTCAGCGTTGGGCGCTTCACCACCAAAGAGGAAGTGCAGACGGCCGCACGCATCGTGAGCGAGGAATACCATCGCCTGCAGGAACTCGCGCCCGCGGCCGGTTGAGCCATGCCAGATCCATTTGCCGCCTACAGCGACACGGTGCGGGCGCATTTCCGCACGCCGCGCAATGCCGGAGGGTTTGCCGCCGGCCATGAACGGATTCTCGCGGGCAGTGCCGGCCAGCGCCGTTACGGCCGGGAGGTGGAGTTCCAGTTGCAAGTCACCGCCGAAGGCCGGATCGGCGATTGCCGCTATCGCGTGTATGGCTGTCCCGCGACGATTGCGCTGTGCTCGCTCACCAGCGAAGCGCTCAAGGGCCGCACACCGGCGGAAGCTGCCGGTTTCAGCGTCGTGACGCTGGCGGAACAGCTGGGCCTGCCCGCGGAGAAGCGCGCCGCCGCCGTCACCGTGGAAGACGCTGTGCGCGCCGCCGCGGGGCGGTACAATGCTGCGCCGGCGATTTCGCCGGCCGTTCCTCAATTGCAGGCTTGAACATGGCCATTACCCTGACCGATTCCGCCGCCCGCCGGGTGCAAAGCTACCTCGAGCAGCGTGGCGGCTTCGGCCTGCGCTTGGGGGTGAAGAAAACCGGCTGCTCGGGTTTTGCCTACGTGGTGGACTACGCCGACACCGCCGGTCCCGAAGATGTCGTGTTCGAGCAGCACGGCGTGAAGGTGCTGGTGAGCCGCGAGAATCTGCCGCTGCTCGACGGTACGCGCGTGGATTTCATCCGCAAGGGGCTGAACGAGTCGTTCCAGTTCGACAACCCCAACGTCAAGGATGCCTGCGGCTGCGGCGAGAGCTTCACGGTTTGAACCCCCGGTTTTTCAGCGATTTAGCCCGCCTTTTCGTTGCCTGAACCGGCCCGCAGCCGGTAAACTTACACGCTTAAACGTGCCGGATTTTCGCAGCGCAGTTCGGGCGCGGCCGGCATCCTCTCCCTCCCCGCCTGGAGTCGTGTTTGTGGCTATCGAGCGCACCCTGTCCATCGTCAAGCCGGATGGCGTGGCCAAGAACATCATCGGTGAAATCTACACCCGCTTCGAAAAGGCCGGGCTGCGCATCGTCGCGGCGCGCATGCTGCATCTGAGCCGCACCCAGGCCGAGGC